>CAITND010000262.1 GCA_903893625.1 uncultured Oscillatoriales cyanobacterium
AATTACGAATTACGAATTACGAATTACGAATTACGAATTACGAATTACGAATTACGAATTACGAATTACGAATTACGAATTACGAATTACGAATTACGAATTACGAATTACGAATTACGAATGGGGAATAGTCAACCGTCAACTAATAATTTTAATCTCAACATCGATTTTTTGTTGCCATTCTCGAATATAAACTAACAATCCATACATAAACACAATTACCCCCATCATTTCCATAATTTCTTCTACAATTGCTACCAATGAATAAATCAGACTTTGTTGACGGTAATAAGACGCCACAACACTCCCTACCATTTCCATGAATAACGCTCCACCAATATATAAAAATGCTGCTAAAACAAAATGATCACGAGTTTTTCGGGGAAGATGTAACCAAAATTTCCAATATTTACGCAGGAAAATCACCACTAAAATTGTCCCTGGAATCACCCACATTGAACGTAAAAAAGGCGGTAAATTTAACGCTTTTGCAATATCAGGAATAATTAAAATTTCATGAATCGTAGCAACTTCATCAAAAGCTAATAACCAAAAAATAATAGATAACCATTTCCACTGTTGAAAATAACGATATTTTACCGGAGAATTATTATCAGCATCAGTTAAGGTTTTTTGTTGTTCCAGTTCTGCTTGTTTTGCAGATGCGATCGCACCCAATAACCAAGCACAAAACGCCAACATAAACGCACTAAACCAAGTCGGTAAATTCATCTCTCGATCAACATTAAACATATCTGTCCAGTCTTTTTGATAATGAAATCCAAATCTACCAATTTTTATCAGAATACTCGTAAAGGTAAAAAATCCCACTCCCATTGTTAGGCGTTTAGCTAATTTTAAGGGAGACAGCGTTAGAGATAACTGCACGTTCAACTAATCCTATTGTAATTAAATTCAAATTATAACCCAACTATTGACAATAATATCGTCGATATCGATATCCATTAAAATCAGGTTGAGGACGAGGATCTTCTTGACACCGGAATTGACTAAAATCCGTATTATCTTTTAAATTCACCTTCCAGAATTCAAAGGGACGTTGAACTTGAGTTAAAGCTGTTGCTAAAGCAGGAGAAGGATTATCCGTTTTTTTTACTAACATAAATTCAGGTAACTTTTCAGACTGCTGACGTTTAAATTCTAATCCTAATCCCATCAAAGATCGAGTTTCTGCATGGGTTCGTTGAGTTGTCGCAATCATAACAGGTGTTTTCGATTCATGAATAATATAACTCGCTAAATGATCTGAGTCCTGGGATTTTTGAAACCCATAATTTGCGCCAACTGTTAACGCACCTAAACACCCCATTATTAAGGTGACAATCACAATTTTTTTACTATTTGCTTGCAAAATAGTTGGGAGTGAAACCCAAGAATAATTAGAAGTTCTGGGTTGTTTCCAAATCCTACCTAATGCAGAACCTACAATTAAAATAAACACAGGAAAGTAAACAAATTGATATCTCGCCGCCAGAGAAACATCTTTTTGAAGTCCATAAATGAGAATTAAAAAAAGTGCAAGAATACTAAGGAAAATACCGCCAAATATTTGAGTTTCTAGTTGAGTCTCAGAGGCGTGAAGATTTAACCGAATTCCTTCAATTATCCCAGGAATTACCCAAACTAAAACCGTTAATAACATTAATGCTGAAATCACCGTTATAATCATCGGTGTTCCTTCAACTGGTAATAAAAAGATCTGGGTAATTAACCAGGCGAATAACCGAAATAAAGGTGCTATAAATCCTAATCCTTTGAATTCGGTTTCGATCCATTCCGTAAGTTGATCATTAGGAAGATTTTGTAAAATTGGAATCCAAACTAATCCACTAATTAATGTTCCTAAAATCACCCCATAAATTCTTAACCAAGCTGTTCTGATGAGTCCTAATTTATTTCGCCAATCTTTTAACCAAAATCCCCCTAAAACTAACCCCTCTGCACCTAAGAACACAATAAAGAAATAGTGGCTGGCAATTCCTAATCCATTGATAATAATCCAACCGATAACTTGAATTATAGATAACGGTTTTTCTCCCTCTAAACTTCTAATTGCCTTGACAAAATAGCCTAAAGATGCGATAATCCAAAGGATAGTTATGGTATAGTGTCGGGCTTCTTGCGACAAATAGATTCCATAAGGAGAAACTGCCATTAACGCGGCAGTAATTTGAGCAAAAATCAAAGACCGAAAGGCAAAATAACTTAAACTAAAAATAGCTGGAATTGATAAAACCCCTAAAATAGAACTGAGCGATCGCGCAGCCGTTAAAGAGACTAATTCTCCATCTATTGAAAACAACTTCATCCAGAAATGATTCAGCCAAAAATATAACGGAGGGTGATTACTTTCAGTGAACAAATGATAAACGACATCCGCAGGTTGAGTCGTTGCTTCAAACCGTAAAGGGGATAATAAAATATCTGCTGAAATAATTTGATCTAACGGAATTGTTTTCAGTCCGTGACCCAAACTAAACACTAAAGTAGAAATTTCAATACTCGATGCTGACTTATCTCCTAAACCGATAAATCTGAATAAAATTCCCAGTCCTACCCAACACAACAATAAAACGGGATGAAACCATCGATGATTAACAATTTCAAGCACTTAAAATAATCCTCAGCAAAAGCAGATAATTATTATAATTCATCTTTTCTACCTATTCCTAACTATACATTAAAATCGTCGTTCTAATTTCAAAGATTGACCCGGCGTTAACTTTCTAATCTCATCGGTTAAATCTAACCAAGGTTGTAATTGTCCCCGTTGAAACGTGCGACTCAGGGGAATATCCATTGACGTTTGATCACAACCCATTCCGGCGGAAATAATTCCTCGCCAAGAATCAGCATATAATTCATCAATAATATGCCATTGATTTCTTTCCCAACGAAATCGCCGTGTAAATCGAAAGGGTGCATCTTGTTTTCCCCGAACAATTTCAGAAGAATTTAACCTCTGAATTTGCTTTGAGAACAACTTACCTAATATTAACATTAAAACTCGCATTAAAACCAATTTTAACGACGATAATTGATTCGGTTTTACCCAACTTAATCCTCCTTCAATTAACACCTCATCCTGTTCAACATGAATGGTATAGGAACTCATTAAATGTGCTACAGCATTTTTAATTTGACGACCCTGACGAACTTGTAGGGAAAAATGAGTATCTGATAATATCAGTTTATTTTCCCTAAATAGCTTAAAAACTCCTCCTTTATTTAAAGCCACATATAATTCCACATAAGGACGACGTTTAATTAAAATTTCCGCTTCCTTTAACCAAATACTCGCCACATCTCGCACTAAAGGTTGCGGTCGTCCAGGGACAAAATCACGCCAAGCTAGTAAATAATTCCCAACCTGATTTCCTAATGAATAATCATCCCCATAACAAGCAGATAAACCATTCTTAAGACCCTGTAAAAAACGGTCATTAATTCGTAACGCATCCGGTAGCCATTCCCCGACTAATTCAAACCCATAGGGAAAAAATTGATAAGTATTTAAACTGCCATATTCACCCCCATACGACCCATCAGGATGAATAAAATAGGAGACTAATTCTACTGCTTTCATCAAAGATTCTTTCAACCGCAAATCTGCTCTTAAATCATCCAATTGAGCTAATAAAGAAATTGTTAAAGTATGATAACCGGGATCAAACGTTTCATTTTCTTTAAACCATCCTTCCTGACTTTGTAAGGATAATAACCATTCCAAACGAGAGGCTTTAATCCGATGCCATTTAGAGGTTTGTAACATTTGCCCCAACCGTTCTAAACACAGAAGAATTAACGCCTCATGACTCGCACTCTGACTAAATTTACAATGGGCTAATCCATTCGCCCGACGTTCAAAACATTGTAACGCTTCATAATTCATTAACCCCAATAAATGATAACTTTCTAAACCCGCCAATAGGGAAAAAGCTGTGGCACTAGCCGAATATTCTAAGGGTAAAGTTTCATCACAAAAACTATCGGGATGAACGGTATTAGTTGTATAAAGAATACCCGCCTCTACCCAATTTTTAATCGCAGGTTGTTGATAAAAAGGATTATCCGAAATCGGAAGATCATAAACCAAAGCCAGGGGTAACACTAATTCTTGCATCCTACCATTGGCAAAATCTTTGATTTTATAATGCCAAAAATTCCGATCAAAACAACCATAAGTCGGACTATGGGGATTTCGATCCAATAACGTTAAAATTTTAGGAATTTGAGTTAACGCTTCACGGGCAAATAAATCTTTACTCACGGTTAATAGTGGCTATTCGTTGCACCAAACAAATCACCGCTATTGTACCAAAAAAGGTGCGATCGCTATCTGATTTCCTGGTTTGCCGGGTCTTCCAGGGTTAGTCCTTGCAACTTCTTGATATTCTTGATGTCTTTGGGGTTAAATATCAAGCCCATTAGGAATAATAAATTTTTCAGAGTATAATTAATTTAGTCATCTCCATTGAGGTTTTCTCCTTATGAGTTATTGTCTTAATCCTAAATGTCCTAATCCAACAGATCCAGCAAACGAGAATCAGTCCACTTGTTGTGAATGTGGCTCTAATCTTTTGCTGGAAGGGCGTTATCGTGTGATCAAACAACTGGGAGGGGGAGGTTTTGGAAAAACATTTGAAATTGATGATCAAGGGAAAGTTAAGGTTCTAAAAGTTTTATTAAAAAACCATCCCAAATCGGTCGCTTTGTTGAAACAACAAGCAGAAGTTTTGAGTCAAATTAACCATCCCGGAATTCCTAAAGTTGATCCCGATGGATATTTTACCTATTTTCCCAAGGGAAGCGACGAAGCTCTCCACTGTTTGGTGATGGAGAAAATTGAAGGGCTAAATTTACAAGACTGGATGAAGCAACGAAAAAAAGAACCCATCAGTCAAGAACTCGCTTTGGAATGGCTAAAACAACTGACTGAGATCCTAGAGCAAGTCCATAATTTACAATACTTCCATCGGGATATTAAGCCTCAAAATATTATGCGAAAACCTAATGGACAATTAGTATTAATTGATTTTGGAACTGCACGGGAAGTTTCAGGAACCTATATAGCTAAGGTAGAACAGGGGCAAAATGTAACCGTGATTGTTTCCCCTGGTTACACACCCCCGGAACAAACAAATGGCAAAGCTGTTCCTCAATCCGATTTCTTTGCCCTCGGACGAACTTTTATTTATTTATTAACCGGAAAAACCCCCACCGCTTATCCAGAAAATCCTCGAACCGGGAAGTTGTTATGGCGGAAAGGGGCACCTAATGTTTCTGATCAATTGGCAGCAGTTGTTGATTATTTAATGGCTCCTTTTCCCGGAAATCGCCCTCAAACTCCACAAGCAATCTTGCAGTATTTAGCAGAATTTGATTTAGAACAAACTGAGAAAACCAATAATAACCAGAAAAAGAATAATATTAATGTTGAAATTAATTTCCAGAGCCAACGTTCGGAGCCTACTATGGGAATACTGAGTAAAATCAGGAAATTTTTAGGTCTATAAGCTGCGCGCGCATTTAAACTAATGCTCCCCATAAAAACCAAGTCGCGGTCTGTAAAGTTTCTACCGCCGCAGTATAATTAATGTATTCATCTCCCTTGGGAGGTTTTCTCGTTATGAGTTATTGCCTTAATCCTAAATGTCCTAACCCAACAGATCCAGCAAACGAGTATCGGCGAACTTGTTGTCAATGTGGCTCTAATCTTTTGCTGGAAGGGCGATATCGTGTGATTAAACCACTTGGAGGAGGAGGTTTTGTCAAAACATTTGAAATTGATGATCAAGGCCAATGTAAGGTTCTCAAAGTTTTATTTAAAAACCATCCCCAAGAGATCGCTTTGTTCAAACAAAAAGCGAAAGTTTTGAGTCGGCTTAATTATCCCGGACTTCCTAAAGTTGATCCCGATGGCTATTTTACCTATCTTCCCAAAGGGAGTGACGAAGCCTTTCACTGTTTGGTCATGGAGAAATTTGATCAGCCTCAAAATATTATCAGGAAACCCAATGGACAATTAGTATTAATTGCTTTTGGAGCTATATGGGAAGTTACAGATACCTTTGTGCCCAAGATCAACGAGTGGCAAAATGTAACTATGATTGTTTACGATGAATATATGCCCCCAGAACAAACTCATGGGAAAGCTGTTCCTCAATCGGATTTTTTTGCCCTGGGACGAACCTTTGTTTATTTATTAACAGGAAAACCCCCAAGTTCTTATCCAGAAAATCCTCGAACTGGAAAGTTATTATGGCGAGAAAGTGCGTCCAATATTTCTAATGAATTTGCTGATTTAATTGATAATTTAATGGCTCCTTGTCCTGATGATCGCCCTCAAACTCCGCAAGCAATCTTGCAACGTTTAGCAGATTTTGATTTAAAACAAACTAAGAAAAATAATAATATTAAAATTAATTTACAGATTCAACGTTTGGTCATGGAGAAATTTGATCAGCCTCAAAATATTATCAGGAAACCCAATGGACAATTAGTATTAATTGCTTTTAGAGCTAAATGGGAAATTACAGATATCTTTGTGCCCAAGATAAACGAGGGGCAAAATGTAACTAGGATTGTTCGCCATGAATATATACCCCCAGAACAAACGAATGGGAAAGCTGTTCCTCAATCGGATTTTTTTGCCCTGGGACGAACCTTTGTTTATTTATTAACGGGAAAACCCCCAAGTTCTTATCCAGAAAATCCTCGAACTGGAAAGTTATTATGGCGAGAAGGTGCGCCCAATATTTCTTATGAATTGGCTGCTTTCATTGATTATTTAATGGCTCCTTTTCCGAGCAATCGCCCTCAAACTTCACAAACAATCTTGCAATGTTTAGCAGAATTTGATTTAAAACAAACTGAGAAAAACAATAATAACCAGAAAAAGAATAATATTAATGTTGAAATTAATTTCCAGAGCCAACGTTCGGACCCTACTAGGGGAATACTGAGTAAAATCAGGAAATTTTTAGGCCTATAGCCTAATTCTAATACAAAAACAACTCAAAAACCAGATTCAGGAAACACCCCTATTTTCAAATCATGTCTCTGGGACTCAACTTAAACATAACTACTGTTGATTCTTCATCACTGTTTAACGATAGTTTTAGCAGACTAAACTGAATCTGATCCTGATGATACTCCGGTGGAAGAAATTAAAGCCAGTTTGAGACGAGCGTTACATGAAATGAAATCTGGACAAAGAATTTCTTTAGAAAAAATGTGGGAGCGTATTGATGAAGAATAATTTGTTATAATCTACAGAATTAAAATTTGTGATATAATCTTTACATTATTTTTTAATTAAAAGTAAATCATGGCTAAATCAGTTAAAATAAGTAATTCTACAAAATCAAAAAATGAAGAATTTGAAGGAATTACTAAAATATCTGTTAGTGGCTATAAATCTATTGCCAATCCATGCTCTATAGAAATTCAAAATTTAACCATACTTTCAGGAGCCAATAGTTCGGGTAAATCTAGTATTATCCAACCCTTACTTCTGCTCAAACAAACCTTGGAAGCAACTTATGATCCAGGAGCTTTATTGTTAAATGGGCCTAATGTAAAATTCACATCTACAGAACAAATTTTTTCTAAAATATCTTCTAAAAAATATAAAGATTTTTCTATTGAAACCGAAATAAATCAATCTAGTTCTATTAGACTTGATTTTTGCAAAATGAGTAAAAATATTGACATAAAACAAATGGTTTATCAAGAAAAAGATGAGCCAGAAATAGTTTTAAAGAAAAATATGCAGCAAGAAGAAATCGAAAATTATTTACCAAAGCAAGCTAAAAATTTTTATCAAAAAATATCGAAAATGTACCAAGATTTATTGGAAAACAATGGCTATAAATTACAAACAAAAATTCCTTTAAACGTAAAAAGAATTAGATGTTTTTTAGATTTTACAATGATTTTAATTTCAGATATAGACTCTATCTCCTCAACACTTTTTGGCTTTAATGACTTAAGAGTATTAGAAGAATATATTCGTAGTATTATTCATGTACCGGGTTTAAGAGGAAATCCAGAACGGACTTATCCAGTAACAGCAATTGGGAAGCAATTTCCGGGGACTTTTGAGAATTATGTTGCTAGTGTGATTAATAATTGGCAAACTACGAAATCTTCTAAACTTAAAGACTTAGCTAGATATTTAAAGATTTTAGGGTTAACAGGTAAAGTTGACACTAAACAGATTAATGATACTCAAGTTGAAATTAGAGTAGCTCGACTTCCTTGTAATTTTAATTCTAAAACGAAATCTACAGAGATGGTTAGCATTGCTGATGTCGGTTTTGGTGTTTCTCAAACTTTACCTGCTCTTGTTGCGTTATTAGTTGCTGAACCTGAACAATTAGTTTACCTAGAACAACCAGAAATTCATTTGCATCCTCGCGCTCAAGCTTCCTTAGCTGATATATTAGTAGAATCAGCGAATAGAGGGGTAAGAGTTGTGATAGAAACTCACAGTGACTTGATTTTAAAACGAATTCAATCGTTAGTTGCAGAAGATAAAATTAAACCTGATAAAATTAAGTTACATTGGTTTACTCGTGATCAAGAAGGTTGTACAAATATAACAACGGCTGATTTAGATGAAGCAGGGACGTTTGGAGATTGGCCCGAAGATTTTAGCGAAGTAGATTTACAGGAAGAAAGTCGCTATTTAGATGCGGCAGAATTAAAACTCATGAATGAATCTAATTAGCTTTAATGAAGAATAAACAATCAAAATATTTGGTTATTGATGCTTCTGTTGCTCGTTCTTGTGGCGGAGAAGATGCTAAACATCCAACCTCAAAAAATTGCCGTGATTTTTTAAATGCTGTTTTAAAAATATGTCATTCTATGGTAATGACTGATGAATTAAAAGCAGAATGGAATAAACATGAATCAACATTTGCTAGAAAATGGCGAGTTAGTATGATAGCCAGAAGAAAGTATAAATCTTGTGAAAATGTAACGTTAACTGAATTAAGGAATAAACTTGAACAGTTAGATATAACTTATAAAACCAGAGAAGCAATTTGGAAAGATATTTGTCTTGTAGAAGCAGCGATCGCCACCGATAAAATTATTATATCATTAGATGATAAAGTTAGGGATTATTTAGCCGAAGTTTCTGAAAATTTAACTGAAATTAAAGTCATTCTATGGTTAAATCCGAGCCAAAACTCAGAAGAATCTATCAAATGGTTGGAAGAGGGATCAATATTAGAAAATAAAAGACTACTGGGCTATCGTGAAAAATAGAAACCGGGTTTCTGAGCGATCGCACTTTATTCCTAATCCTGATTTAATAAAATCTGCTATAATAATATTAGGTAAACTATGACAGGAGATTCAATCATGCAAGCATTTGAAGTCATGGGAACTGTTGATGAAAAAGGACAGTTAATTTTAGATCATCACCTTGATATTAATACACCAAGTCGGGTAAAAGTGATTGTTTTAGTTTCTCCCCAAGATGAATTAGAATCCGATCCTGATGATACCCCTGTGGAAGAAATTAAAGCCAGTTTAAGACGAGCATTACACGAAATGAAAACAGGACAAACCCGACCTCTATCTGAATTATGGGAGAGAATCGATGACTAATAATCATTTTTCAGAAATTTCTATCAGATTTGCCAATGAATTTGAAAAGGAGTTATATCGGTTATCAAAAAAATATCGCCGAATTCGTGCTGATGTTGAACCGATTATTATAGAATTACAAAAGGGTAATTTTCTGAGCGATCGCTTACAAGGGTTTGGGGGGGATTATTTTATTTACAAAGTCAGGGTTAAAAATAGTAATATTCAAAAAGGCAAAAGCGGAGGTTATCGGTTAATTTATTGTGTTGAATCTCCAACTTCAGTTTTACTGTTAACGATTTACAGTAAATCTGAACAGGAAGATATTAGCGTTAATCAGATTAATTTGATTTTAGATGAATTTTATGGGAATGAATAAAGGGCATTAGAAACCCGGTTTCTCAAAGAAACCGGGTTTCTGAGCGATCGCAATTTTCCCCTTATCTCAAAAACTCTTAACATTTAACGATTGTTTTGTAACTTTCGCATTTCTTTCTGAACACTCACCCCAATTTGTACAGCATCATCAAGCAGTTGAGCATATTCAATCGCTTTAACCATGGTTTTTTCAGCTTGTAAACTGGTTAAATCTATATTAAAATACTCCGGTTTAAAATTAGGATTTTCTCTCAATATTTTTTCAGTTTTTAACGCACGAACTAAACCTTCTCTAGTGATTCTTAAAGCTTCGATAACCTTAACTCTATCATTAATCTTAACCGGATTACCTACAGCTTCAAGTTGATCTAAGGTATAGAGATTAGTGATAATTTGATTGTGTTTTTCTACTTCTGATAATAATAATCTCACTCTTTGATTTTTTTTCCCGTCAAGTTTAATTAAAAAATACATAATTAAAATAGTTATTAAAATACATATAATGATAATAGTTAAATTAACAGCAACAGAATTACTTCTATTTACTACCAAGAAAAAAATTAGCCCCACAGACAAGAGAGCAGTGCAGTAGAGACCATCCCCCAAGTTACTAAATTTACCAACTATTTTTTTTATTTCTCCTTCAGTAATCATTAACTCTTGTAAATCTGCCTTCATCGGTAACATACTCAATTCTCCTTAAATGGATATTCACCAATTATACAACAAACTCATTCAACACCAACCTGCCTTCATAAAACGCTACCATGTAAACGATTGGAAAGCGTCCTAACGCTCTCTAATGGCTGATCGAAGCCCTCTTTACATATTGTTAAATGGCAGAGTTTAATCCCGCCTACCTACTTAAAGCCTTTTGATGATATTGATCCCGTTTATTGATTAAAGCGATAATAAACAGAGTATCTACAAAAATTTTAGTCCTCACTCACATCTCTCCCTAAACTCATGGCAATTTTAACCGAGAAATCTTCGGGAGCATCAATTGAAATTTTTTGTAATTCAGAAATTAAACTGGGTTTTTTAACCGTACTTTCTGAACTACTTAATTGTTCAATCATGTCATAAACTTGATTAAGTTGTTCTTCTGTTAAATCCGCTATTTTTTCTTGAATCATTTTTTTTGTAACCATAGTAACTTACCTCAAATAACTATATCTACTCAAGATCATAGTCTATAACTTATCTTTTCTCATCAATTCGTTTACCAGTAACTCCCGTAAACTTCCTATTACAATACAATAACAAAATTAAGGTATTACAGGAGAACACCCCAACCCATGCTACAAGCCTATCGTCAACACGCGGAAGAACGCGCCCAACTGGGAATTCCGCCCCTTCCCCTCAACGCCGAACAAACCTCCGAACTCTGTGAACTCTTGAAAAACCCGCCAGAGGAGGAGAAAGAATTCTTGATGACATTGCTCAGAGACCGTATCCCCCCCGGTGTGGATGAAGCCGCTTATGTCAAAGCCGCCTTTTTAACCGCTATTGCTAAAGACGAAATCACCAGTCCCCTGATATCCCATCAAGGTGCCGTTTCCCTTTTAGGTACAATGGTAGGAGGCTATAATGTCCAATCCCTGATAGACTTACTTAAAGCAGGGGATGAGAATATTGCCGCCGCCGCCGCCACCGCCCTCAGCAAAACCTTGTTAGTCTTCGACGCCTTCAACGATGTTCTGCATTTATCAGAGGTTAACCCCTTTGCTAAACAAGTAATTGACGCCTGGGCGGAAGCAGACTGGTTTATCGGACGGCCGAAACTGCCGAAAACCATTACCGTAACTGTATTTAAAGTACCGGGGGAAACCAACACCGATGACCTTTCCCCTGCTACCCATGCCACAACCCGCCCCGACATTCCCTTACACGCCTTAGCGATGTTGGAAAGTCGGATACCTGGAGGGTTAGAAACCATAGCCGAACTGAAGAAAAACGGGCATCCCGTCGCTTATGTCGGAGATGTTGTCGGTACGGGCTCGTCTCGGAAATCAGCGATTAACTCCGTGTTATGGCATATTGGTAATGATATCCCCTACATTCCCAATAAACGCTCAGGGGGTTATATTTTAGGTGGAAAAATTGCCCCGATTTTCTTTAATACCGCCGAAGACTCCGGCGCCCTGCCCATCGAATGCGATGTGAGTAAACTGAATACCGGGGATGTGATTACTATTTATCCCTATAAAGGAGAAATTACCAACGAAGCCGGAGACGTGATTTCTACCTTTACCCTCAAACCCGATACTATTTTAGATGAAGTCCGGGCTGGGGGTCGAATTCCCTTATTAATTGGTCGCACATTAACCGACAAAACCCGCGTCGCCTTGGGACTTGAACCCAGTGAGTTATTTGTGCGTCCCTCCCTACCCGAAGACACCGGAAAAGGCTTTACCCTCGCCCAGAAAATGGTCGGAAAAGCCTGCGGGTTGCCCGGAGTGCGTCCAGGGACATCCTGCGAACCGTTGATGACCACCGTAGGTTCCCAGGATACCACTGGCCCGATGACCAGGGATGAACTCAAAGAACTCGCCTGTTTAGGATTTTCCGCCGATTTGGTGATGCAGAGTTTCTGTCACACCGCAGCATACCCCAAGCCCGTTGACATCAAAACCCATCAACAATTACCCGATTTCTTCTCAACTCGTGGCGGTGTAGCCCTGCGTCCGGGGGATGGGATTATTCACTCTTGGTTAAACCGGATGTTGTTACCCGATACGGTGGGAACTGGCGGCGACTCCCACACCCGTTTTCCCCTGGGGATTTCCTTCCCTGCGGGTTCAGGGTTGGTAGCATTTGCCGCAGCATTAGGTGTGATGCCTTTGGATATGCCGGAATCTGTGTTAGTCCGATTTAAAGGAGAATTACAACCGGGTGTTACCCTGCGGGATATTGTTAACGCCATTCCATTCGTTGCCATGCAGCAAGGCAAGTTAACGACGGCTAAGGAAAACAAGAAAAATGTTTTCAATGGTCGGATTATGGAAATGGAAGGTTTACCGGATTTAAAGGTGGAACAAGCCTTTGAATTAACCGACGCAACAGCCGAACGTTCCTGTGCTGGGTCTACGATTAAGCTCAGTCAAGAAACCATTGCTGAGTATTTACGTTCTAATGTTGCCCTGATGACCAATATGGTCGCACGGGGTTATCAAGACGCCAAAACGATGATGCGACGGGTGGCAAAAATGGAACAATGGTTAGCAAATCCCGTGTTAATGGCAGGGGATGAAGATGCGGAATATGCTGATATTATTGAAGTGGATTTGAACCAGATCAAAGAACCGATTGTGGCGGCTCCCAATGACCCCGATAATATTAAGTTAATGTCGGAATGTGTGGGAGACAAAATTGATGAGGTGTTCATCGGTTCTTGTATGACGAATATTGGTCATTATCGGGCGGCTGCGAAGATATTAGAAGGGGCACCGAAAACCAATGTTCGGTTATGGATTTGTCCGCCAACTCGCATGGATGAAAAGCAATTACGCGATGAAGGAATTTATCAGGTTTTTGATGCTGTTGGGGCTAGAACTGAGATGCCGGGATGTTCCCTTTGTATGGGAAATCAAGCCCGAGTTGCTGATGGGGTAACGGTGTTTTCAACCTCGACTCGCAACTTCAATAACCGTATGGGTAAAGATGCGCGAGTCTATTTAGGTTCGGCAGAGTTAGCGGCGGTTTGTGCGTTGTTAGGACGCATTCCAACGGTTGAAGAATATCGGGAAATTGTCACGAAAAAAGTTGATCCTTTTGCGGCGGATTTATATCGTTATCTGAACTTCGATCAAATTGCCGGGTTTGAAGATGAAGGTCGGGTAATTCCGTTAGAAGAAATGCCAAAAATTGAAGATATTTTAGGTATTCCCGCAGGCGCAATCTAACCTCGTAGGGTGGGCAAAGCCCACCTAATTGTATTTTTGTAACTGATTAAACCCATCTGCTAGATGAGGAAAAGAAATTTATGATTCAACTTAATCCTGAGTTTTTTAATAAAAATGGAAAGGAATATGTTCTGCTACCTTATGAGGAATTTGTCAAAATTGAAGAACTCTTAGAAGATTTAGAAGATTTGCAAGATTTAAGAACTATCAGACAAGAGGAAAGAGACAGTCATTCAGTTTCTCTGGATGATGTTAAGCAAATGTTCGATATTTAGGAAGATTGATTACACAGAGGAGATTAACAATGATTAACTCATCCACGACAAGACCTAATATTCTTTATGAACAAGACTTTTATCTCTGGATACAAACCACTGTTCAACAGTTAAAAGAAAATAAACTAAATGAAATTGATATTCCAAATTTAATCGAAGAAATTGAAAGTATGGGAAGAAGTGAAAAACGGGAATTAAAAAGTCGTTTAATTGTGTTGTTAATGCATTTATTAAAATGGCACTATCAACCAGAAAAACGCAGTGAAAGTTGGCGTAGTACCATCACAGAACAACGGATTTGTATTGAAGGGTTGTTAGAAGATAGTCCCAGTTTGAAACCTCTGCTTTCAGAAGTGTTTGAGGACTGTTATCAAAAAGCCCGCCTAAAAGCATCGGAGGAAACAGGAATTAAATTAATGTTTTTTCCAAAAGAGTCGCCGTTTAGTTTAGAGGAAACTTTAGAATCTAGTTATCTTAATGAGTAACATCTGTTGTGACCATTTTCCTACTCCCTGCTATACTTTAGCCATTGCTCCTGCGACAATAAAGTGGTATAATTTTAGGGATAAGCCTAAAAAGATCACCTTTGAGGAATATATGGTGATCGTTGGCCAAAAAATTTGACCCGTTTAAGGGTGATTTATACCGTTATCTCAATTTTGATGAGATTGCGGGTTTTGAGGATTTCGGTCGGGTGATTCCTGTGGAGCAGATGCCGAAACTTGAGGAAGTTTTGGTTTAGTATTATGATTAGGGTGGGTCTTTTCTGGACTCACCTTAGCCAAAATTTGAAAAATCGAGGTAAATAATGATGAATAATTATAAAATTACAGCAACAAAACAAAGACTTGATTTATTAACAGAAATTGAACAAACTCCTGAAGAATATATACCTGAATTATTAAATTTTGTGCGTTCATTTCGTCAAAGTATGCTGACAAAACAAACATCTATTAATGCTTGGGATAATGCTATTAATCAAATTAATAATAGTGAGCAAAATCCAGAAAAAATTAAACAATTATTTGAGTCTTGGGCTGAATTAGATGATGAAAATGAACAAAAAGAAATTTTTAAAATTATTGAATCTCTGGAGAATGTTTCAATTTAATGAGTAAAGTTATTTTATTAGATTCTGCACCAGTGGGATTAATTACTAATCCTAAAGCAACGCCTTTAGCAGTACAATGTCAACAATGGTTTTTAAGTCTTTCTCAAAGAGGTTATCAAGTAATTTTGCCCGAAATTATAGATTAGATTATGAAATTAGACGGGAATTATTAAGAGCGAATGCGGCTTATTATTTACTAAATTTAATATGATAAGGGAGATTTGATGAATGATTCAAACCTTTAAAAATAAAGCTCTTGAAAAACTCTTTCAAGAAAATATTAATAAAGGAGTACCTCATAATTTAGAAAAGAAAATAAGAATTAGATTAGAGGTCATAGATTCAGCATTAATGTTAGAAGATATTAGATTACCAGGTTATGATTTACATGAACTTAAAGGCGATCGCCAAGGAACTTGGTCAATTAAAGTATCAGGAAATTGGCGAATTACCTTTAGCTTTGAGGATGGTGAGGTTTATGATGTCAACCTCGAAGATTATCATTAAAATAGTAAAGTATGTAATTCATCAGGAAGGTTAAATTATGATACAGAAAAGAGACACTTTGATCCAAGATAGACCCGAAAAACCAGTACATCCTGGCGAAGTTATTGCAGATATTTTAGAAGATTTAGCAATTACTCCGACACAATTTGCCAAAATTTTAGGAGTCTCTAATCAAGTTGTTAATGAGATTATTCAAGGTGAACAACCGATTACTGTTGATTTAGCTATTAGAATTGGTAAAGCTTTTGGTAATGGTCATAGACTTTGGTTAAATCTTCAGCAAAAAGTTGATGTTTGGAATGCTTGGCGAATTCATCAACAAGAATATGATCAAGTATTAACTTTAGTTTAATTAAAGTTAAGATAGGGCTAAAGCCCAACTACAAACTTTAAAATTTAGTACAATTCATGGAGGTTTGATTATGGTTTGGAATTGGTAATTAATGACAAAAATCTTGATTTTCAAAGATGGCGTTTTGAACAATAAAAGTCATTACAATTAGAAATTCTACAATTAAATCAAGATTTTCAGCGTGAATTAGCAATTTATCAACGGCAAACTTCCTTGAAAGTTGTTGAAGAACAAAAGAGAAGGGATTAAATTGATTTTTTTCCCCAAGGAGTCACCGTTTAGTTTAGAGGAAACTTTAGAATCTAGTTATGTTAATGAATAAGATCTGTTGTGGCCATTTTCCTATTCACTGCTATACTTTAGCCATTGCTGCTGCGATAATAAAGTAGTATAATTTTAGGGATAAGCCTAAAAAGATCACCTTTGAGGAATATATGGTGATCGTTGGCCAAATAGATATTGCAAATCAAAAATCTATATGTTTATCTACTGATAGAGTTCCAGCAAATTTAATTAGTTTTAAATTGGGATTAATTAATTATTTTGAATTAGGATATTACTTAGGAATATTAAATATTAGTGATATCGTTGCTAATGGAGCAATTCCCATAGGATTCCTATTAACATTTGCTTTTGAAAGTAATTTTTTGATTGAAGATTTAAAAAATATATTGTGTGGTGTCAAAAAAGCTTGTGATGACTATAGTTGTCAGGTACTTGGAGGTGATCTTAGTGATTCTTCAGAAATGAGTATTGCTGCTACATCAATTGGAATTACAGATCAAAACAATGTTTTATATCGTCAGGGAGCAAGAGTTGACGATTATATTTATTGCTCAGATTATTTGGGTTTAACAGCAACAGCTTTTGATTATTTTCTAAAAGCAAAACCTCAAGGATTTGTTTTGTTTAAATATGAAGAAGAAATATTAGTAAATCAATTTAGAAAACCAAAAGCTAGATTAGAATTTAGTCAAAGATTATCACAAAGTAATTTCCGTATAACTTGTATGGACAATACCGATGGGATAGGACAATCATTGTTAGAATTAGCAGAAATCAATAACTTAAGGTTTGAATTAAATAAAGATGATCTTCCAATTCATGAAATATCTATCAAAGTTGCTGATTTCTTAAGCAAAGATATTTTAGATGTAGTTTTGGGAGTAGGAGCAGATTTTCAGTTAATAGGAACTCATGAAAGTAATTTAGAGTTACAAAATATCAATAATGATGTTAGTGACAATATTCAAATCATCGGCAAGACATATGAAGGTAAAGGCGTATGGATAAAAGACGAAAAATCTATAACTACTGAATGCAATATACCTGGATGGGATTACTATAATATTAAAATTGATTAAAGAATGTATTAGAGGCAAAAACAATGATTTTATCTGGTCAAGAAATAATTAAAGAAGTCAAAAACAAAAATATCATTATAGAACCATTTGAACAAAAAAATATTAATCCTAATAGTTACAACTATAAGTTAGGAAATCAATACAAAATAGTTAGTATAGATGAAACATTAGATTATAAGAATAGAAGTATAGATGAAAATAATCCTTTATCATATATATCTGAAAAAGGATTATTAATTGAACCAGGCAAGATATATCTTGCAACAACTTATGAAATTATTGGTAGCCATAAATTTGTTACTCTATTAATTGGACGTTCTTCTGTAGGTAGATTAGGGTTGTTTTTAGAAATATCTGCGGATTTAGGAAATCTTGGAACAGCCCATAAATGGACATTAGAGATTACCTCTGTTCAACCAGTTATTATTTATCCATATATGAAAATTGGTCAAGTTAGTTTTTGGATACCTGAAGGAGATATTATAAACTATCAAGGAAATTATACAAATTTTAATATTCCACAAAATTGTTTTTTTGAATCCTTATTTTAAATTCAGTAAATTAGGAGATATTAACCAATGATTTTAACAGGTCAAGAAATTATCAAACAAGTTCATCTAGGAAGAATTAAAATCAATCCTTTTAATATGGATCAAATTAATCCCAATAGTTACAATTTTAGATTAGGGAATAAAATAAAATATTATGTTAATTCTGTTTTGGATACTAAGGTAAAACAAAAGGTTGAAGAAGTAGAAATAGATTCTCATGGTTATACTTTATACCCTGGTAAAATATATCTTGGTCATACTTTAGAAAATATGGGAAGTGATCATTATGTTCCTATCGTAAAAGGTAGATCTTCTACAGCAAGATTAGGTTTATTTATTCATGTTACTGCTGATATTATTGATGTTGGCTCTTATAATCAATGGACATTACAGTTATATGCAGTACAACCGATAAAGATATATTCAGAAATGCTAATTGGACAAGTTACTTTTTGGACTATATATGGTGACATTAAATTGTATAATGGAAAATATCAAGGTTCACAAGGACCTTGTGAATCTCTCATTTATAAAGATTTTATTGAGGATTTAAAATGATACTTTCTGATACAACAATTGCGGAATATATTAATTCTGAGAAAATCAAAATATTTCCTTATTTTAATCAAGCCGATATCAGACCAACAGGCATTCGGATTCATCTAGGAAGCGAATTATTAATTCCTTGTAAAAATCAAGTAATTGACTTAAGTTTACCACATGACATAAAATACGAACACCAAGAATTAACTGAGGAAGGCTACTTACTGGAAAAAAATAATTTTATATTAGCATCAACTTTTGAAACGATTCAAACTTCCAATAATATTGTTTGTCACATTGAAGGTAGAAGTACAATTGCAAGATTAGGATTATCAATACATTGTACTTCTGGAATAATGGATAATAACCATGATGAACCTAGAGCAATTGTCTTAGAACTAAAAAATTTAGGTGTTTTTGATTTACTCCTTAAACCTAATATACCTATAGGTATGGTTTTATTTAGTGAATTATCACAACCTATTACTCAAAAAAGTCAAGATCAATATAAAAATCAAAGTTCTGTTAGACCACCAAATATGAATTTTAGAATATTCAAAGAGACCAAATTTAGATAATATAATGATTAATAACAATAATTCATCTTACTTTGATCCACAATCAAATCTTCTATGGAGATTTGATGCTGTACATGGTTATATTGATATAACAGATGCAACAAATCCAAATGAATCAGGTATTATTGCTAAGTTATTAAGAAGTCCATTTTTAGAAAGATTACGCCGAATTAAACAACTAGGATTTGCTTCTTTAAGTTACTTATCAGCTGATCATAGCCGATATGCTCATGCTTTAGGTACTATGCACATGATGAGAATGTTATTAAAACGTATTCTTTTAATACAAGGATTCTCACCTCAATTATTTCAAGATTTAGAAATATATTTTCCTGAAGTTTTTAAAAATAAAGAATTTAATCAACAAGACATTATAATACAACATATGTTGATTGCTGCTTTACTTCAAGACATCGGTGAATTACCCTTTATGCAAGGAACTAAACATTTTTTTAACCCAAGTGATTCACTCAAAAAATCTGTAGCAAATTCAGTTGGCTTCGAGATTAAAAATTGGAATAATAAAAATATTTTTACAGTTGCTTGTATTTATAGTGGCCATATCGTAAAGCTTCTTGATAATTTGTCTTTATCCTTCATCGTATTTTTAATTACAGGAAAATCCCATCCTGACTTGAAATTATCTGAAAATAAAAATTTATCACAATTAAGACATATAATTGATGGCGTAGTTGATGCTGATCGTTTAGATTATGTTTTTAGAGATGCACATCATACAATAGGTGCTTTTGGAACTTCCAGTTCGGTTATTAATTCATTACTATACTATGATGAATTCGGTCCAGTTTTTTCAGATCCAGGACCTGTTGCTAACTTTTTGGCAAATAGAGGTCATTTATATTCAACTGTTTATTTAGATTATGCTAATCGGTTTAATGTTCTTCTGTTGGTTAATTTTTTAAAAGGAATATTATCAAGTGAAGATTGCACTAAAAATTGCTTTGATACTTTAAGACCAAATGAATTGTCCCTTGAGGATTTTTTAGAATTAGATGATGTTTCATTGATTTGGCACATGACACATTTTTCTTCAACTAAAAACGAAAGACAACTTCCCCAAAAATCAAGAAATGCACTAAAACTACTTGTTGGACAAGATTTGGAATATATATGTTTTTGGCTTCCTCGTAAAAATGATACCAAGCCTATAAATAATATAGAATTACCTGATGATCTTTATTTTGATACTTTTAATAATCAAAAACACCTAATTTATCGGGCTAATTCAGTTAGAATACAAGCGAGCAAATTTCAAGAAATTGGCAATACAATTCCCCTAGAAGAATGTGGTGGCTCTTTTAGTGCAATGTTGAAAAATAAATGGTCTGTTTTACCAATGCCTGAAAGTATATTAATATTTGCCCCTAAAAAGCGAATACAAGGAGCTTGGCAAGAATTTCAAAGAGGTTTAGAGGAAGGGTGGTTATACAATCAATTATTAGAAAATGACCCATTATCTCAAACTAATCCGATATGTCAAGTAAACCAAAGTATTTTAGAAAACAAGGATCAGGATGGAGATAAAAATCTTAATCAAAATCAAACACAGAAACAATCTATTATAATAAACAATATTATATCAAACTCAGTGGAGGCAAAAGCAGTGACTCAAGGGAATACTAATCAAAGTGGTAATTTTGGCATAGGTCATATGAGCGGTGGCACTATTAACGAAGGTGCAAAGGTTGCAGGTATTATTAATGAAGCACAACAAAAAAGTATTGCTGAAGTTGCCACCGAAATTCAACAGTTATTAGAACAATTATCAAACACTTATCCAACATCGAATAAAGTAGAAGAACTAACTCTTGTAACAAAAGCTGTAGAACAAATAGAAAATAATTCTAATTTAAAAGCAAAATTTGTATCCGCTCTTAAAAATGTGGGAATTGAAACTTTTAAAGAAGCTGTTAATCATCCATTGATCAATATCTTAGTTGCTGCGGTAGATGGTTGGCAAAATGTTGAGTAAATATAAAACTCTTATTAACTTAAGAAGTCCACCAATTGATAAAAAAGCCTCTCATTCTAACATATTCCTTTACCAAAAAATATAAGTAATTTCTATTCCCATGAACAGGAATTACCAGAATAACTGAACTATTTTCTTTTGTATAAATATGATGACTTCCCTTCACCCTGTTTAATTTCCATCCCACCTTTTCAACAATTCTGCACAGCATTTTCCCTGAAACTGACTTCATAGAGAAATCTCCACTAATTGCTGTTTTTCAGTAGGAGATTGTTGTTCACTCGCAACTTCTAACCAACCTTCGATCGCCTCTTTCACCATTTCCATTAAATGTTCGTAACTCTCACCCCAAGTATGACAACCAGGTAATGCAGGAACACTCGCACACCAAATATTATCCTCTTGCCAAACAATGACTTTAATTTTCATATTTTGATTATTTATCAGTACAATTTAACTGATTTTATCACAATCTAATATTAACTGGCTACAGGAGAAGATCACTTTGCTTTTCTAACTAAGTTAAGCTTTAGGAGTGCGGATATTATTTAATAATATGCTATAATGATCTTAACCCTTATTGGTATTGATTTTAGGGTGTGAGGTCTAGGAATGAGATCGCTGGGATTCATTTTTTAATCAAGCTAAAATCCTCTTAACCCAGTTGATCCTCCTGTAGAGGGGTGCGATCCCGTAGGAATTCAAGTGTGCACTCCGTTGTCACTTAATGAGTAAACCCCATCAAACTATTGAGAATAATGCTATTCCTTTTCAAAAAATAATTATCCTTGTCTGAGTCTATTAATGGGACTACAAATTTTTGTCCAAAACTGATGTCCCTCTCAATTCCATACAAGAGCTTTGTTAACTTTTTTTTTATTTTCGTTAAAAAAAGTCAAAATTTGATGATGATAATCGTAGAATGTATACGGAGGAGCAGATAAAAAAACCTTGGTGCGTCGAATACTCTGCGAGTCGGTGATACGAGTAGTCGGACAGACAATGCTGGAACCTAGTTGATGCTCAACAAACACGGGACACAAGGAGATCAAGACCAACTTTATCCCATTACATCCATTGATCGGGCTTATGTCATGGATTCAGATGTGGAGGTTGGGTTGCCAGATAGCCAAATTCTGATTCAGGCGATTGCAGAATTAATGCAAGTTCCCCTGGTGATCAGTCGGATGGCTGATGGCAAAGTTTTTTACTGTAATTCTCGCTTCCAACACACCTTTGGATTTTCAACCTCTGAACACCCAAATTTTACTGAACTCGATATATTTGCTAATCTCAAGGATCGAGACATCCTGTTGGAAACCCTGCGAAAAAAGAATTCCCTACAACAACAACCTCTGCAAATTAAACGGGCTGATGGGACAGTCTGGCTAACAATGGTGTCGATCCGTTTACTAGCAGTGAATGGGGAAGCGTTGATACTATCCACCTACTCTAACCTGATTCCTATTTCCTCGACTCACTCCCTGCCCTCACGCCCGGGCCCAACCTTTGACCATTGGCAAGAAGGGGTAATTCTGATCAACGCCGAAAACCAGATTATTGATTGGAATCCCATCGCCGAACAGATGTTTGGTTTTGACAAATCCCAAGTTCTGGGTAAGACCTTGGTAGATCTGAATTTATCCCCATTGCATCATCTGACAAACGACATAAGCAGCTGTCACCTTTGCTACCACTGTTCGGGATGTACCCATGAAATTCCCTTCTATCGCCGGGATAGGACATTAAGCCACTGTCGTGCTACCCTGTTGCCCCTTCGCAATGAATTAGGCGAGTTAATCGCTATCTTAATCAACACTCAGGAAATCCTGAAAGAAGTTCCGACTTTTCCTCCTGAAGATCAACTCTTGGCCAGCTTACAGTCCAGGGTGAGTCAACAAGCTACCGTTGCTTACCTGGGTCAACAAGCTCTGATTCATTCTGACCTGTCAGTATTAATGGATGCAGCCGTCTCCGCAGTGGTGCAAACCCTAGATATAGAATATTGCAAACTGTTGGAACTTATGCCCGGTGGTCATGCCTTTTGGTTGCGGGCGGGGGAGGGTTGGCAACAGGGACTCGTGGGTAACGCCCGCGTCAGCGCCCACGCCACGTCTCAAGCGGGGTATACCTTACTCAAAAATGAACCCGTTGTTGTTGATGATTTACGGGTGGAAACCCGATTTTCAGGGAGTCCTTTGCTACATAATCATCGGATTATTAGTGGCATGAGTGTGGTGATTGCTCGTTGGGGACAGGATTCTACTTTAGGTAAAAAACAGCCCCAGTCCCCGGTCTCAAACGTCTGGGGGGTTTTAAGTGTTCATAGCGATCGCCCTCGTCAGTTTACTCCAGAGGATGTCCATTTTTTAGAAGCGATCGCTAATGTATTAGCGGCGGCAATTGAGCGCCATCGTGCCGAAGAACGTTTACAATTAATGGAACGCGCAATTAATAGTAGTAGCAATGGGATTGTGATCACCGATGCGACACAACCCGATAATCCGATTATTTTTGTTAATTCTGGATTTGAGAGAATTACAGGCTATAACCGGGAAGAAATTTTAGGCGAAAATTGTCGATTTTTACAAGGTAATGATCCTAACAATTTAGGAGTTGAACAAATTCGGCGGGCGGTTTTAGAAGGCACAGAATGTCATGTTCAACTCCGAAATTATCGTAAAGATGGAGCGTTTTTCTGGAATGAACTTTCTATCGCTCCGGTGTATAGTTCCAAAGGACATCTGACTCATTTTATTGGCATTCAAGCCGACGTGACTAAACGCAAGCAATCCGAACAAGCCTTAGTTTTAAAATCTAAAGCCTTAGCTCTATTTAGCTCTAATCTCAAACATTTACATCGGATTACAACTTATAATCATCAAAATTTAGATGAACTCTTTCGAGATTATCTACAAGCCGGATGTGAAATTTTTCAACTGTCCATTGGTTTCATTAGTAGATTAGAAAATAATAATATTATTATCGATACCGTGCATTCGGATTTAGATCTGATTCAACCAGGTATGACATTCCCTTTAGAAGAAAGTTACTGTCTGCAAGTGATTCAGACCCAGACGACTCAAATTCATACCCAAATCGGGCAAAATCCTCAGTTCAATCAACTTTCAAACTATCAAAGGTTTCATCTGGAAACCTGTTTAGGAACACCATTATGGGTGAATGGGGCGATTTATGGAACATTAGCTTTTGCTTGTTTAGAGGTCAAAAACATCGCTTATGAATCCCATGAACTGGAAATTTTAGAGTTAATGGCTCAAAGTATTGGTCGATTTATTGCCGCCAACCAAACGGAAAAACAACGGGTAAAAGCCGAATTATCTCTCCGAGAAAGTGAAGAACGCTATCGTCGTTTAGTGGAATTATCTCCAGAAACCATTGTCATTCATGATGGAGAAAGATTAGTTTATATTAATATGGCTGGAGCCAAACTATTAGGTGCTAATCGCCCTCAAGATTTAATGGGTCGTTCCATCTTTGATTTCCTTCCTCATGATAATTTTAATTCGACTCAGGCTCAAATTCCAGACCCTAAAAATGAACAACAATCTGTTGATTTAATCGAACAAAAATTAACTCGGTTAAATGGAGAAGTGATTGATGTCGAAATTGTCGGAATTCCTGCCACCTATCAAGGTCAAGCTGCGATTCAAATTATTATTCGGGATATTACCGAACGTAAACGCTTTGAAGCCCAACTCATGTATGAAGCTTTACATGATGCCCTCACCCAATTACCGAATCGGAGCTTTTTTAATCAACGTTTAGCACAGTTATTAAAACGATCTCGACAAGAACCCAAGTATGAATTTGCCGTTTTATTTTTAGATTTAGATCGATTTAAGGTTGTTAATGATAGTTTAGGACATCTGATCGGAGATCAACTGTTAATTGAAATTTCCCATCGTCTCCTATATTGTGTCAAACCACTCGATACCGTTGCTCGTTTAGGAGGAGATGAATTCACAATTTTGATCCATCGGATTCAAAGTATAACCGATGCAACGAGAATGGCGGAGAGAATTCACGATGAATTAACCCAGCCTTTTTATATCCAAGGACATGAAATTTTTACCACCGTTAGTATTGGGATTGTTCCCAGTCGAGGCTATTATCAGCAATCCGAAAATAATAGTCAATCCTATCAGTGTTTATTGTATAATAATCCTGAAGATTTTTTACGAGATGCTGATATTGCGATGTATCGGGCAAAAGCTAAAGGCAAAGCTAGATATGAAGTTTTTGACTTAACAATACATAGTCAAACGATGTCTATGTTGCAGTTGGAAACGGATTTACGACAAGCGATTTATGGACGAATGCGAATCGGAACGCCACAACAATCAGAATCCATAACTCCCTTGGAAAGTCATCATCCCAAGGCATTACGAACCCCAGAACATTTCTTAGAATATTCCTATGAAAAACCTACAAATCTCACGGGTTTTAAAGTTTATTATCAACCGATTGTTTCTTTATCTAATGGTAAAATTACGGGATTTGAAGCCTTAGTCCGTTGGCTCCATCCCACCAGGGGTTTAGTGTCGCCTGTAGAGTTTATTCCGGTTGCAGAAGAAACAGGATTAATTATTCCATTAGGAGCTTGGGTTTTACGAGAAGCCTGTCGTCAACTGCGAATTTGGCAAGAACAATTAAAGCAAAAATTTGCCGTCATTCAGACCGCTTGGATGGAAAAACATCATGGTCAAAAACCCCTATCTACTTTTGAGATTTATCCTTTAACCATGAGTGTGAATTTATCCAGTAAACAGCTTTGTCAATCCAACCTTTTAGAACAAATTGATCAAATTTTAGCAGAAACAGGCTGTAATCCCGCTCATTTAAAGCTAGAAATTACCGAAAGCGTGATTATGGAAAATTTAGGTACCTCCTTTATTATTCTGGCTCAATTACAATCTCGCAAAATTCATCTCTCCATTGATGACTTCGGGACAGGGTATTCCTCTTTGAGTTATTTGCATCAATTTCCCTTAAATAGTTTAAAAATTGATCGTTCGTTTATTAATCGTTTAGATCAGAAAAGTAGTTCTTTTAGCGGCAAAAAAAGCCAACCTTTACAAATTGTTAAAGCGATTATTTCTTTAGCTCAAAATTTAGACTTAGATGTTGTAGCAGAAGGGATAGAAACTCGTGAACAAATGAAAATTTTGCGTCAATTAGGCTGTCCCTTTGGACAGGGCTATCTGTTCGCTAAACCCTTAGAATCTGAACAGGCAACACAACTCTTATTAACGGAGATTAAAGAAACCCAATGATTACACTCATTTTATACAGTAAACCGGGCTGCCATTTGTGCGAAGGATTACAAGAAAAAATCGAGAGAATTCAAACTTCATCCCAAAAATTAGGAGAATTTCAATTGGAAATTCGAGACATTACGACACGGGAAGATTGGTTTCAAACCTATCAATATGAAATTCCTGTGCTGTTTAAATCCAGTGATATTGATAACATAGAACAACGTATCCCTCGCCCTTCTCCTCGGATGTCAGTAATACAGCTAGAACAACTGTTACAGAAATATTGGTAGGGAACTTGAACTATAATAGCGACTAACTCAAGTCTCTCTATGTAGAACGATGAAGCTCAAAGAGTTACTGGCAAAAGCAGGGATATCAATACCGTCCGAGTCTCACCCCGCTTTAGAACAAGAAATTAAGAGGTTAACAACGAACTCCATCGCTTGTCAACCCGGAGATTTATTCTTAGGAATGCCGGGAACCCGTGTGGACGGGGGAGAATTTTGGCCGAATGCGATCGCCTCTGGTGCAGTAGCCGCCTTAGTCTCCCCAACCGCCGCCGAGAAAACCCACTACCGTATTCAGGCTGAACGCCCTTGCATTATTCCCAGCAACGATATGACCCAAACCTGCGCCCAAATTGCGACAGCGTTTTATGATCATCCGGCGGAAAAATTGCAACTGGTGGGGGTGACGGGAACTAATGGCAAAACCACAACCACCCATTTAATTGAATATCTCCTCAGCAACACCGACCATCCCACAGCCTTACTGGGAACCCTTTACGCCCGTTGGCCCGGATTTCAAGAAACGGCGGCTCATACGACTCCCTTTTCCGTCGAATTACAGCGACAACTGGCCGATGCGGTGACGGCGGGATGTGAATTTGGGGCGATGGAAGTCAGTTCCCATGCGTTAGACCAAGGGCGGGTTCTGGGTTGTCCGTTTCAAGTGGCGGTGTTTACCAATTTGACTCAAGATCATTTGGACTATCACCCCACAATGGAGGATTATTTCGCAGCTAAGGCGTTATTATTTAGTCCCAATTATCTCAAAGGTCGAGCCATTATTAATGCTGATGACCCCTTCGGTAAAAGGTTAATTGCCCAGTTAGCTGATAGGGCGTGGAGTTATAGCACCCACGACTCAACAGCCGATTTATGGGCAGATCAACTGTATTATCAACCTACAGGGGTTAAGGGTATTCTCCATACTCCCCAAGGAGAGGCTGAGTTTTATTTACCTCTTGTGGGTCAATATAATTTATCGAATCTGTTGGCTGCTTTGGGGGCGGGGTTAAGTTTGGGCTTAGATTTAACTACCCTGGTCAACAAAATAGCTGAATTTCCCGGTGTTCCCGGTCGCATGGAACGGGTGCAAATTAGCCCGAATCAAGATATTAGTGTAATTGTGGATTATGCTCACACCCCCGATAGTTTAGAGAATTTATTGAAGGCGTCTCGTCCGTTTATTCGGGGTCGGATGATTTGTGTGTTTGGTTGTGGGGGCGATCGCGATCGCACTAAACGCCCAAAAATGGGGAAAATTGCCGCAGAATTAGCGGACGTGGCCGTTGTTACCTCGGATAATCCCCGTACTGAAGATCCTGAACGAATTTTACAAGATGTTTTAGCCGGAATTCCCGACACTCTAAAACCCATTGTAATTGCAGATCGGGCTAAGGCAATTCATACAGCGATTCTTGATGCTCAACCCGGAGATGGGGTATTAATTGCGGGAAAAGGTCACGAAGATTATCAAATTTTGGGGACAGAAAAAATTCATTTTGATGACCGAGAACAAGCCCGTAATGCCTTAGCAGAACGAATCCAATAGCAGGATTTAGATCAAGAAACGGTCTATTTTAGAGGGTTGAGTTTGGTGAGAGAGTGAAATCTTCCCCTCAACTTTCAATTTTTTTTAGCACTTTACTAAAATTTTACAAAAAATTTTAATAAAACGTTGTAATCTTAACAGAAAACTTGATAGCATAACAGAAGAATCATTAAAATCAGGGTTCTATTAATAGATTAAGCTTGACCTTTTCCAAATTCGGTTAGTTTGTTAACTCATTTAACCAGAGATTGCATCTTTTTTATTTAAAGCACTACTACCACTAACAGACAAGAGAGAGTCTAATGGAAATATTTTTTGCCTATTACACAGTTGGAGCTTTGGCTTCATTTTCTGTCTGCTTCAAAGCCTTTGTAAAGGATTCAACAACACCGTTAACCGATCAAACATCCTGGGGCGTTTTAGCATTGACATCGGTGTTTTGGCCGATTACAATCCCGATTTCTTGGCTAGAATTAGTCACGAAATCACAGACATCCATAGCACAGTCCTCTGGTAGCGTATTCAGTAATCATTTCTATCAACCCCAGAGTGGCGTTATTAACCCCTCTCCTTCCCCAAGTGTTCAACCTTTACCAAAAAGGGTTAATGACAATCAGCCTCGATTTTTACCCCTTGGGTATTTACTTCGACAAGCCGGGTTAGTGACAGAATTTCAAATTAAAGTCGCTTTAAAAGCCCAAAAAACCCATCTCAATCATTTGCGTCTAGGAGAAATTTTAGTCCATCAAGGCTTGATTGAACCAGAAACCATTGAGTTTTTTGTAGAACATTTACCGACTCTACATCAGCATTCCCACAAGAAAACTTTGGGTGAATATTTAAAGATGGCTAAACTGTTAGATGATCAACAAATTAATCAGATTCTAACAGAAAACCCGCAAACCAATCTCAAATTTGGTGAATTAGCGGTGCAGAAGGGATGGGTAAAACAAGATACTATTAATTTAGTATTGCACTATCTGGGAGATCAACCTCAAAAGGTTATAAAAGGTTAAATTATTAGGATTTTGTAGAGTAGAGAGATTTAATTTCGTTTCTCTACAGATAAACTGATTTTTTTTGATGTGTTTTTCCATCGTTCTAAATCCCCCTTCAGGAAGTGACTACAAAAGCTATTATGGTTGCATCCAGGCTTGTTTAAAGATATAAACTGCAAGAATAGCTAAGAAGATTCTAAACATCAGACTAACGGTTTGATCGGATAATTTTGGTAAAAATCGAGTGCTAATTTGCACACCTAATAATCCTCCTAATCCTAAAATAATCCCTTGAATCCATAAGACATTCCCTTGAATTGCGTGTCCAAGACAAGCAGAAATAGCCGTAATTACAATTACCCCTAGACTGGTTTGAATGGCAACTTTAATGGTTTCTCCTAATAAAACAATTTGTAAAGGAACCATGATAATCCCGCCGCCAACTCCAAATAATCCGGCTAGAATTCCCGCAGTACCTCCCGTTAAAATTCGAGCAAAAAATGGATTAAAGAGAATATTCTGATTAGAAGCAACGGTAGATTCAGCAGCTTGCTGTTCTTCTTGTTGTTTTTTCTTCGCTGTTATTTGTTTACGAATTTCTACCAAATAAACATTCAATAATAATAAACATCCAAATAAAAATAATAATAAACGAGAGGAAAATAACTCTGCTAAAAACACCCCAATTTGTGCCGTTAATATGGCAGGAAATCCAATCCCAATCACTTGATTTAAACTTAAATATCCCATGCGCCAATTTTGAATACTGCCAGAAATTGCGGTAATTACAATTGATAAACTACTGGTCGCAACTGCTTCAACAGGTGCATATCCTAACGCTACTAATAAGGGGACTAAAACCGTCCCTCCTCCAATTCCTAAAAATCCCGCTAAAATACCAGCAATTAGTCCCGCAGTCGCTAAAATAATTAATTCAAATGAGGTCATATTTAAGGATTCCAATAGTTAGAAAGAAACTGGGTTTCTCTCGGTGATTTGTTGATGAGCATCAAGTTTTGTGCAGAAACCCGGTTTCTGGGAGTTTGGAAAAGGGGGTAAAGAAAGCGGGTTTCTATAGATTATTTGTTAATAATAATCAATCTTTGTGGAGAAACCCGGTTTCTGGTATTTTTGGTAAAATCGATTTAGAAATCATCCCATGAACTCCTTTTTGGGGACGATTAACCACTTGAGTAATCCTAAAATTAGCTGCTAGAGAACATAAAACATAAGCCTCCTCCGCCTCTAATTTAAAAAATTCTTCTAAAACATGAATCATCTGTTTTAAAGCAGCTTCAAAAGCCAAATCTAGGGTTTCTGCAAATCCCATTGTAATCATATCCGATGGTGTTTCTGCTAAAGGGGAAATTAGGGATATATTTTTATGGAGATGCAGTTGAATTCTACCATTCATTGAGGTTTCAATTGCTGTAACATTCACTTCTCCTTCCCCTTGTGCAGAATGTCCATCTCCAATGGAAAATAATGCACCCGGAACAAAAATAGGTAAGAATAAACGAGAACCTGCTTGTAATTCAGGGTTATCCAAATTTCCGCCATAAATTCCCGGTGGAATTGAAGATCGTTGTGTTTCTGGAGTCGCAACTCCTAGAATTCCAAAAAATGGTTTTAAGGGAATTTTAATCCCAGAATTTGGCGGAAATTCGGCAATATTTTCCTCTAAATCTAACGGAATAAACCGTAATCGAGATTGAGAAAACTGTTGAGGTAAAGCACCCCAACCTGTGCGAATGGCATTAAATCCCATTGCTAAACGGGGAGAAATTGCCTCTAATTGTACTTCTAAAACATCTCCCGGTTCTGCATCTCGGATATAAATTGGCCCTGTTAAAAGATGGGAACCTGGCCCTACCATTCGTTCTGGAGGTAAATGGTGACAAATTTCTAACAATTCTGGGGTCAGAAACTCTTCGGGTGCTTGATTGTAAATTTTGAACCCGGTATAGGTTTCTACGTCAATGGAATCACCAGAGTTGATGACTAAAGCTGGAGCTAAATTGCAGGAGAATCCCCCTAAATGTACCGTTTTACAAGTCGCTTTGAGTGTATGATAGTTCATTTTAATCTGTGTAATTCCACAAATTCGTCTAAATCTGTGTTTAAATTTTATTAGGTTTATATACTGGCAGATAGTAACATCTATGACTATTATTCAAGGAATAATACAATTTGTCTACCGGATTTTTACCCAACCGATTAGACTGGGTGAAATCACGATTTCCGTCAGTTTAATTATTACAGTCATTATATCTTTATTAGCAGTCATTCTCTTAGCTCGGTTTGTGACGAACTGGCTCCGAGATCAACTCCTAGTTAAATGGGGATTTGATGAAGGCAGTCGAGAAGCGATCGCGACAATTTTTTATTATTTTATGATCGCATTAGGGTTTATTATTGTGCCTCAAGCCTGTGGTTTAGATATCCGGTCTTTAACCTTTTTAGCGGGAGGTTTAGGAATTGGGATTGGCTTAGGTTTTCAGGGGTTATTCCAAAACTTTGTCAGTGGATTAATTCTACTTCTGGAACGTCCCATTAAAGTCGGAGATTATATTGAAATTGAAGATTTAGAAGGAACAATTCGGAAAATATCGATTCGCGCCACAACCATTTTAACGAATGATGGGATTTCGATTATTGTCCCGAATCAAAGTTTAGTCAATGGAAATATTATTAACTGGAGTTATGGAAATCTGAATAGTAGAATTCATATTCAAGTTCCCGTTTCTTATGGTAGTGATCCGGTTTTAGTTACCGAAGTTTTATTAGCTGTTGCTCGTCGAGAATCGAGAGTTTTGTCCTATCCTGCACCTCAAGTTTGGTTAAGAACGTTTGGAGATAGTGCGATTAATTTTGAGCTTTTAGTTTGGATTGATCAACCCAAAGCTAGACTTCCGATCCAAAGTTCATTAAACTATATTATTGAAAATGAGCTTAAAAAAAACAATATTATTATTCCCCTTCCTCAGAGAGATTTATGGATTAAAAACCCTGAAGAATTGCGAAGAGCTTTTAACACTCATCCCGTTACGATTGATTCACCGTCTCAAACGCAATCTTTTGCCATTCAAACTGTTGAAAACTCTCAGGGTTTAGAAATAGAATCTACGAATCATTTATCTCTACGAGATTTATTAAGAAAAGTCGTTTATTTTGAAGAGTTTACAGACTTGGAAGTATTAGGATTAATTGAACAAGGTTATCGAGAAACAATTCCCCCAGGAGAATTTATTTTTCATGAAGGAGATCCAGGAGATACTTTTCATATTATTCTTTCCGGTTCTGTGGAAATTATCTCGGAGAAAGCCAACAAACATATTCGGAATTTACAAGCCGGAGACTTTTTTGGGGAACTGGGCTTAATTATGGGAATTCCCCGCACGGCTGCTGTCCGAACCTTAGAAACAACGATTTTATTTGTAGTGGATCGAAATGTGTTTCATCATTTTTTATCCAGTTACCCTCAATTAGCCGATCAAATTGCTGAAAAATTAGTTGAACGGAAACAAGAACTCGTTGAACGTCAACAATTTTTAAGAGAAATGGGAATTTTAGGTGAGGAAGAAGATTTAGATCTAAATCCCCTTGTCTGGATACGAAAACGCATGAAATCGCTCTTTGGAATTTAAAATTCTAGCAGGGAATCGCTTAATCCCCCCCTGCTTAAAAAGCAGGGTTTTAAGAAGTCGGCGATCGCTAATTTTAAAAAACAGGCTCCAGGGGTTAATCATCCCCTAATAATACGGCTAATAATGCCTTTTGAACGTGCATTCGGTTTTCCGCTTCATCCCAAACTTTTGATTTTGAACCCTCAATAACTTCATCAGTAATTTCTTCATCTCGGTGGGCGGGTAAACAATGTAAAACAATCGAATTCTCGGCGGTTTTTTCCATTAACTTAGTATTCACTTGATAGGGTTGAAACAGAGGAATTCGGGTTCGGGCTTCTTCTTCCTGTCCCATACTTGCCCAAACATCTGTATAAACAACATCAGCCCCTTTTGCGGCTTCAATGGGATCATCTGTAACAATTACTTCTGTTTTTCCCTGAGCAATACTTTTCGCTTGTTCAACAATATCAGCATCGGGTAAATAGTTAGCCGGAGTAGCAATTCTAACATTCATTCCCACCATTGCACAGCCTAATAATAACGAATGAGCCATATTATTAGCCCCATCGCCAAAATAACTTAAAGTTAATCCTTCTAAGGTTCCAAAACATTCCTGAACCGTCATTAAATCCGCTAAGACTTGACAGGGATGTTCCCGATCTGTTAAGGCATTAATCACGGGAATTTCAGCATAATTGGCAAAGGTTTCTAAATCCTTTTGTTCAAAGGTACGAATTGCCATAATATCTAAATAGCGATCTAATACCCTAGCTGTATCAACTAACGGTTCTCCACGACTAACTTGGGTAACACTGGGGTTTAAATCAATCACTTGACCCCCTAATTGATACATGGCAACGGTAAAACTCACACGGGTTCGGGTTGAAGCTTTAGAAAACATTAATCCTAAGACTTTATTGCGACGCAATTTCACCATTCCTGATTTTAATTTTGTCGCTAAATCTAATAAAAAATAAAGTTCGTCAATACTGACATCCGCTAAACTTAAAAAATCTCGTCCTTTTAAGGTTTCCATCATTATTCCTCAGTAATCATGTCCAGTAGGGGCGAGGTAACCTCGCCCCTACAAAATCAAGGTTGTTCTAATTTTAAAGTTTTCTAGGCAACAAAACTGTTCCGAGATAACTGATTTATGGCATCATCTAATAATTGCCATCCTTGGGCTACGGTTTCAATTTTGGCCAAATGATCCCGTAATTCCTGCGCTCCAGGAAAGCCTTTAGCATACCAGGTTAAATGTTTTCGAGATTGATAAATTCCCCGTTGTCCCTTATAATCCCATAACGCTTGCAGGTGTTCTTGTGCACATTGCAACCGTTCAATTACGGAGGGGGGTGTTTTCAATATTCCCGTTTTCAGAAAATAGTCTATTTCTCCGACTAAAAACGGATAACCCAGGGTTCCCCGTGAACACATCACCCCGTCGGCGCCCGTTTCTTGTAAACATTGAATCGCCGCTTCTACGGAAAAAATATCGCCATTGGCAATTACTGGAATCGTTAACTGTTTCTTAACCTGCCGAATCCAGTCCCATTTTGCCTGACCATTGTAGCCTTGGGCGCGTGTCCGGGCGTGAATGGTGATCATTTTTGCCCCAGCATCCTGCATTCTACGGGCAAAATCCAAAATTGTGATCTCCTGATCACTCCAACCAATCCGAGTTTTTACGGTGACAGGCACATCCACCGCCTCAACCACTGACCGGACAATGGTTTCTGCGATTTCCGGTTGTCGCAACAATGAAGACCCCCCGCCATTTTTAGTGATTTTATTCACGGGACAACCCATATTAATATCAATAGTATCGGCCCCTTCCTGAACGGCTTTTTGGGCAGCGGCGGCTAAAAAATCGGGGCGACAGTCAAACAATTGAATACTAATCGGGCGTTCCTGGGGGTCAACTTCCATCATTTTAGGTAGTCCCCGAACATGACAAACCTCGCTGGCGTGAACCATTTCGGTATACATCATTGAGTCGGGGGCGTAGCGACGAACTAAACGCCGAAATACCAAGTCTGTGACACCGGATAGGGGGGATTGTAGAACCCGACTATTCACTTCTACAGTGCCAATTTTCAGGGGTGTGGATAAACGTTGTTTTAATTCGGGTGAGATCATCGGGAGCAGGGGGAGCAGGGGAGAAATTATTAACTCCTGACTTCTTCCTTATACTAAACTTATACTAAAATAGATTCACCCTTTCTGGGGCATAACCTTTTAACTCATTTTGGATTTTATGATGAACCTTCCCCCGAATAATCGTGAACCATTTAATCAAAATGGAAACGCTAATAAATTGCACTTTCCTCAAGCTGAATCCAGTGAAGTTTCTGAAGAAATAGAAGATGTTAAAGGTCGAGACTATGATCCAAGAACGGTAAAAATTATTCAACGTTCTTTTATTCTTTTAACGGTAGTAGGTTTAATTGTTGGAGTGTTTATGGCTGCGGGGGTTTTGTATTTAATGCAAAGATTTAATGTTACTGGACATCCGACGCAATTGGAACAGCCGATTAATCGATAAACCCTTAATAATTAGCATTTTTTAGCTTATTAATCGGGCTAATCACTGGATTAATTCTCCCGATTAATCTCGAATTTTATACCGTTGTTGATCAATTTCTTTAACTTTTGCTGAAAATTGAGGATAATTTTCTAAGACTTTATCAAAAGAGGAAAGATAGCATTGAAAGGGAGGATTAAGTCTTCAATAAGAGTGTATATTATTGAGATCGATTTTTGGGGATCATCATCCAGTGCTGCTGTCTGAAGTCAAGAAACTGAGAGCAAATTTATGGTCGGGGTAAACCTAAATCGAGAATCTACTGCTAAAATCAGTTCATGTTCATTCATTGACTCAATACTGATTCAACTCATGATTCAAACAACGCTGACACCGTTTGCCAAAAAACTCGATTTTCCCCTCACTAAACAACCAATTACAATATTACAAATTAATTTGGGAAAACGGTGTAACCTTGCTTGTAACCATTGTCATGTAGAAGCAGGGCCAAAACGGAGCGAAGAATTAAACCCAGAGATTAGTTTACAACTGATTGAATTAATTGATCGCTTTCCCCAAATTCAAACCGTAGATTTAACCGGAGGGGCGCCGGAAATGAATTATGGATTTAAACCTTTAGTAGAAGCAGCAAGAACAAGCGAAAAACAAGTGATTGTTCGCTCTAATTTAACGATTTATTTTGTTCCAGGTTATGAGTATATTCCCGAATATTGTGCCAAGAATCAATTAAGAATTGTTGCTTCTTTGCCTTGCTATTTAGAAAATAATGTCGATCAAATGCGAGGGAAAGGAGTCTATCAAGATTCGATTCAAGCCCTACAATGGTTAAACCGTTTGGGATATGGTCGCACACCAGAATTAATTTTAGATTTAGTCTTTAATCCCGCCTTACCCACCGCCGAAAAGTTTACCCTTCCTTGCGAACAGTCTAAACTAGAACAGGCTTATAAACAGTATCTAAAACAACAGTTTGATATTGATTTTAATCAGTTATTGACGATTACAAATTTACCCATCGGACGCACGAAATCTTACTTACAGCATAAAAAACTAGAAGATTCTTATTTAGAATTTTTAGAATTTAACTATAATCCTGAAACGGTGTCCCATTTAATGTGTCGGAATCAATTATCCATTGATTATCAAGGTTATATTTATGATTGTGATTTTAATCAAATGGAAAATATTCCCGCCCGAACTTCCTTTGGAAAACCCTTAACGGTCAGGGATTTATTAGAGGCTAACAATTTAGATTTAATTGAAACTGTAAAAACTGCTTCCTATTGTTATGGGTGTACGGCTGGGTGTGGTTCTAGTTGTGGGGGGTCTTTAATTTAACAGTTATCAGTTATCAGTTATCAGTTATCAGTTATTGCTGTTAATGATCAGGCTTTAATTTTGATGATTTTCTTGTGAATTATGGAATAATATTAAATAATAGGGAAAATAAAATGGGTATTCAAGGGTTACTAACAAATCTCTTAAATTGGGTTGATAATTTAGGTTTTTGGGGGCCAATTGCCTTTATTATTATCTACAATTTAGCGACAATATTATTTATTCCAGGTTCTCTCCTAACCTTGGGTGCAGGCGTTATTTTTGGGGTGCTTTGGGGATCAATTTATGTGTCAATTGGTTCGGTTATAGGGGCGACTTTTGCTTTTTTAATTGGGCGATATTTGGCACGGGATTGGGTGGCTAAAAAACTAGAAAGTTATGAACAATTTAAAGCGATTGATCAAGCTGTTGGTGAAGAAGGCTGGAAAATTGTCGGGTTAACTCGTCTGTCTCCAATTTTTCCGTTTAACTTACTGAATTATGCTTTTGGATTAACGAATGTTTCCTTAAAGGATTATTTTTTAGCCTCTTGGATTGGAATGTTACCCGGTACAATTTTATATGTTTATGTGGGCTCTTTAGTGGGAAGTTTAGCTCAGTTAGGGATGGGAGAGCGATCGCGTACTCCGGTAGAATGGTTATTATATGGAATCGGTTTAATCGCTACAGTTATCGTTACTATTTATATCACAAAAATCGCTCAAAATGCTCTGAATCAAAAAATCAAAGAGTAGAGACGCGCCCTGGCGCGTCTCTCTAAATTAATTAAGATTCTGGGGGAGTTGATTCAACTTCAGAATTAACGGTTTTTGCTGTCGTTTCTAATTGAGAGGCAATATCCTCTTTAATAGAACGTTTATACAATCTTCCTGCATATTGTTCTAAAGCTTCCGTCAATTCATCTACCCAAGTATGTTCAACTAAGGCAATTATAGCTGAACTTCCAGGGGTTAAAGATTCTGATAATTCTTTGAGATCTTCTTGAGGAAATCCTAAGTCAATAAAATGAGTAATTAAAGCTCCAACTCCAGCCCCACCTGCGGTTAAAGCAATCACTCCTAATGCTCCAATGGGGTTAAATAAGGCAATTAATCCGGCAGTAATTCCGCCAATAATTGCCCCACCTTTAGCATCCGTATCTCCGGTTTCACTAATCGAAACTTTTCCTTTTTCATTTTTGACCATGACCGCAGCATTCACAATTGAAATAACCCCTTGTGCTTGCAGTGCTTTGAGAGTTTTTAAAACCTCTTTTGCTTTCTCTTGTTCTGGGTAAGCGACAACAACTAAATTTGTTAACTCTTCTGAATAAGTCATGTTTTATTCCTCGAACTTAATTTTTTAAACAAACGAGAGTGATTGTTTAAGTGTCCATCCCTCACTTTAGCACATCCCAAATTAGAAATGATAAGCTAGAGCTATTAACCTCGATTTAGGAGAGCTTTGATGGTTGCAAACAATGTAATGGAGGTTTCTGGGGTTCCCGCCGTCAAAACTGTTCTGGCTGGGTTTCATGCCCTATCTGACCCCCTGCGTTTACAGGTCATCAATCTGTTACGAGAAAAAGAGTTGTGTGTTTGTGAACTTTGCGAACAGTTAGCCGTCAATCAGTCTAAGCTGTCCTTTCACTTAAAAATTTTGAAGGAAGCCGGATTATTGCAAAGTCGGCAAGAGGGACGTTGGATTTACTATTATCTCAACCGCAGCCAGTTTGGAGTTCTGGAAGCATATTTAGCCGGGTATCACCATTCTAGTCCAATTTCAACATCTCACCAGGATTGTGATTAATGTCGGCTGTATAGTTATTAATAGAATTGTATTCTTTTTAACAAACACCGGGAATTGATCGGGCTATAATTAAAGTATCAAGGTATACTTGATCAGCCGATTCATAATCCGGCATTCTATGTAAAAATAAACAATCATGTTAAACTGGAGTCTGAGACTGATGACCACCCTAGGTTCCTTTTATTCGGGTTCTCGTTATCGAGGAAATGCGACACCTGAGAATATCGTGTTTGATGCTAATTTGCAGGAATTTGCTCAAAAGGTAGATTTTATTGTTGGCCTGCAAACCGGGGGAAAACTTTCAGCAGAAGAATCTTATGTACAAATCGAAACCTTGTGGGAACAACTTCGAGAGAGTAAACAACATCTGGGCATTGGCAAAAAAGCCGGATAATAGGCTGAACATAGAATCGCCAAAATAAAGGGTGCAGTTCATCTGCACCCTTTATTTTTAGTAGAAGTTTTGGGAAGGTTATTTATGGTTTTGTAAAGAAAAATGTAAAAGTTTTGTGAAGTGCCTTTGTAATTTTGGCACAATTAGCTGAATTAGTTATATCCTAAGCATTGGGGGATTTAAAAATTCAATTCGGTAATTTTACTCTAGTTTACCCCAAAATTAACCTCTGTTGAGAACCAAATTTTGCCTTGATGGATAAGGACATTGCACCCTTAAAACCCATTAATTTATTAGGGCGAGTTCTCCAAAAATATTGGATTTTAATTAATATGTCATCTCTAAGTAAGCAGGCAATTAAAGGGACAATTTGGACTCTCTTCGGCTATGGAGGGAGTCAGGTATTACGATTTGGGGGAAACTTAATTCTGACTCGTCTTCTCGTTCCCGAATTGTTTGGATTGATGGGGCTAGTTAACACTTTTATTATGGGTTTAACCCTATTTTCAGATATTGGGATTCGCCCCAGTATTATCCGAAGTGAACGGGGAGAAGATCCATTATTTCTGAATACTGCTTGGACGATTCAAGTATTCCGAGGATTTTGTCTTTGGATCGCTTGTTTGTTGATTACAGCACCAATTGCCTCATTTTATAACGAGCCCCAACTCTTGTGGATTACGCCAATTGTTGGTTTTAGAACCGTCATAGCGGGTTTTGAATCTACATCCTTAGCGACTCTGAACCGGAATTTAAACTTAAAAACGCTGACCATTTATAACTTTATTGTCCAAGGTTTAAGCCTTGTGGTAATGATTGTCTTGGCTTGGATCAGTCCTACAATTTGGGCATTAATTATTGGAGTCTTAATTTCGTCTGTGTTTGGATTGATTAGGAGTCATAGCTTAAATACCCAGATGCGGAACCGTTTGGCTTGGGATCAAAGTGCCTTGAAAGAATTAATTTCTTTCGGGCGCTGGATATTTCTTTCAACGGTGATGACCTTCCTCGCATCTCAATCCGATCGCTTGATCCTCGGTAAATTATTAACCTTAGAAATGTTAGGGGTTTATACCGTGGCCTTTGCCTTAGCGGATATTCCTAAATCCTTAATGGAATCGGTGATGAGTAAAGTCGTTTTTCCGGTTATTTCTAAACAATTATATCTGCCGCGATCGCAACTCAGAGAAAATATTTTAGACAAAAGAAAATTATTATTATTGCTCATTAGTTTACCCTTAGCAATTCTAGTTTGCTTTGGGGATAAATTGATTTTGATTTTATACGATCAAAGATATGAACAGGCCGCTTGGATGCTACCGATTCTTACCTTGGGAATGTGGCCGTTTATCCTACATACCAGTATTAATAAAGCCCTATTTGCCATTGGCAAACCCCTGTATATTGCACTAGGTAATGTATTTAAGTTACTGTACATGGTGATTTTACTTCCATTATCATTTTCCATGATGGGAATTTTAGGGGCCATCCTGGTTGTTGCATTTAATGACATTCCCTCTTATATTGTGGTTAACTATGGACTTTGGCAAGAAGGACTTTCAGCTTTAAAACAGGATTTATGGGCAACAATGATTCTCCTGGGGATAATTGTTCTTTTCGGAGGAATCCGATATAGTTTGGGAGGTGGATTATCCATTGATAGTATCTTGTAGCGTCTAGTTGATCAAAGAGCAACAGATTTTAAATTGAGGAAATTGACAATGAAAATTACCTTTGTTCTACCAAATTGGGTTAGTTTAGCAGGAGGGGCTCAATCTAATGCAGATCTCGCTTATCACTTGCAAAAATGTGGTCATGAAGTCTATATTGTTTGTCCTCAACAACGCAGACCTACCGTTCTTAGGCAGGTTAAATCCTTATTAAAAGGTAAAGGGTTAATTCCCTTGAAACATACGGGGCCTTCCCATCTCGATGGAATGGATCTACCCAGCATCATTTTAGATCATCCAGCCCCAGTCACCGATGCGGATCTTCCCGATGCGGATATTGTAGTGGCAACTTGGTGGGAAACGGCAGAATGGGTTGCCAATCTTTCTCCCTCAAAGGGAGCAAAAGTCTATATGATTCGCCACCATGAAACCCACGATTATTTACCCAAAGAACGAGTCGCCGCCACCTATCGACTGCCTTTACATAAAATTGTGATTTCCCAGTGGTTAGTAAATATTATGGAGAAGGAATATGGGGATAAAAATGTTTCATTAGTTCCTAACAGTGTGGATTTCAAAAAATATTATGCCGAACCCAGGGAAAAACAAACTGTTCCCACCGTGGGAATGTTATATTCTCCCCTATATTGGAAAGGATGTGACATCACGTTAAAAGCCGTTTCTTTAGCATCTCAACAGATTCCTAACTTAAAATTAGTCTGTTTTGGGACTCGGCTCCCTATTCCTGAGTTACCCTTACCCCCAGGGAGTGAATTCTTCTGTCAGCCTCCACAGGATCAAATCAAAGATATCTATGCCAGTTGTGATGCCTGGTTATTTGGCAGTCGCTTTGAAGGCTTCGGACGTCCGATTTTAGAAGCCATGGCTTGTCGAACTCCGGTGATTGGAGTGCCAGCAGGTGCCGCCCCGGAACTTCTCAGCGATAATATAGGAATCTTAGTCAAACCAGAAGACCCAGAGGATATGGCTGAAGCGATTGTCAAGATTTGTCAAATGTCTACCGAGGAGTGGCATCAAATGTCAGATCGGGCTTATAACAAAGCTATTACTTATACCTGGGATGATGCAGCGCGACTGTGCGAACAAGCTTTTGAAATCGCACTCCGTTCTTAGTAGGAGATCATCCCCGATAGTTTATGACACCCCAAGCACAACTGGCTTTACTACTTTTGCTGCCCATTGTTCTGTTGTTGTTTAAACGGTTTCCAACGGATAGAGCAGTGGTGATCAGTTTTATTCTAGCTTGGCTGTTTCTCCCCCAGCGGACTACATTTGCCTTTCCCGGTCTTCCTAATTATGATCGCACCTCAGCTACCAGTTACAGCATCATCCTGGCCACCTATCTTTATAATCCCCAAACCTTTCGTACCTTTAAATTTGGGTGGCTAGACATCCCCATGCTGATGTGGTGTATTAGTCCTTTCCTCTCATCAATCACCAATAATTTAGGTCCCTATGATGGGTTTTCGTCGATGCTGACACAAATCATTAAATATGGTATCCCTTATTTTTTAGGTCGCCTATATCTCAATAATTTTAAAGGTCTTCAGGAATTAGCAATCGGTATTTTTGTTAGTGGTATCGTTTATGCGCCCCTGTGTATCTTGGAAAGTTTGATTAGTCCCCAACTGCATCGGATGGTCTACGGCTATCATGGTATTGAACAGTTTTCCCAATCCTATCGTTTAGGAGGATATAGACCGAATGTATTTATGAACCATGGTTTAGCTACGGGAATGTGGATGATGACAGCGGTTTTAATCGCCCTATGGTTGTGGCAATCAGGAACTTTAAAAAAGTTTTTGCACATTCCTATGAATCTTTGGTTTATTGGGTTATATGTCACTCATCTTTTAGTTCGTTCCACCGGAGCTTATATGTATATGGCTTTTGGAGTGGTGATTTTATTTTGTGCCAAATTCCTTCGCACAGCTTTTCCCAAACTGTTGTTAATTTTGTTGTTATCTTCCTATTTGTATTTGGGGGGCAACCGGGAACTTCACCGGAGAACAAGCGGATCAAATTATTCAGGTTGCTACTGATCTAGCTGGCCCTGAGCGATCGCAGTCCTTAGCATTCCGATTTGATAATGAAGAAATCTTAGTGGAAAAAGCCCTAAAACGGATGTGGTTTGGCTGGGGAGGATGGGGGAGAAATCGGGTTTATGCCTTTAATGAACGGTTGGGGCAACTGCAGGATATTTCCGTTACAGATAGTTTGTGGATTATTGTCTATGGTATGTATGGAGTCTTCGGGCTGTTCGGTATCTTTGGAAGCTCTTTGCTTCCCGCACTCACCTTTTCATTGTTCCGATATCCGCCTAAAACCTGGTTTCGTCCCCAGATTGGCGGAGCCGCTGCCCTGAGTGTGGTGACAGTTTTATATGTGTTAGACAATCTATTAAATAATATGTATAATCCCGTTTTTACCTTGGCTAGTGGAGGTTTAGCGGGGTTAGTGATGAACCCCAATCCCCAAGAATTCAATTCCTCTGTTACTGTTTCTTCCAAAACGATTGATCGTAATCCGAAACTGAATCCTAGACTCCCTTCTCCAGCACTTCCAATTTCTACTAAAACACTTCATCCTATTCCTAAGCTGAATTGCAGAAAGCCTCGACCGATTCCAATTTCTGCCAAACCCAATTATGGTATTTCTAAGTTGAATCGCAAAAAGCCTCGACCGATTCCAATTTCTGAAAAACCCAATTATGGTATTCCTAAACCGAATAGCAGAAAAAACCGACCTCGATCAATTCAGTAAGTTTTTAGTAGTTAAGGCCATAAAAGTAAAAAATTATTTATTGAGGTTGACTCGTCATGTTTGATTTATTCCAATTTAATTATAAAAAATATATCGTATTATTCCTGATATTTTTATTGGGAATGGGGATAGCTTGCTCCCAAACTATTGACGGATCTCAGAATAATTTAAAAGATTCTGCTCTGAGTAAAACTTTATCAAATACTCAATCTTATTTAGGGATTAATCTTAGTGGTGTGGGGAGTTCATCCACTCAATTTCCTTTTATTGACTATTTTAAAACTGCCCGCTCCTGGATCACCACCTGTCGGAGCAAAAAAACTTCAGACTGTCGAAATGTATGGGATACACAAGAATCTGACCTGTTAGATCTTGATCAGCAAGGATGGGTTAAATCCTTACCCAAGCCCGAAGATCCCCCCCGTTATACTCAAGTTTCCACCATTTTTTTTGCAGATATTCCTAAAAATACCCCCATTGCTGGACAATATCTGATTTTATATGACGGAGAAGGAACCCTAGAATATGGTTTAGCAGCTAAAAAAGATTCTACCCTTTCTAAACCCGGTCGAGATGTGATTAATATTGATTTATCCAAGACGAGTGGTGCGTTAATTTTGATTGCTGAAACCGATCCTAATCAAACCGGAAATTATCTTCGCAATATTCGGATGATTAGAGCAGAAGACGAAACCAGATATCAAAACGGTGAACAATTTAATCCCACTTTTTTGGAGAAGATTAAACCTTTTAAAACCTTGCGGTTTATGGACTGGATGCGAACAAATCATTCTCGTCAACAGGAGTGGGAAAATAGACCTGTACCCGAAAGAGTTACTTATAGTCGTATAGGGGTTCCTTTAGAAGTTATGATTGCCCTTTCTAATCAACAAAAAGCTGAACCTTGGTTTAATATGCCCCATAAAGCAACGGATGAATATATCAGAAATTTTGCCCAGAAGGTTAAAGCCGAATTAAATCCCAATTTAAACATTTATGTCGAGTTTTCTAATGAAGTTTGGAATTGGAATTTTAAACAAACCCATTATGCCCTAGAACAAGGTCAAGCCCGATGGGGAAAAGATAAAGGAGATGCCTTTTTTCAGTGGTATGGAATGCGATCGGCTCAAATGTGTGAAATCTGGAAGAAAGAGTTTGGAAATCAAGCGGATCGGGTAATTTGTGTGATTTCTACACAAACGAATTATAAAGGTGCAGAATCCCATATTTTAGAATGTCCCTATTGGGTCGCAGAAGGGAATAAACCATGTTATCAGGGAATGGATGCCTATGCGATCACCGGTTATTTTAGTGGCGGATTAGGAGAATTGAAAAATAGCAGTGTGATTAAATCGTGGATCAATCAGGGCGATGAGGGGATTAATCAAGCCTTTCAACAGTTAAAAAAAGGGGGATTACTTCCTAAAGATTGGGATAGCTTAGTTGATAATTATAAAATCTTTTTGCGTCATGCAGAAATAGCTAAAGCCAAAGGGTTAAAGTTAGTGGCTTATGAAGGGGGACAACATCTGGTTGCCAATCCCAAAGACCAGGAAAGAGATCTGATTTCTAAATTTTTTATTGAATTGAATCGTGATCCTCAAATGTATGATACCTATTTACAACTTTTAGAGGATTGGAAACAAGCCGGAGGAACTTTATTTATGCACTATAATGATATTTCCATTCCCAAAAAATATGGGAGTTGGGGAGCTTTGGAATCGGTATATCAACCGACTTCCCCAAAATATGAAGCCCTCAAAGATTTTATGAAAAATAATCCCTGATGGCAGGAGGAATGTCGGTAGATGACCGTTAATTAAATTAATCCCAGTGTTCAAATTGCGACAAAAAGATGTAAAGTTTAATAAATCCAGCAGAATTGAATTTAGATCAGCAATAGGTTAAAATTTTTATGATCCCAAACAGGAATGGATTACAAAACATCAACTCAGGAGATTTTACCTTGAATAGAATTGGATTAGTTGCCATTGGACGCAATGAAGGTGAACGGTTACGGCAATGTTTATCTGCCATTGTCGGAAAAGTTGAAAATGCCGTTTATGTTGATTCCGGTTCAACGGATAATTCTGTAGAAATCGCGCGATCGCTCGGCGTGGATGTAGTAGAATTAGACCTATCTATTCCCTTTACCGCAGCCAGAGCTAGAAACACCGGATTTCAATTTTTAGTCCAAAATAATCCTCAATTAAAATATGTTCAATTTGTTGATGGAGACTGCGAAATTGTGGACGGATGGTTGGAAAAAGCTGAACAAAAATTAGAACAAAATTCTGATCTGGCGGTAGTTTGTGGACGGCGACGAGAACGCTATCCTGATGCGTCAATTTATAACCGTCTTTGTGATATTGAATGGAATACTCCTATCGGTGAAACACAAGCCTGTGGTGGGGATGCCATGATGCGAGTTCAAGTTGTTCAAGAGGTGAACGGATTTAACCCCACATTAATCGCCGGAGAAGAACCCGAATTGTGTGTTAGACTCCGACAAAAAGGATGGAAAATTTATCGTTTAGATGCAGAAATGACTCTCCATGATGCCCAAATTACCCGGTTTAGTCAATGGTGGAAACGCCATTTAAGAGCAGGTCACGCCTATGCAGAAGGAGCTTATTTACATGGGAAACCGCCTGAAAATCATTGGGTAAAAGAAAGCCGTAGTATTTGGTTATGGGGGTTAATTATTCCTTTGGTCTCTGTGAGTTTAATCTTCCCAACTCACGAAAGTAGTTTATTGTTATTACTCGCCTATCCTTTATTAATTTATAAAACCTATATTTCTGCTCAAAAACGAGGTTTTTCTAATTCTGATTCTGTCGTTTATGCAGTCTCTTGTATCTTGGCAAAATTTCCAGCCTTATTCGGACAAATTCAGTTTTATTTTAATAAAACAGTAGGAAAAGATAACTCATTGATTGAATATAAATAAAGCCTTCTTCTCTTAACTCCCATCTCAGCATCTAAATTATGATTCATTCCCCAGTTATCACCCATCCCCATCCCCTATTCGTTGTTATTGTTAATTATCGAACAGCCTCCTTAACCATTGATTGTTTATACTCCTTAGTCAGTGAAATTAAAGCGTTACCAGGTACAAAAGTTATTGTTTCCGATAATGCTTCTGGGGATGATTCTATTCCTAAAATTCAAGCAATTATTGATCAAGAAAAATGGGGAGATTGGGTTTCTTTAATCCCCTTAGACCGTAATGGTGGCTATGGATTTGGCAATAACGCCGTTATTCGTCCCGTCTTAGAATCCCAGAATATTCCTCCCTATTTTCTGCTACTAAATCCTGATACCATTGTGCGTTCAGGAGCTTTAACAAAACTGGTACAATTCATGGAGGAACATCCTGATATTGGTATCGCCGGAAGTCGTTTAGAAGACCCGGATGGTACACCCCAACGTTCGGCTTTTCGTTTCCATTCGTTGTGGGGAGAATTAGATGGCGGACTGCGCTTAGGATTCGTCTCTAAACTATTAGAAAAATGGGTTGTTGCTCCTCCGGTTTCTGAAATTTCTTGTCAAACCGATTGGGTTGCAGGGGCGAGTATGATTGTCCGTAATACTGTATTTGAAAATATTGGTTTTATTGATGAAAATTATTTTATGTATTACGAGGAAATGGACTTTTGTTTACAGGCAAAAAAAGCCGGTTGGAATTGTTGGTATGTTCCTGAAAGTCGAGTGGTTCATCTAGTAGGACAAAGTTCTGGTGTAACTGATACAAAATCCCCTCCAAAACGCCTACCTCAATATTGGTTTGATTCCCGTCGCTATTATTTCACAAAAAATTATGGTCAACTCTATGCCGCCTTAACCGATATTATTTGGATACTGAGTTTTATCACCTGGCGAGTGCGTCGCCAACTGCAAAATAAACCAGATTCTGACCCCCCTCAATTATTACAAGATTTTATTCGCTATAGTGTTTTGTTTAACCTAATTAATATTTTTAGGGCGGATATAGATACGGCAAAAAATATTAATATTAAACAGTTAGGACTTTGGGAACAAATTAAAGAAGATTGGATTGCTCACGAACGAGATTGGACAAAACCAGGGTTTAGAGCAGTTGCAATTCAACGGTTTGGTGTGTGGAGAATGACAATTAAACCTCTAATTTTTCGCGCACCTTTGAGCATTCTTTATCGAGCTTTATATCGTAAAGTTCGCAATACCTACGGAATAGAATTATCCTACACCGTTGAACTGGGTCGTCGTGTAATTATTGAACATCAACATGGAATTGTGATTCATGGGAATACTGTGATTGGTGATGACTGTATTATCCGCCAAGGAGTGACTTTAGGAAATCGTTATTTAGACAAACCTTTCGATGCTCCCCAATTAGGAAAACGGGTTAATATTGGTGCGGGTGCGAAGATTTTGGGGAATGTAACGATTGGCGATGATGTTTGTATTGGGGCGAATGCGGTTGTGCTTTCAGATATTCCATCGGGTCAGACTGTTGTTGGAATTCCGGCTAAAATTATTAGTTCAAAATCTGATCAAAATCCCGAATCCTGAAAATAGGATTGACTCTAAAAAACTGCTTTTCTGTTATAGCGTTAGTGCCACCTCAAAAAGCTTAATTTAACCACAAAGACACAAAGACACAAATAAGTTGTAAACACGCTCCCTGCTCATGAAGTGTATTGAAGACTCAGATGAGCGAATCTTCCACAGCACCTAACGCTTTTAAACATTCCTTTTGACCCTCTGTTAACCCTTGAGTTCCTGTAATATTCATGTTAGTATAAGAGTTGTTTTAAATAAGAAATTAAGAGATAAAGTTGTTGATCAAAACGTTCGGGTAAATCTGCCTTTTCTTGATGAGATAAAAATAAAATCCAGTCTTTGATAATATCCTCAACCGGAGGTGCATTTAAAAGCGATCGCCAAATAATCCCCTGAAATTTACCCCTCAATTCTTCTGCTAATTTCGCACAAATATTGGTTTTTCCCTTCCCCGGAAGTCCAACAATCGCAACTAAACGACAAAGATCTTGGATCACCCATTGTTTCAGGGTGTTTAAATCAGTTTCTCGTCCTAAAAAATAGGACACATCCGGTGCATCCGCCCAATCTTCACTGGTATTTGATTCACTTTTGTCACTTTTTGTCACTTTATCCTACCTGAATCGTCACTTTTTGGCAACTTTTTTTTCCTGAGTGGTTGGTAGTCTATTGCCATGATCAAAGTTGTTCGACAGACCGTTCGACTTTTGGACATCGCACCGAGTCTTTTGGCAAAAGATACCCATGCTGTGGAGTTTTTTTGACAAATAGGTGAGGTTTACAATCTGCTATCAAACCATACAGGAGTTCCATCACATGGAGTCAACTTAAGCTGAAAACCTCTATAGCAGTCGCCATAACGCTTAGAACCTGGATTCGGTGCCTAAGCTCGAAGCGCAGGCTGCGCCAACGCGGGTGCGGGACAGGCTATAAATCTTGTCAGGCGTGAAAACGGGGATGTCCTAACCGCCAGGCGCGGTTGCTACAATTTCCCCAAACTTTCTGGAAAGTGGAATAATTTCTTTCCCCGCAACGTTAATAACAATAAGATGCTTAGGAGCGAAGTGTTCTCAGCCTCACTCCTTTGAAACTTACCAAAAATTTCATCAAAAAGGGAATAATTTCTTTCCCCATAACGTTTATCAAAATAGGAGATATAAGACTTCAGAAAAGTCAAGAAAATGTACGGTTTTCTAGGCTACTTTTAGCTTGAAGTTTACGAACTTTAGGTTCCTTCACCCGACACCAATAGATGTCAACTCAACCCTACCTAATAAACCTGAATTTAACGGGTAGTGGTGTAATCAATGGCACATTTTTAAGTCCCAATCGTTAATCAAATCTACCAACCAATATGACACTCAATCCTGTTCTGACACAGACCTATAATCAACTCAGCAATCTCGCTGATTCAGATAACTTCTGGCAAGTTTTCGAGACCGCTTTTGGCACTCAATATAACCGAAGTGCCGCCGAAACTCTCCGTGTCCAGTGGCAAAATCATGATTTTAGTCAACTTCCCCAAGTTGGGATTCTTGATAGTAATATCCTTGGTAATGCTAACGGTGCTTATGCCAGTAGCAATAATCAGATTTATCTGTCCGCTAATTTTGTCGCTAATGCCACAACAGAAGATATAAGTGCGGTTTTGTTAGAGGAAATTGGACATTTTGTCGATGTTCAAATTAATCCCGTCGATAGTGCTGGCGATGAGGGAGATATTTTTTCTAACTTAGTGCGAGGTAACAGTCTCGATGCTTTAGCTTTACAGGCTTTGAAGCTAGAAAATGACCACGCTACGATTGTGTTAAATGGGGAAAATCTTCAGGTAGAGGAGAATGTTTCTACCCCAGCTTTAACGGACTCACAAACATATTTCAATACTTATGATCAACTAGATCGTGCTAGTTTTGAAAATGTCCGGTCGGTGGGTAATACCAATTTTACGTCTACAATTTCTCTGAGTGACGGATACCGGGCGCGGTTCAAGACTGTTAATGGTAATCAAAATACGGCCTACACCCCAATCCCTTTTCCGACTGGCACTAATCATACTACAAGTCCAACCACCATCACGCCACTTCCCTCCACCATCAAGGGACTGATTATCCATACAGCCAATAATTTGCCAGCAACACCTAATCCTTGGGGTTCAGAAAAGTTGAACGAGGCGGATTTAATGCTGAAAACCCTAGCTAATAACCCAGGAGGGAATAAATATTTATTAGCAGAGGATACTTATACTGGGACAGGAAGCCAGCAAATTGGTCGATTATCCCACTCCCAAAATCCAATTCCAGGGCAGGAACAACCCATCGAAGTCACCCTAACTTGGACTGGCCCTAAGACTAATGATCTTGATGTTTGGCTCGAACCAGTGTCTAGTCCAGGAACAAAAATCTTTGCTGTAGATGATCCTTTGAAAAAAGTGAAAGGATTGAAAGGAAATGATGGCTCTGAAAATTACGAAAATATTTATTTTACCCCTAAAACCTCTGATACCTATAAGGTCTATGTGGGTAAATCACCGGATTCTGCTGATTTCAATTCTCAAGATTTTTCCGTCTTTGCCACCGCTAAGAATATCGTCGGTCAAGGTCACGGTTGGGGTGACGTCCATCTTCGGACTTTTGATGGAAAGCCCTATGACCTACAATCGGTTGGGGAGTTTATTCTCGCCAAATCTCTGACAGATGATTTTGAAGTTCAAACCCGGCAAAAACCTTATATTTATAACCCAGCGAAGGCTTCCGTCAACACAGCTTTTGCCACAACCATAGAGGGTTACAATGTTTTGTACGATATGGAACTGCCGGTCGGACAGAAACTCAAAATTGACGGAGAGAGTGTGAATCTAGCCAGTGGTGCAAGTCTGGCTGTTGGCAATAGCCAAATCCAGCGTCTAGGCAATCGTTACACCTTCACCTATGCCGGCCCAGACAGTATACTCAATACTTCAGATGATGATCGAGTGACTGCTGATGACGCTGGAATCTTTATCAATATTTATGTTGATCCAGCAGACTATCGAGGTACCTCGCTGCAAGGGCTTTTAGGGAATGGCGATAGCAATAGCACCAATGACTTTGCTCTGCGGGATGGCACGAGCTTGGGTGCACGTCCATCGGTTCAAGTCTTGCATACAACTTTTGCTGATAGCTGGCGTATTACTCAGCAAGAATCCCTGTTTGGCACACCTGTCTATCAACTTTCCGGTTATCCATCTCAATATGTCTCCCTGAAAACCTTCGCCCAAACCAATCCACAAGGTGTGGCAGAAGCCTTTGAAAAAGTGCGAAAAGCGGGTATTCCTGAAGGAGATTTTTTAAATGGTGCAGTCTTCGACTTTTTGGTGACTGGAGATCAAAACTTTATTAATCAAGCGAAGGCGGCAGCAGACCTCGCAAATCAGGGTGAAAATGGCTTAATCCCACTGGGGGGAATCCAAGGTATTAAATGGAATGACCAGAATGGCAATGGTGTTCGGGACACAGGAGAAGAAGCCCTAGCGGGTGCGACCATTTTCATTGATGTTATCAATAATGGTAAATTAGACGCGGGTGAACTCTCTACCGTTACTAATGCTAATGGTGAATATTCCTTCACTAATTTAGGATTAGGAGAATACCCCATTGCAGAAATCGTTCAGGCTAACTGGGAATCCACCTACCCGACGACTCCTCACTCGGTTATTTTGGGCGCGGGGGAAACCGTCACGGACATTGATTTTGGCAACCGTGCGACCGCACCCGCCGATACAACCGCACCCACAGCTAACAGTTTCACTCCGGCCGATAATGCCACAGGTGTTGTCGTTGGTGCTAACTTAGTCGTCAACTTCAGCGAAGCGATTCAAAAAGGGACTGGCAATATTGTCATTAAGAAAGCAGACGGCACAGTGGTAGAAACGATCGCGGTAACGGCTGCTAATATTACCGTGAGTGACACTAAACTCACGATTGACCCCACGGACGATTTAGCAAAAGGTACAGGTTACTATGTGGAAATTGCCGATGGTGCAATTAAAGATATTACTGGTAATAACTATGCTGGGATTACCGAAAATAGCACCTGGAATTTCCAAACCGTCGCATCCGCCGATACTATCGCACCCACAGCTAACAGTTTCACTCCCGCCGATAATGCCACAGATATTGCTGTTGGTGATAACCTAGTTGTCAACTTCAGCGAAGCGATTCAAAAAGGCACTGGCAATATTGTCATTAAAAAAGCAGACGGCACAGAGGTAGAAACGATCGCGGTAACGGCTGCTAATGTTACCGTTAGTGACACTCAACTCACGATTAACCCCACCGAAGATTTAGCCCAAAATACAGGTTACTATGTGGAAATTGCCGATGGTGCAATTCAAGATATTACTGGCAACAATTATGCTGGGATTACCGAAAATAGCACCTGGAATTTTGAAACTCACGGAACCTCTAGTATTATTGATGGTACTGCCAATGACGATATTCTCATCGGAACCCCTAACCCAGAAACTATTAATGGTTTAGGGGGAAATGACCAAATTCTCGCTTTAGCAGGTAACGATAGTCTCAATGGTGGCGATGGTAATGACAGTCTCGATGGTGGCGCAGGAGCAGACCAACTGCGAGGAGAAGCCGGAGATGATCTTTACACCGTTGATAATGCTGGGGATATTGTCACAGAACTCGCTAACCAAGGCCGAGATTTAGTCCAATCTTCTATTACCTATACTCTCCCTGTCAACGTTGAAGACCTAACCCTCACAGGTTCCTCTGCTATTAACGGTACAGGCAACACCCTCAATAATACGATTATAGGTAATAACGTCAACAATACCCTCAACGGTGACACCGGAGCCGATCTTTTAGTGGGTCGGGCTGGAAATGACACCTATATTGTCGATAATACCAAGGATGTTGTTGCTGAAGCTCTCAGTGAAGGAACCGATTTAGTACAATCCTCTATTACCTATACCCTCCCTGTCAACGTTGAAAACCTGACCTTAAACGGGACAATAGCAATTAACGGTACTGGTAATACTTTGGCTAATATTATTAAGGGTAATACCGCTAATAATATCCTCAACGGTAGTACCGGAAATGATCTACTCGTTGGTAATGGAGGAGTTGATAAACTATTAGGTGGAGATGGCAATGACTCCCTCAATGGTGGCGCTGGAAATGATACCCTTACAGGCGGAGCAGGTGCAGATAAATTTATCTACAATACGAATGCTGTATTTGCTACTTCGGCGGTGGGTGTAGATCCCATTACTGATTTTACCATCTCACAAAATGATCAAATCATCTTAGATAAAACCACATTTACCACAATTAGTTCTGTTGCTGGAACTGGGTTTTCTGTCGCCAATGAATTTGCCAAAGTTACTACTGATACCTTAGCTACAACCAGTGCAGCCGATATTGTTTATAATACTGCCACTGGCGGATTATTCTACAATCAAAACGGTACAGCAGCAGGTTATGGCACAGGAGGTAAATTCTTAACGTTAACCAATAAACCTGTACTCACAGGTAATCAATTTGAGATCAAAGCCTAATCAATTAGGATAGGAAAGAGGGCGGGTTTAGGGAGATAATTACTGATAATTAAAGATGGTCTCGGAACCCGCCCCTACGGTTGAATTGTTAATTATTCTTGAAATGCGATCGCTATTTTTGAAGGCGAGGATCGCTAGACGGAGGATGCCACCCGGCTCTAATCCATAAACGACGAGCTTTGATAATCGCTCTTTCATTATGATATTGATCGTTAAGGTCTAATCGATCGCACGTCCCTCTGCCTGTTGGGGTAATACCAATTATTTCTAAACTATCCGCAGACCAGAAATTATTTTTGTTAAACAGATGAAACCCAATCTAAGATAGCATAAAAAATCGCTCTTTCCTTATGATAAAACTAGCTCTACTTATTACTAAATTTCGAGGCGATCGCATTTTTTCAACAACAAAATGTAGGGGCGGGTTCTGCAACAATATTCAATTCTCACCAATAATCTTGTTAAACCCGCCCCTCTTAAATGCGATCGCCTTTAGCGGATGGGAAGGGTGATCGCCTTTATTTATCTTGTCTTAAACACTGGCATAATGTTTAGCAATTAACTCTCTAACTAACGGTAATAACTCCAAAGGAATTTGAACAAACACTTGATCTTGATTCTCAAACGCGGCTTCATCTTCTGCTACTGCTTCATCTTCTGACTGTCGATCGTAATGTTCGATCATTTGGCGCACTCGTTTTTCATCCCAACCCAAGGGAAATTTATTTTGTGTTGTCATATTTACCTACTACGTTGTCGGCGTTTATAAGCACTCAAAGGTTTACCTGTTAACTCAAAAGTCTTTCACTAGAAGCCCTTAATGGGAACTAACCAAAATAAATTCGACTTCAGGTAATAGAACATCCTTAACCTTGCCAATACCTGCAAATCCCCAGCGCTGTAAAATCGGTTTAATTTGCGAACCCGTAATCGATTCTACCGCAAACCGATCTTTCAAATCCCCGGCGTGTTTGTTTAAATAACCGAGGGCATCAAATTGTTCTGAAAATAATAATAAATAACCCGATGCACTATCCTGGTCAGGACGGGCGGTAACATAACGTCCATCGGCTCTCGCTCTAAGAATATAATAAACTTCTGAGAACATTTTAACACCATCCTGAGCTTTTCAAACAAAGTTTAAACCAATTTATCCTAGTCAAATTCTAGCGTAAATCTTCTAATTTAATCCGAGGGTCAACGGCTTTTAAGAGTAAATCCGCTAATAAATTGCCGATAATTAACATCACCGCCCCCATCATTAAACTCGCCATGACTAAATATAAATCCTGTTGTTGCACGGCTTGTAAGATTAATTTACCTAATCCCGGCCAATTAAAAAAGGTTTCTGCAATAAACGCTCCTCCTAATAAACTCGCAAATTCAAAGCCTAATAACGTAATTAAAGGGTTAATAGCATTGCGGAGAGCATGAACATAAATAACCCGATTTTCTGGTAGTCCTTTTGCCCTAGCGGTTTGAATATAATCCTGGCGTAAAACATCTAAAAGTTGCCCTCGCATTAACCGTTGTAACCCGGCAAAACTGGTAATACTTAACGCTAACGTCGGTAAAATACTATGCCAAGCAATATCCGCTATTTTTCCCAAGGGGGATAAATCTGGGTAGTTAATACTGGTCATGCCACCAACCGGAAATAAGGGGGAGGTTTTTTGAGCTAAAAACAATAATAATAAAGCGGTGATGAAACTGGGAAAACCTTGTCCGGTGTAACTAATGACTTGCAAAAATCGGTCAGTAAAACGATTCTGATTCACCGCCCCAATTATTCCTAATGGAATCCCGATTGCCCAGGTTAAAATTAACGATAAAATCGCTAATAATAAGGTAGCCGGAACTCGTTCTAAAAGCAAGGAAGTTACAGAACGTTGGTTAGCGAAACTATAGCCAAAATTGCCGTAACTAACAATTTGCCCTAACCAATACCAATACTGTTCCCAAGCTGATTTATCCAGGCGGAATTTTTGTCGGAGTTGGTCTAAGGTTTCCGGGGAAATTTGAGGATTATTTGAGAGGTTATCTAAATAATCTCCGGGGGCAAGCTGAGTAATGGTAAAACATAAAGCCGATGCTAAAAATAGAGTTAACAGCGCTTGTAATAATCGCTTGCCAATATAGACTAATGTTTCACTCGTCATCTTGATTTTCCCCTTTTATAACCTGCAAATACCATCACGGAAAACCTATAATTATTAATCGTATTGTAACAAACTAATCACCGGAACATCGGGCAATTGTTCCCGACCATTTAAGCCTGTGAGTTCCACCACAAAACAAAATCCAGCCACCGTAGCCCCCGCTTGTTGGACTAATTCAGCCGTTGCTTTTGCTGTCCCTCCCGTAGCGATTAAATCATCAACAATTAACACTTGATGTCCTGATGAAATTGCATCTTGGTGCATTTCCAAACAATCTGTGCCATATTCTAATTCATATTCTGCCCGGTAGACGGCGGCGGGTAATTTTTTGGGTTTACGAATGGGAATAAACCCGACTTCTAATTGATAGGCTAAAGGCATTCCAAATAAAAATCCCCTCGACTCCATTCCGAGAATATAGTCAGGAGACAAAGGACGACATTTTTCGGTTAAACAATCAATTGTATACCGAAGTCCCTGGGGGTCTTGTAACAGGGTAGTAATATCTCGAAATAAAATTCCAGGTTTAGGAAAATCGGGAATATTGCGAATGAGAGACTTTAAATCCATGAGTATTTTAACAAACGAGAAGATTAAATAGACTCAGGGAAATTGTCTCTCATTTTGGGCGTTCTGTCGAGTTATTTTTTAGCGTTGCGTTTGGCATCTTCGTCAGGGAAACGAATAATATCATCATTTCCTAAATATTCGCCATTTTGCACTTCAATCATCACCAAAGGAATCACCCCAGGATTTTCCACGCGGTGGGGGGTATTCATCGGAACATAGGTGGACTGTTTGGGAAGCAGTAAGGTTTCTTCTCCCCCACAGATGACCTTTGCTGTACCTGCCACAACAATCCAGTGTTCACTGCGATGATAGTGCATTTGGGTACTAATATGATAACCCGGATTGACAACAATTCGATTAATTCGGTAGCGATCGCCTTCTTCGAGTAAGCTTACCTCACCCCAAGGCGGCGTGCGCGTCGTGACTTCTTCGGAAAGGGTAGGTTGTGCTATTTTATCCTTGCTCATAATTTCTTGTCTGTGTCAGAGAATACTAATGTTTATAACGTCATTGTGGGGTTAAAATCCCTTACGATCATTATAAAGTCAAGAATCCGACTTAAACGGAAATTGCTAAAATAAAAGGATAAGGATGATGGTTAAGGAGGGATTTTTTATTGATTAAATCCTGTTTTTAGCCATTGCTGCATTAGCTTAATTTCCGCTTCTTGGGACGTTAAAATAGCTTGCGCGAGTTGCTGCATTTCAGGACGTTTTGATTTAAGTTGAGCATCTTTTGCCATCACTAATGCGCCTTGATGATGGGGAATCATCGCCATTATAAATCGTTGATCAAAACTCGAATCAGCAGCGCCTAAATCAGCCATCATCATCATCGAATCCATCTGTTGAGAAGACATGGGCATACTATGACCCATTGCCGCATGATAAGCAATAGCATCTTTAGCTTCAGGATACCATGTTTTGCGCCATTGCTGCATCTGAGCAATTTCTTTTTCTTGAGCTTTAATAATCTCCTCGGCTAATTTTTTAACTTCAGGACGAGTCGATTTTTCAAGTACCTGTTGAGCCATAGCAATTGCTCCTTGATGGTGCGGGATCATGGCATCAATAAAGCGTAAATCATACTCAACATCGGCTGGCCCTAAATCCATCATCATTTGATGATTTCCTGACATCATGCCGTTATTTTGAGCCAGGATTGTTTCAGAATTAACGGGAGTTTTTTTTAGGGAATCAAGGGGTTTAGAAGAGGATTGAACCGTTGTACAAGCTCCTAAACTTAAGGTTAGGGAAATTCCGAGAATGGGGGATAAAAAAATAGGGTTGAATTTCATGGTTTTGATGTCAGAATTAAAAACAGAAACGTTAATCTGTTAAGATTGAAGCGGAGTTGAACCCAAAGGTGAACTCCTTAATTTTCAGTTTGACATTAAATAATGAAATCAGGATGAAATGATCAAAAATCATCAACCCTCTCACCCTTGGAAAGTTGTTCAACCGTTGGTGGAGATTCCTTCTCCTTGGGTAACAGTGATTGCAGAACAATTACAAGATGATCAAGGCAAAATTTTAGAATATTGGCGGGTTGAAAAAGCCGATTCTGTTGTGATTTTAACCCTTCAAAATCAGACTCTACTTTTGCCTAGACCGATGTATCGTCCAGGGGTAGGAAAAACAACTCTCGATTTTCCGGGGGGGCGAGTTCCCTCTGAACAAACTCCTTTAGAAACCGTTCCTAATATCCTGAATAAAGAGTTAGGAATTCAACCGTCTGATATTGCTAAAATTATAGCATTAAATTCTGAGGGTTGGGCGATAAATAGTTCTTTTTCTAATCAAAAATTGTATGGATTTGTAGCAGAAATATTACCGGATGCTGTTGTGAATCCTGAACAAATTGGTGCAACCTATCCGATCACAATTGAGGGAATTCAAGATTTGCTCAAGGATTTAGTTTGTCTTCAGTGTCGAGGAATTTTATTAGAGTGGAAACAACAATTTAGAATAGGGAAGCAGACTTGGGATCAATGATAATAACGCGATCACGTCCCTGTTCTTTGGCTTGATATAAGGCAGCATCTGCGAGTTGTAATAAATCATCATAGGAGTTCCCATGATCGGGGAAAGTTGCCACCCCAATTGATACGGTAATTCCTTCTAAAAAATGATAGGAATATTCCTGTTGTAAATTTTTAATCTTGAGGCGAATTTCCTCAGCAATGGTTTGAGCCATTTCAATATTCGTATTCGGTAAAAGGAAGACTAATTCTTCTCCTCCATAACGATAAGCCATATCAGAAGTCCGAAGAACATCTTGTACCGATTTACTGACTAATTTAAGCACAATGTCTCCCGCTTTGTGTCCAAACTTATCATTAAAGCGTTTAAAATAATCGATATCCGTAATTAAAATACTTAAAGATTCTTGAGTTTTTTGGGCTGAATGGAGTACCTGGGGAAATACTGTGTCTAAATATCTGCGATTAAATAACCCGGTTAAGGCATCATGAATACTATCATAATGTAAGCTTTCTTCAACAATATTACTATGTTCAATCGTTGTTTCTAAAATCAGTTCTAAATCGTTTTTTTCTTGGCTTAACACACTGACTAAAGATTGAAGATGTTCTTGAGATGCTTGTAGCTTCAGTTGTGTTAAATAACGTTCTTGGATTTCTGCTTGTAGTTTTTCATGGGATTTACGCAACTCAGCTTCTACTAAATCCCCATGAGCCGTCGTAATTTCTAATAAAATTTCTAGATCTGCCTTTTCCTGTTTAAGCGTTTCGATATTTTGACGGAGTTGGTTGATATAGTCCAGCAGTTGTTGTTGAGAAAGGTGATCATTTTCCATTAACTTATACTTACCTTAAAAGATGAAATGACATTTAGAAGGTGATTGATTCAATATTAATTTAAAATTGATTCTGTTCAGAAAAAATCAGTTACTTAGACCAGGAGTTCCCTCGCGGTAATCACACAGTTTCGTCCTTTGGCTTTAGCGCGATATAATGCCGCATCAGCCGACTGAGTGATTTCCAGACTTGATAATCCATGTTCAGGAAAACTAGCAATCCCTAAAGAAATGGTAACTTTTTCCAAAAATTGGTTGGGTTTTTCTAAGCTCAAATTTTGAATTCCCAAACGTAGCTGCTCCCCTAAACTTTTGGCTTCTTCTAGGGAAGTTCCTGGTAAAATCAACATTAACTCCTCACCTCCATAACGACAAGCAACATCCGATTGACGAATATTTTGCATCAAAAATTTGCTGATTTCCTGTAGAATAACATCTCCGGCTTGATGTCCCCATTTATCATTAAAATTTTTAAAATAATCAATATCACTCATAATAATACTCAGAACTTGCTGATGTTCCTGTGCATATTTGAGATGACGCTCTAAAGATTTTTCTTGATAACGCCGATTAAATAAACCCGTTAGGGGATCTCGAATGCTGAGATTGTGGGTATATTCTTCGATAAAATCGCCATGAGTTGTTGTGGTTTCTAAGATGATTTTCAGATCATTATTGGCTTGATTTACGGTTTCAAGTAAGACTTTGAGTTGAACTTCTGAAGCTTTTAATTTAGCTTCAGCCACTTTTCGATCTCGAATTTCTAATTGCATTTGTTGGTTAGATTCGTATAATTGAGCTTCAACCAAATCCGCATGAACTGTGGTGGTTTCCAGTAAAATTTCTAAATCTAACTTTTCCCGTTTCAAGAGTTCTAATTCTTGATGGAGTGTTTCGATTTCTAATAACAGTTCAGCACTCAACGGTCGGGGTTCTTGCTGCATCTTTAAAGTTTTCCTTTGCTATACAAATTCTCCTCTCTGGGTTTAAGCTTTGACTGAAAATAGTCGGTAAAATTAATTATTCAATTTTTAGGTCTAAAGTCGGCATTAATCGTTGTAAATTTTTCAGCGATTTTCCCTGCCAAGGAATTTTACTAGAACCTAAAATCAGTAACTTCATATCCTTTTTTTGGCGAACTTTGATTACAAATTTAGAGAGCATATTAATGCCAGAGCTATTCAAAAACTCTAACTCTTGAACATTAATTGTAATTAGTAAAGATTCTTCTGCCAAAATATCATTGAGTAATTTAATTACAGGGTTTGTGTCTTCAAGTCCACTCAAACGCAACGATCCCGATAAGGTGACTGTACGGGTGTTACTCTCATAGGTAACTTCATAATCTTCTGTTTTAAATTCTTTGATCACCATGATTAAAATCCTAATATTTTCTTTTTGTAAATTGAATGTTAAATATTAAATGAAAAGTTGAACCATTGTTGCGACAGTCACAATCTCAGGTTCTGTTTGAATCGTTTCAAATTTCCAGCCTAATCGAGCTAAGTAATCATTGATCATGGTTAGATATCCTAAACCAGAATGGGTATTACTATCTAAATTCTGTTCTATTTGCTGAATGTAAAATTCTTGAGTATCAGAATTAATCAGTTTTTCAATAAACATTTGAAAAGGTTCAATAGCATCAGGAGTAATACTATTCACGACCACAAAGATTAATCTATCCGTTTTTAAATAGAGTTGAATGCTAATCGGTTGATTGAGTGTATCATCACTAAACTTCATGGCATTCTCTAATAATTCATTGGCAATAAAACTGACAGCACTTTTGATTTCAGTTTGTCGATAAAAAGCGGTTGAATCATATTCACTCTTTGGGAAAAATGTTGTTACATAATCCGCCATAAAATTAGCTGACAATCCATTATTCCGCCAACGTTGTTTGAGTGGTATGGAACTCGGAGAGAAACCAATAACAAGAAATTCGTTACTGAGAGGTGGAACTTCAATGAAGTCGCCAAAAATTTGGATCATAAATCGTTTGGGTGAAAACACATAAAAGGCTACAGCACTAGCGTGCTTTTTTTTACAAAAAATAGACGAGGGTAAAATCGATGAAAAGCACGAAAACAATGGAAAAGTGGAGTTTAAGGGTTCAACTGGGCTAGGGTAAGTGTAAAAAATCTAACCCGATAAGACCCAGAAAACTTTTGTAAACTTCCCCCATTGAAACTTTTGCCAAAAAACTGTGGCAGTTCATTGTATCATAGAATGTTAAAAGGTATTGATCGAATTTTGATAGATTAAATTTTTATTTAATCCCTCCTCTTGTTAACTTAGATTGCTGACTACATTGATAACGATTGAATTACACGCTGTAAGTAAATTTGAGCCAATTGATCCGATGGATTTTCGCGTAGACAGGCTTCAAAGTATTGAGCAGATTCTGGAAATGCTTCCAGATGATATAAGGTTAATGCCCGCTCAAATAAAGTTTTTGTTGCTAATTTTTTCTGATACAATGCTGGAGGATCAGCATCAAAAACTTCAAAAACTGATACCATTTCTGATTTGCCTTTGACTCTAACTTTATCAATCACTCGGAAGCAATAAACATTGGGATCTTCAAGACGCAAAAATGTATGTTCACTAATTAATAAAGGAATCCCATAACGTTTACTTAATTCTTCTAATCGAGATCCTAAATTCACGGCATCACTAATGACGGTACTATCCATTCTATGTTGTCCACCCACGATTCCTAACATTAAATCTCCCGTATTAATTCCAATCCCAATGGAAATGGGAGGACGCTCAGGACGTTGACGAGTTAGGTTATATTCCGTCAACCTTTGTAACATTGAAATCCCCGCTTTTACGGCATCATCAGCACTCCCTCCAAACAGTGCCATAATTGCATCTCCGATATATTTATCAATAAATCCTCGATTTTCCGTAATTGCAGGTTCCATGCGAGATAAATAAGCATTAATAAATTTAAAATTATCTTCAGGAGTCATCTGTTCAGACATTTGGGTAAAACTGCGAATATCTGAGAATAAAATAGACATTTCTTTTTGTACCGCATCCCCCGATTTAACATCAACTAAACTTTCATATCCTAAAAATGATAAAAATTGATTGGGCACAAATCGTCCCGCCGCATCCGTCAATTGTTCTTCTTCATCTAAAGCCAGTTCTAAGTTACAATTAATCTCAAACATTTCTTCAATAAACTGTTGTCGCTCTTCCTCCGCCCGTCGGCGTTCCGTAATATCTTGAAACACCCCAATTGCATAAGAAATTTGTCCCGATTCATTATAAATAGGGGTTCCCCACGTTTGTAACGGAATAATCCGATCTAAGTATTCAACTTCTAATTTATCAATACTGCCAATGCCCTCATGCAAGGCTTTAAAAATCGGTAAATTTTCTAAAAGATAGGGTTTTTTAGCTTCTGATGGGGAATTAGAATAAACATTCAATTGTAAAGGCGGATCACTAAAGAAAACTTCGGTTCCCAATAACTCTTGAACGACTTGATTTGTATAGTATAATTTTCCCGTAGCATCCAGAACAATAACCCCTAAAGGAATCGCTTCTAAAAGTTGATACAGTCGTTGATTTTGTACCCTTAATTCCGCCATTAAATCTAAATTTTCTGTTTTTAGCCGTTGGTTAAGTAAGCTAATTTCTTGATAGGCTTGAGTTAATTGATTTTTCTGGAGTTCACTAATTTTCTTTTCTGTTTTTAATTGGTTTAAACTGTCTTTTAATTGCATTTCTTTATGTTGAAGTAGGGCAAGTTTTTCTTCCAAACCTGCATAGAGACGGCGTAATTGTCGGGTCATTCGGTTAAAGGCGATCGCTAACTGTCCAATTTCATCCTCAGTAATTACCGGAGCGACTAACGTTAAATCTCCATCGGATACTTGAATTGCTGTTTCAGTAATAGCTAGAATTGGGCGAGTAATTTGTCGAGCGAGAATATAGACTCCAATTGCTAAAAGAACGGCCGAGGTTAGTCCAACTAATAAAATAATCCAAGCCAAGCGATGGGCGGGTGCATCGGCTTCTGATTGGTGCATTTCTACTAATAAAGCTAATTCATGGTGATCCAGCCACCGATAGACTCCAACCACTGGAATTCCGGCATAGTTTAAATATATTTTATGGCCGTCTTTTTCAGCTAAAGCGGCTTCAATTCCTAAGCTATTCACTCTGATCGGAAAGTCATCTCGACCAAAGCGGTCGGCGGTGACAAACATCTGAGATCGAGCCACTAAATAGGTTTCTCCACTCTCCCCTAAACCTGTTTTATCAAAAACAATTTCTTCCATTCTTTTCAGGTTGAGATGAGCCACTAACACCCCAAATACATCTTGATCACTTCCCTTTAGCGGTGTCGAAATCGTTAAAGTCGGTTTATTGGTAATCGATGAAAAATAAACATTTTGGACAAAAGTATGATACCGACCTGCTTGAAAATATTTTTCTTTAAACCGATATTGACCTTCAGACCGGGGATCAGTCGAAAAAATAATTTGCCCTCCAGTCGCCGTCAAAAGCTGAACTTCCTGGAATTCCGGCTTGGTGGCGAGTGCAGAAGCCATATATTGCTTGATTTGAGTATAGGCATCCCTCCATTCTTGGGAACTAGAATCAGTCGTCAATAGAATTTCTGCGGCTGTTTTCAGATCCGGTAATTGCGCCAGAGAGACAGTAGCATTTTTTTGGTTCTCCACCCAGAGATTTAAAGCTTCTTCTTTTAGGGTAGCCGTCACTTCCAATCGGTCAAATACCAGTTGTTGAATGGAGGTTTTAGCGCTTTGAAACGCAATCGCCCCCACACAGAAGACGGTTACTACAGATAGCAGCAAAAAATAGACCACAAGCCTGGACATCAGGCTTTTTGTCCAGAATTTCATTCAATTGGCCCTTCATCACCTATCACAACTCACGTTTTCAAGGTCTTTTGATCTGGCTAAGGACTTTACTTTGTCTATCTTAGCTAGTCCCGAAAGAACTCATTTCAACACCCTCAATTAGTAATCCTTATTTTATCGGGTTTCGGGGGACGGTTGACAGTTAACAGCCAACACCTGAGTTAATATCAACATTGAGGAACTGTAAACTAAACCCTTCCCCCCAATGTCAAGACCAACTGTCTATTTAGCGATTACGAATCATGGATTTGGTCATGCTGTGCGAGCATCGGCGGTTGCCAATGAAATCCAGAGGCGCTGTCCTGATGTGTTATTGATTTTAGTGACAACGGCCCCTCGATGGTTATTAGAGTCTTATCTTGAGGGAGATTTCATTGTCCGTCCCCGGTCTTTTGATGTCGGGGTGGTGCAGTCCGATAGTTTAACGATGGATCAAGCAGCAACCCTAGAGCAATGGCAACAGATTCGCCAACAGGAACACTCTATTATTGCTGGGGAAGTTAGTTTTATTAAACAAAATAAAGTTAATTTAATTTTAGCCGATATTCCTCCCCTCGCTCCCGCGATCGCCGCATCTGCTGGAATTCCCTGTTGGATGATGGGTAATTTTGGCTGGGATTTTATCTATCGAGATTGGGGGGAAGACTTTACAGAATTAGCGGATTGGATTGCCAGTTGTTTTAGTCAGTGCGATCGCTTATTTCGCTTTCCCCTCCATGAATCTATGACGGCTTTTCCCCATCAAATTGATGTCGGTTTAACCGGAGGAAATCCTCGCTTTGATTTAGATGATCTCAGAGAAAAATTAGCCATTACTACTCCCCCCGAAAACACAATATTATTAACCTTTGGCGGTTTGGGATTAACTGCCCTCCCCTATTATAATATTGAACGGTTCTCTGATTATACGTTTATTACTTTTGATCTTAATTTACCCCAGTTTCCCAATTTAATTCAAGTGAGTAATTACCTGAAATTACCTGATAGTCATTCCTGTTTATTTCACCTGCGTCCGGTGGATTTAATGCCCCTGTGTGGACGAGTCATCTCTAAACCGGGATATAGTACCTTTGCGGAAGCATTACGGTTAAATATTCCTGTAGTTTCTCTGACGAGAGAGGGATTTGCAGAAGCCCCAGTTTTATTAGAATGGTTACAAAATTATGGTTTTCATCAAATTATAACGGCGGCGGAATTCTTTGAGAAAGATTGGAATTTTCTGCATCAACCTGTACAACAACCCCGTTTATCTCAAGAATTAGATAAAAATGGTAATGAAGCGATCGCTCAAGCTGTGGTTGACTATCTTTTAAATTTACCTTAAAATTTGGCACTAAAGGGCTTACTACGAGTTATAATTATGGCGCATTATCAAGAAATTTTAGATATTCAGACCAGTGGTAAATCGTTTTCTAATATTACCCCTTATGTGCAGGAAATCGTAAAAAAATCCGGGATAAAAATCGGAATTTGAACGCTGATTTTATAGGATTACGCTGATTTCACGGATTTTAATCTATTCCAATCCAAAAATCCGCGCAATCTGTGTAATCCGTCTAATCCGTGTTCTGAATTTGTCATTTATTTTTACGGCATACTACGGATTTTAATCTATTCCAATCCAAAAAATCCGCGCAATCTGTGTAATCCGTCTAATCCGTGTTCTGAATTTGTCATTTATTTTTACGGCATACTTCCGCCAGTTTAATTATCCAAGAAAACGCCGACGTCATACCCGTGAATTAGTGGTACATATTATGGGAGAATAACACTAATCATCATTAAAGTTCATCGGGATTAATCCCCATTTCTATTAAGCGTTCTGCTAACCGTTGCGATCGCATTTTTTCTGCTTCTAACTCCGTTTCAACTTTTTCAATTCGCTGGCGTTCTGCTGCTAATGCTGTTTCTGCTTGAGTTGCCCTTTGGCGTTCTTGTTCTAACAATTGATTGACTTCAAAATAAGAAAAGAACGGAGTTCCATCGGGACGATAAATTTGTAATTCTTCCCCAGAACCATCAAAACGAATCCCTAAACGGGGACTGGTATAATCATTGAAAGACTCAATAATTTCCAGTCCGTCTTCCTGACGTTTCCATCCTTGTAATTCATCCGTATCAGGATTATAAATATAATATTCCTCAACGCCATATCGTTCATAAAATAGTAATTTTTTATCCATTTCCAGGTTAGAATTACTAGGGGAGAGAATTTCAAATACCACTTGTGGTGGAATTCCATCTTCATGCCATTGTTGATAGGAACGCCGATCTCCTTTAGGTCTACCCCATACAACCATAATATCCGGGGCATTCACAATTCGAGGTTTTCCCTCCACCGGATACCAAAATAAATCTCCCGCCACAAACACATTGGGATTATCTGCAAACATCCAATCTAAATTCTGTTGAATTATAACAATCCAGCGAAATTGTTTCGTATTATCCGCCATCTGTTTACCGTCACTTTCAGGATAGATAATTTCTGTTTGGGATAAGGATTGAATTTGAGAAACCATAGGTAAATAGGGATAATGATCTGAAACTCAATAATGGGGGGGTGAGTGTATTTTCCATTCCCCACCCCCACCCAAAAATTACAAACTAGACATCACTTCTCTAGCCGCGGCTAAAGTTTTATCAATATCTTCATCCGTATGGGCTAAAGACGTAAACCCGGCTTCAAATTGAGAGGGAGCTAAATAAATTCCCCGCTCTAACATTCCCCGATGGAAACGACTAAATTTGGCTAAATCAGATTTTTTAGCATCTTCATAATTGTGGACTGGCCCTTCAGTAAAGAATAAGCCAAACATTCCACTAATTTGACCAGAACAAGCCGCATGACCTGTTTCTTTAGCTATTTGTAACAAACCATTACTTAATTTTTTGGTGATTTTATCCAAATATTCATAAGTTCCTGGTTTTTGCAATAATTCTAGGGTTTTTATTCCCGCCGTCATTGCTAACGGATTTCCTGATAACGTTCCTGCTTGATACATCGGGCCAGCCGGAGCTACCATTGACATAATATCCCGACGTCCGCCATAGGCACCCACAGGTAAACCACCGCCAATGATTTTCCCTAACGTCGTTAAGTCCGGTGTCACCCCGAATTTCTCCTGAACACCGCCATAAGCAATGCGAAACCCGGTCATCACCTCATCAAACACCAATAAAGCCCCATTTTCACGAGTTAGCACCCGCAACCCTTCCAAGAACCCGGCATCGGGAGGAATAAAGCCAGCATTGCCTACAATCGGTTCTAGGATGACTCCAGCAATTTCGCCAGGATTTTCATTAAATAGCTGTTTGACCGCTTCTAGGTCATTGTAAGGGGCGGTGAGGGTGGTACTGGTTACGGCTTTAGGAACCCCAGGAGAATCGGGTAAACCTAATGTGGCGACCCCGGAACCTGCTTTCACTAAGAACATATCCCCATGTCCGTGATAGCAGCCTTCAAATTTAATCAGCTTATCCCGTCCCGTGAAGGCTCGCATCAAACGCAATACCGATAGACAGGCTTCCGTGCCAGAATTGACAAATCGTACCATTTCAATGCTGGGAACGGCATCAATTACCATTTCGGCTAAAATATTTTCTAATACGCAAGGAGCACCGAAACTGGTACCTTTTTCTAAAGCTGCTTTCAGGGCGTTGATCACATCGGGATGGGCATGACCGCAAATGGCTGGCCCCCAAGAGCCAACATAATCAATATATTGATTGCCGTCAACATCCCAAGCATAAGCGCCTTTGACTCGATCAAAGACAATGGGTTGTCCCCCGACGGACTTAAACGCCCGCACAGGAGAGTTTACACCCCCTGGCATAATTTTTTGGGCGGCGGCAAAGATTTCTTCTGATTTTGTGGTTATTAAGGGTATGGTCACTATGAGATAATCTCCTTAAAGGGTCTATTGTTTGGCTAGATGCGTTAAAAGCGATCAGAATATAGCTTTTACTAGGTATAGCAAAACCAACAAGATGATATTGTAATCAAGTTAGGGATCTCGTTGTATTGGGTAAATTTATGTCAACCTTAAAACCCTTAGAGTTAAGCCTGTTGAGTCCTATTGATAAAATTCGTTACAACGAAAAAGGATTAATTTTAGTCGTTATCCAAGATTGTTTAGAAGGAACGGTGTTTACTTGGGTTTGGATGAATGCAGAAGCCTTAGAAAAAACCATCGCATCGCAGCAAGTTTGGTCTTGTCAAAACGCCGAAATTGTGTTATGGAAGGCAGATATTTTGGTCAAAGAAATTCGTTACAGTGATGATAATCCTATGGTGGTTATTGGGGTTGAAGCACAGCATCAGGAGTTATCGGGAAATACGTTATCTGGGTTATTTGATATAATTTGCGATCGCCGTGATTATCCGCAATTAGAATCGTATACTTGTAAATTATTAGCCGGGGGAGATAATAAAATCCTCAAAAAAATTGGGGAAGAGTCCGCCGAAGTGGTGATGGCTTGTAAGGATAATGAAAAAGATGCGATCGCCTCAGAAGTGGCAGATTTATTTTATCATACCTTAGTTGCCTTAGCCTATCACGATGTTGATCTAAGAGAGGTTTACCAAAAATTAGAATCCAGACGAAAATAAACCCGTAGGGTGTGACTATCAACGCGCCCGCACTATCCAACAATTGATTTCTGATCAGCATCTAAAATATAATGCCAAAAAAGATTAGAGAGCTAAAAAAACTCTTGCTTAGTTCTGGTTTTATGGAAAGTCCAGGTAAAGGAAGTCATACAAACTGGATACACCCTTTATATTCAGGTCGAGTTACAATTGCGGGTAAAGATGGATCAGATGCTAAACGCTATCAAGAATTGGAAGTAGAGCAAGCTATCCAAGAAGTTAAAAGGAGAAGAAATTATGAATCAAATTAAGTATAAAATGGTGATTCAATGGTCAGAGGAAGATGAATGTTTTTTAGTCGGACTACCTGATTTTATTGGTCAATATTGGAGAACTCATGGCGCTACTTATGAAGAAGCGGTTGCGAATGGAAAAGAAGCCATAGAATCTCTGATTATTTCCTATCAAGCGGATGGTGAACCTTTACCAAAACCCAGTATTCTTGAAAAAGTCTAACCTGTAGGGTGCGGGGATCTCCGCGCAGGCACCATCAATTAATTGGGATTGAGTTATAATGGAATTTTGGTGGTATTTTAATCATGATTGTTAATCCTTCTGATTATAAAATTTCTCATGAAGATTATCTCGAAGGCGAAAAAATTAGCCCTATTCGCCATGAATATATTCGGGGAGAAGTCTATGCAATGGTTGGCGGAAGTGATGCTCATGATACGATTTCTGGGAATCTGATTGCTTTATTTAAAAATCACTTACGCGGTCAGGGATGTCGTGTTTATACGGGAAATATGAAAGTTCATATTAAAACCGCCGATAGTTATTATTATCCTGATGTCATGGTAACTTGCGACTCCCGCGACAGAAATAATGGTTATTTTAAACAATATCCTAGTTTAATTATTGAGGTATTATCTCCCTCAACGGAAGCATTTAATCGGGGGGATAAATTTGCCGATTATCGACAGATTGAAACCCTACAAGAATATGTGTTAATTAGTCAAAATAAAATTAACGTTGAATGTTTTAGACGAAATCAAGAGGGGCGATGGGTATTGTTTACCTATCAACAAAATCAACAGATACAATTAGAAAGTATTAATTTTAGTTGTCAGGTATCGGAAATTTATGAAGATGTTTTACAATTCAATGACCCGTAGGGTGTTCCATCGCAGCGCAGACACCATCAAATGAGAATAAATCATGAATCAAAACCTGCTATGATCAGTTTTTTATACATTCTAAATCTTCAATGTCAAAATTGACTTCTTCCAGAGTTCAGTTACAAAATCGTCAAAAATTGCTGCTTCAAGTCCAAAATGAAGTGAAACAGTATCGTTTACAGTCGTTACATCGAGCAGTATTGACCCATTTAGCTCAAGAAACACCCCCATTAAAAATGCGACGAACTTGGGATGTGGAGTTAAAAGTCAGTCATCATCCCAGTGTTCGTTTAACGGCTGATAGGGGGATTATTCAAGTTTTTGATCGCTTAAATGGGAGATTATTAATTTTAGGATCTCCCGGTTCAGGAAAAACCACAACCTTAATCGGATTAGCTAAAGTATTAGTTAGTCGTGCGAGAACTGATGCTGAAGAACCCATTCCTGTTTTACTAAATTTATTAACTTGGAAAAATCAGGATCAAGAAATAATAGATTGGATTATAGAACAACTTCAGATTAAATATGGAATAGCTGTTTATGTAAGTCAAGATTGGATACAACAGCTACAAATTTTACCGCTATTGGATGGATTAGATGAACTTCCATTAAACAAGCAAATTCAATGTGTTCAACAGATTAATCAACTATTCAATGGGGATATTGCGCCTTTACATTTAGTCATCTGTGCGAATGTCCTCAGTTATCAAAAACTTCCAGAACGCTTAAATCTCAATGGTGCTATTTTCTTACGTCCTTTAACCTCTCAACAAATTCAAGATTATCTGATTAATTCTCGCAGTCGAGAACTTTGGCACAATATTGAAACGGATCAACCTTTATTAAAGTTAGCGAAAATACCTTTATATTTAACCATGATGACTTTAGCTTATGAAGAAATTTTAATCATGTCTTGGAAACATCTTCATTCCTTTGAAGAACAACGTGATTATTTATTGAATGCTTATATTCGTCGTCAACTAAATCAGGATATTCATAGATCGGAATATCTCAAGGGAAAAGCACCTAAATCTGAAAGTTTTAGACGGTGGTTAGGATGGTTAGCAACTCGACTTAAAACCGATGAAGTAACAGAATTTTCAGTTAAAAAAATACCGATTAATTGGTTAGATGAGAATGAACAAAAACCACGTTATAAGTTAACATTAAAGTTAATTTTAGGTTTAATTTGGGGAATTATTATAATAATAATATTAGCAGGAGTTATTTTTAGAACAACTTCACTTTTAATTGTGGGGATGGGACTAGGATTATTATGGGCAATTTTATTAGAAAAATCGGGTTTAAAACAAAAAATAGAACAGTTTGTAATCCGATGGATTCTTTGGAAAGATGGCAATATTCCTGGGAATTATCAACGGTTTTTGAATGATGCTACTAATAAATTATTATTACAAAGAACAGGCGATCGCTATCGTTTTATTAACCGTTTATTACAGGAGCATTTTGCTAATAAAATTTAATCTTTCAACTAATAAAATCCCGTTCACGGGACTGAAATATTACAAAGATTTTCTTAGAACAATATTAAGTTTACCTACTCAACAAAATGTAACATTCTCCTACTTGACAATACATGAAAATCAAAGTAAAATCCTTTAATGATGGGATTAAAAACAATGAGTCAAGCGTAAAAATTAACGGGAGAGAAAATGCGAAAGCTCTTTATTTTACTTTTGTGCTTTCTGCTAAGTTTCGGATTGGGACAGTTTCCAGCCCAAGCGGCCTCAGTTGGTAGCATTGGCAAGCCAGTCATCCAGCAGGGATACAACTTAACAGTTAACGATGTGATAACTGGTCAGACTGATAGTGGAAAACCATACATAGCTGTTGATATAACGCTTGCTAGCGAGTCTGATGAGGGTGTAAATTCAAATCGACTTTATGCCAAACTAAAAAGTGACAATGGCTATGTTTATAATGCCACTTTCTTCGGAGTACAAGAACCTTCACTAGATGCCATGAATGATATTCCAAAAGGGGAGCAGGTTCGGGGATGGATTACTTTTGAAGTCCCCAATGAAGAAGATGGTGGTAATTACACTTTTGAATACCGACCTTTGACATTTTCTGGAAAGTCGCCACGTCTAAGAGTAAAACTTGACTAATAGTAGGCTTTCTTGATTGTTTCCTTTCAACTAATAGAGTCCCGTTCGCGGGACTGAAACAAATATACTATTTTATATAAAAATCATTGTTCATTACAAGATCACTTTGTCAACAAAATCTAAACCGGAAACCAATTAATATCAAGTAATTGCTCCAGGGTGTAAGGACATTCTGGGGGAAAGTTAACGGAATTTTGAGTTTTAATCTTCACAAATCCTAACGCATCCTGATAAATAGAATTAGATTCTGACTCTAAATAATTACGGAGATTTGTGGTAATTTTTCGTCTCAACTGAACTCTAAAGCTATAGATTTCTTCTTCCGGGTGAACTCTATTATAGTCAGCTTCCCTTGTCCAATATTGCAGTAATAATAAATCACGGATAATCTGTTCTAAAAGACTCGCCACCGCGTTTTTCTTTTCCCTACCCAAATCCTCTAATTCCTCAATTAAATTTTCTAAATCTAGCTGTTCAAATTGGTGATTTTTAATCAATTTAATGATTTCTTGTAACCATTCAACATCATCGGTTTCATAGAGCGTTTTTAAATCCATGATTATCAATCATTTACCCCCAAAATTACATAAAATCTCGCTTACTTAATCTTCCGTTGTTTTGCGTTTTCCCCCTGGAGTAACTCCCCGACGTCCGGGATCGGTTTGAGAACGTTTAATAAACTGGCGTAAATGTTGAATCGCAGCATGATCCGGTAATAAATCTAACTGTTCTAATCCTTGAGTAAAAGAATACTCAGAACGATATAATAACCGAAAGGCTTTCTTTAATAAAGAAAAATCCTCAGAACTAAATCCCGCCCGTTTTAACCCAACTAAATTAAGCGATCGCACCCGGGAAGGATTACCTTCAACTAACACAAAAGGAGGCACATCTCGATCAATCCTAGTCATACCGCCAATCATTGCCAATTGTCCAATATGGACAAATTGATGCACCCCTAAAACCCCACTTAATCGAGCTTTTGATTCAATATAAACATGACCCGCTAAAGCGACAGAATTGGCAATTACCACCTGATCTTCAATTACACAATTATGGGCAACATGAACATAGGCCATCAATAAATTTTGATTTCCAATAATCGTCGCTTCCCCGGCATTTGTAGCGCGATTAATTGTTACATATTCCCGAATCAGATTATCATTGCCAATTTTAACTAAACTCAAAGAACCATCATATTTCAGGTCTTGAGGTTCAGAACCAATTACCGCCCCCGGAAAAAATTGATTGCGATCGCCAATTTCCGTGCGACCATTAATCACAACATGGGAACTAATCACCGTATCCGCACCGACCTTAACATATTCCCCAATCACAGCATAAGCACCAACTTGAACCGTAGGATGGAGTTCTGCACCAGGATGAATGACAGCAGTGGGGTGAATTAAGGTCGTCATAGAAATTAAAATTAGTTAAAACCTAACAAGATACAAAAATTCAGTCCACAAGAGAGAACATTAGTTCTCCTTCACAGGCCAGTTTACCATCGACTTCGGCGCGAGCTTGCATTTTACCAAAACGGCGTTGTTTCACGACCAATAATTCCGTAGTCATAATTAATTGATCCCCCGGAACAACGGGACGACGGAAACGGACTTTATCAATTCCCGCAAATAAAAATAAACTCCCTTTCAAATCAGGAAGTTGAGTTAAAACCACTCCTCCGACCTGGGCCATTGCTTCCACAATCAAAACTCCGGGCATAATTGGACGTCCGGGGAAGTGACCTTGAAAATGGGGTTCGTTAATTGTGACATTTTTGAGGCCAACGGCCTTTTTCCCCGGGATATATTCAATAATTCGATCCACCAACGCAAAGGGATAGCGATGGGGTAATAGATTTTGAATCTCCTCAATCATCAATACTGTTTCAGCGTTCAACACGGGGGCGTCGTCCGAATCCGATGAATTTAATTTAGCGTCAGTGGTAGACATCAACAATCGTCATAATAGGGTTTAGGGCGTGATCAATAATCAATAAGAGGGGATGGAAGCCCTGAAGGGCTTACTACTTTGATATTTCCTGAACCAGTTGAACATGGAGATGGTGTCCGGCTTTGTATGCTAAGTAATGAGCTTGGGGGATAAAACCCAATAAACTCAAATCCCCTACTAAGTCTAAAATCTTATGCCGCACGGGTTCATTTGCATATCTTAAAGGTGGATTTAACCATTGGTGATTGTCACAAACTATAGCATTATCGAGACTACCTCCTTTGATTAACCCAGCCTGGCGTAACTGTTCCACCTGTTCTTTTAAGGTAAAGGTTCTCGCCGGAGCAATTTCCCTGGCAAAAGTTTCGGGATTAGCCGTGTAACTATACCATTGATTGCCAATCGCCGGGACAGAAAAATCAATCCCATAGCTAAATCGGGTTTCCGATGCGGGAAAAACGACTACAAAACCATCCCCCTGTTGTACGGATATTGTCTGGGTAATCTGAAAATCACTAAATTCCTGAGATTGGCCATCGACAATTTGATGTCCAACATTTGCGATCGCCTCTACCCAATTTTGAGCCGAACCATCTAATAATGGGACTTCTGGGCCATCAATTTCTATGCGGGCGTGATCAATTCCCATTCCCGTCAAGGCGGCTAACAAATGTTCAACGGTTCTAACTTTAGCGTTTGAAACACCTAATTCCGTTGATAAAGTTGTGGATAATACTGATTCCAATATAGCAGGAATTTTAGGAGTTTCCGGTAAATCAACCCGCACAAAATAGCGTCCAGCACCAACATTTGCAGGTAAAACTCTAACCGTTGTGTTCACACCCGTATGTAATCCCACACCGGAACAACTAAACCCTGCTTTTAAGGTATATTCGCTCTTGATGCTCAATTTTATTTCTCCTCTATTTTCGGGGTTTGTGTGTTTAAGTATTGCATATTTTTTCCCTTTGTTATAGAATTAAAGATATATTGATTATTTTCAATTCCTATGAATCAACCCTTTTTGCATTTTTTGGCAACCAAAAACTACAAAAATTTATGTTCTGAACAACCATTTTATCTGAGTAATCTGAATATATTTATCGGTTCAAATGGTTCGGGAAAAAGTAATTTTATTAGTTGTCTTAAATTTTTGAAAAATTGCTTAATTAATATTCCCGAAGAAAATCGAGGTGTGAATAGTTTTGAAGATGCCATTTCTAAAATTGCTAGAATTTTAGATATTAGTGTTAGTCGTCCAGCAAAAGTTAATCTTTCTTATTGTTTTTCCCAAATTTTCCAGACGAATAATCCTCAAAAAAGACACAGCGTAGTTTTTGACTTACAACTCTATATTGATAGGGGAGAAACCAGGGCGATGGTTTCAGAAGAATATTTATATGGAGGGGAAGATTTACATAATCCAGCCGACTCTGATCCTTTTTATTATTATAAATTACATAATAGAGGATTGGGTAAAGGAGTTGTATCTGTTTACGATCAACCGCGTCAAGATTCCAATACTCATTTTGAAAGTTTAGACAATATTCCTACAGATTCCTTGGGCTTATCATCAATTACTAAAATCTTAGAAAATAGTCAATCTCCTCCTGAAAATACACCGATTTATAGAATCAGGAGAGAATTAATTGACTTGGTTTCAAAGTGGCATTTTTATAATGCTAATAACATGGATTTAAACCAAATTAGAACCGCCGAGCCAAAAATAGGACAAAGTGATATTTACTTATCTCAATCAGGCGATAACTTAGCTTTAGTTTTGGACAACTTATATACTCAAAATCTTGATTTTGAGGAAAGTCTTAATTTAGCAATGAAATCCATTCTACCCAAAACTCGTCGAATTAGACCAATCCGTTCTGGTCGTTTATCTTTAACTGTAGAATGGCATTTTCAAGACACGAATGAACCCTTTTATCTCAATGAAATGTCCGATGGTACAGTGAGGATGTTGTGTTGGGCAACAATATTACATTCTCCAGTCCTACCTTCTTTGTTAGTAATTGATGAACCAGAATTAGGATTGCACGTTGCCTGGATGCCCATTTTAGCCGAGTGGATTAAACAAGCTGCTCAAAAAACTCAGGTGATTATTACTACCCATAGTCCTGATCTTTTGGATCATTTTACCGATTGTTTAGAGAATGTTTCTTATTTTGATTCCACTGATCAAAACCATTTTTCAATTAAACCTCTTTCTAGGGAAATATTGGAACCAAGATTAACAGAAGGGTGGGAATTAGGTGATTTATATCGTGTTGGCGATCCGAGTCTGGGAGGTTGGCCGTGGTAGTATGGGTTTTTGCTGGAGGAGGTGAATCTGAAGTCGGATTGAGGAAAAAGGACGGAGCAGGAGATGGAAAAACAGGAGGGTTAATCACTTTTTTAACAAACATTTTTCCGGGGTGCAAATTTGAAAGAAAAACACCAATTCGTCAAAAACCTGGCCCTAAACCTAATAAGTCCATGAGTTATGGAAGAACAGGTCAGAGTTTAATTGAGCAAATTCAAGAGCAATTACCGATTGCTTTAAAAGAAAAAAGAAATCAATGTGACCTGATTTTTGTTCTTGATGATTTAGATTGTCGTAATCCAGAAACACAAAAACAAAAAATATTAGAATCTCTATCAAAAATACCAAATTGTGATGGTATTCCAATATTGATTGGGTTTGCCGCACCCGAACTGGAAGCTTGGATTATTGCAGATTGGGATAATTCAATCGCTAAACTTCCTGCTTTTAGAGGAAGACAGCAACGGATGCGTTGGTGGTTAAGTACGCAAGCAAATATTTCTTTTGATAATCCAGAATCATTTAGTGAGTACGACTCTCAAAGAGATTGCTGTCAAGATAAACTATCAGAAGCACTAATCCAATCAAGTATTCAAGATAAAACTGATCGGCACAAACGCCGTTTTTCTAAAGGATATCACACCTCTGAATTGTTAAAAATGATCGATGCAAATGAAGTTAAAAAAAAATGCCCCTTATTCCGTCAAATGTATAATGACATCCAAACTTTTTGTTGTTCTTTGAAGTCTTCAACCTAATACATGGTTTTTTATAAATTTCTGCCTTGGGGGGATCAAAACTGACTATAATCAAGAAAGTAGTTCTATCAAAACTTAAATCTATGCAGGAAAAATCATCTCCAATATTATCTAACATAGAAAAAAATCAAGACTATAATAAAAAGTTTGATGAAATTTTCAACCAAGCTTTGGAATTTGTAAAATCTACCCTAAATCAACCTGAAATTCATTATAGAGACAGGTTGAATGCAGCACTAAAAATCTTAGAGATAGGAATATTATCTCAACAAAAGCCTTTTAATTTTACTGGGGTTGCTTCTGATTCTTTATCTAAAAGTCAAGAAACAGAAGCCATTATTTTAAATCCCGATTATGTGCAAATTGATAACTTTCTCTCAGGGGAGGATTATCAGAAACTTTTAAATCTGACTCTAGCTAATCAAAATAATTTTTTTCCCTCAGAAGTAATGAATGATGCCTCAAAATATCGTCAATCCTATATTCTCTTACCGGAACACTTTGCAGAGTTTCATGAACTCCTAAGCCAGAAGATTCTCACCGCTAGACCGGATGTAATGCAGCAATTAAAAATGTCGATGTTTTTAGTGGCTTATTTAGAAATGCAAATCACGGCGCATTTGCATGGAGGATATTATAAAATTCATCAAGATGTAGATGCTGGAAAAGCTTCAAATCGGAGATTAACCTATGTTTATTATTTTTATCAAGAACCTAAATCCTTTTATGGCGGAGATTTGAGATTATATCAAACTAAAATTCAAGGAAATCAAGCCATAATTCAAGAAAGATTTACTCAAATTGAACCCCGCAATAATAGTATTATCTTTTTTGATAGTCGCTGCAAACATGAAGTTTTATCCGTTTATTGTCCCTCTCAACAATTTACCGAGGGTCGATTTACTATCAATGGTTGGATTCATCAATAATTAGACATCAACAACTCATGATTAGGGAATAGGGAATAGGGAATAGGGAATAGGGAATAGGGAATAGGGAATAGGGAATAGGGAATAGGGAATAGGGAATAGGGAATGAAGATGCTAAAATCCCCCTCTATACCGCAGGGCGTTTTCATTTTCAAAAATGCGATCGCTATATTCAAAAAAAATCATCAAATTTTCTGGTCAAATTCTGTCTAATTTTTATCAAATAAGTTGGAAATATTAAGAATGAACGATTTTGACATTTATTAACAGGAAA
>CAITND010000263.1 GCA_903893625.1 uncultured Oscillatoriales cyanobacterium
CAGTCATGCGAATAGGGTAGGGCATACCCGCTCTTTAGCTTGGGGAGAATCCCACCTCTGGTTAAAGCACTGCAAGGTACTTTGATTAAGTGGTTTCGCTGAACCAAGAATCGAGCGCGTCTTCAGACCTGAGAGTGTCAATTAGTGGAAATTAAACTAGATATGCCTAAAAAGTGATGCTAACCTTCCTAAACCCTAAAACAAGGTTTAGGTCAGGTTAGGCTGGATGATTTCAACAACTTCAATTCACGGTTCAGAAGAAGAAGGGGAAACTTCAGGTTCAGGGGATGAAATCGTTGGGTAAGAATTTTGAGAGGATTTATTAAACGTCATAGCAACTAATGAAAATCCTAAATAAGCGGGTAAAATAATGGCAGTAATAAAAGCAAATACCGTTAACCAAGAAGCTAAATTACTCGAAGCTCCATAGGTTGAACGATAGGGATCAGCTTTAATTTGATAGGGATTTTCTGCATTTTCTAATCCTCTTAAACGCTTAAACCGAACCCGTCGATCATCTAATTTTTCCACTAAAATCCAACCCATTTCTGCTTCTTCCTGACATAACCGTTTAAAGATAGTTGGATTCCGAAATACATCTCGACTTGCTCGCACAATTTTATACTCCCATTCCTGAACTAAAGGTTCAGGAGATTCAGCATTAGAATAGCCGTTAGGTTGTACAGATTTTGCAGGTATTTGTTTGGTATCTTCTGAGTCGTAGCGAGTCAATGTTTCTTCCTCCTCCTGTTCTAATTCTACATCAGTTTGTATGGAACAGATCCAACTTGCGAGTAAAACCGCATCAATCCCTAGGCTACTGACCATGAGACTTAATAGGGCAATTTCGCTCATAATTAACTTTAAGATAAATAACTTTCAATCCACAAATCATAGCCTACAGAACCCCAGGTCATTCGTTCTAAAGAAAGCGCTTCTGTCATTAGGGTAAATCCCAAATCTCCCACGGGAGAAGGTGCTATTTTTCCCCCAATAATTTTAGGAGCAATAAACGCTAAAATTTTATGAATGCTGCCATCTGCAATTGCATTGGCGGCGAGGGTTCCCCCACATTCCCACAGCACCGATAAAAACTGACGTTCATAGAAATAAGCCATGACTTGGGCGGGTGTCAAGGGCGATAATTCCGCCACCTCTACCCCCTTATTCTGCAAAAACTGTTGGAAATCTGGATTTACACCCTCCTCTGTTATAACTAAAGTTTTCACATCCTGAGTGTCCCATAAATGGGCTGCTTTGGGTAAGTCTAATGTTCGACTCATCACCACTCGCAATGGGTTCGGTTCTCCGGCTTCGTGGGTTGTTAGCCAAGGATTATCTCGTCGGACGGTATTTCCTCCTACAATAACCGCATCACAAGCCACTCGCAATTGATGAACTTTTTGTCTGGCTTCTGTTCCTGTAACCCAGGAACTATGACCCGTTGTGGTGGCAATTTTTCCATCTAATGTCATCGCATATTTCAAAATTCCCAAGGGTTGATGATGCAAAATTCGATGCACAAATGCTTCATTTAAGTATTGACAAGCTTGTTCTTCAACGCCAACAATAACTTCAATTCCAGCCTCTTTTAAACGTTGAATTCCTGTTCCTGAAACTAAGGGATTCGGGTCAACCATTCCCACCACAACTTTAGCAACTTGGGCTTGAATTAAGGCTTCTGTACAGGGAGGAGTTCGCCCAAAATGATTACAAGGTTCTAAATTAACATAAACCCTTGCTCCCAGGGCCTGTTCTCCAGCATTTCTGAGAGCAAAAACTTCCGCATGGGGTTGACCAGCCCCCGGATGAAACCCTTCTCCAACAATTTTATTATCCTGAACAATAACACACCCGACTAATGGATTAGGTGCAGTTTTTCCTAATGCTTGACGGGCTAATTCCAAGCAGCGTTGCATCATTTGTTGATCAAAATTTAGGGTCATATTAAAAAATAAAAAATACCTATAGCAAGCCTAAATAGGTTGTAACATTTTATCGTAGGGGTTGGGAGACCCAACCCTCTTTGCGCCTGGGTTGGGAGGGACGCCACCCCTACAGGTTTTGATCACAAATCATTTAGGATTGCTATCTTATCCGCTTAAACGTTGCATAATCCAATCTAAACGATAATCGGGTTCAGTTTCTATGACGTTTTGACTTTTTTGGAGAGATAATAAACTTGCGTTTTCCTCATGGCTAAAATGGTTTACTGTTGCGCGTAAACGAGAAGATAAAAACTTAGTAATTGCTCGATAAAACCGCAAAGAAAATAAGACATCCTCTTCTAATTTTTGAGATAAAATAGCTCTAGGAATTGATAATACACAACAATCTTCAACCGCTTTTACAGTCGCCGAGGGTAAACGTCCATCCACAAAAGACATTTCCCCCAATATTTCACCGCAGCCAATTTTTCCAACCACTTGATTTTCTAATGCAGCCACACAAACATTGAGGGTTCCACTCAACACAATATATAGAGCCTCTAAGGGTTGATCTTCTTCGATCAGAATTGCTCCAGATTGAATGGTTTCTCGTTTACCCTGTGTCACCATCCAGTCTATATCCCGATCGCTTAATTCCCCTAAAATCAGTAAAGCATTTGTCATAAATATATTAATTCTTAGAGATAAATATTTTATTTTAGAAGCCTTTAAATTAACGATTTTTTAATCACAACAAAAAATTAAATGGCTTCTTTTCTGTTCCCTGTTCCCTGTTCCCTGTTCCCTGTTCCCTGTTCCCTCTCCCTTAATATAATTGTAACATTAATTGTTTGCGATATTCTTTGGTGAGGGGATGTTCATCTCCCAGTAAATTAAAAATAGTCAACATCGCTTTTCTAGCTCCATCTTCTTTAAATTTACGATTTGTTATTACGATCTCTAAAAATAAAGATAATGCCTCTGGGTACTGTTCAGCTAAAGCTAATTGACAGGCTTTTGCATAGTTCTGTTCCAGTTCGCTATCTCCAGAAGCAGTGGCATCTTTTTTGAATTGGATCAATTGTTTTAAAGCCTGAGCTTTTTGGAAAAAGTCTCGCTGATCTTCTGCAATTGTATTTAACAGTTTTTCGGCGTTTTCAAGTTGGTTAAGGGCGATTAAAAAATTAGCCGCTTCTAAAACGACTTCAGGACGATCAGGATATTGAGAAAATAACTGATCAAATAATTGTTTCGCTTCTGGGAAATTCTTTTGAGCGATCGCAATTTTTACAGCTTCTAAACTTTGTTCAAAATTCGACTTTAAATTCATTTTACTTAGGGTTTCTCGAATTTGCGCTTCCGTTAATGCGCCCACAAAACCAGGGTGTATTTCTCCTTGATCAAAAATTCTCACATCCGGTACTCCTTCCACCCCATATTGACTTGCTAATTCAGGATTTTGATCAATATCAATTTTTGCTAAAATAAAATCATATTCTGTCACCAATTTTTCTAAAATCGGTTTTAAAATTTTGCAAGGGCCACACCAGGTTGCATAAAAGTCTACTAATACAGGTTTTTCATAGGAAATTTTAACAACTTCCTGCTCAAAGTTAGATTGATGAACGTCAATTGCATATCCCATCTGACAAATTCTCCTATTGATTTCGTTTCCTATTTTATACTAAATGTTCAGAGTTATCTCTCAACACACCTGAAAAAATTGATCCTTTCCCTCAACACCTCCTAATATAAATTCTTCCCAAGAAATGGCGTTTCAAGCTAGAGGTTTAGCCATTCGGGAAAAATTATCGGAATTTTCAACAGTTGAAAACGGCATTAGATCAAACCCAAATTCAAGATCAAGATTGGAAAAATCAAGGGAAATTAAGTTATAAAAGTTTAGCAGGCGATCGCTTAACCCTAACTTATCAAAAAAATGGGGCCATTGGTGAGGCGGTGATTAATGGAGAAAAACGAGTCTTAGAAAATTGGCCCGTTTTAGACAGTCCTTATGTTCAAGAAAAGCTTTATAGTGGCCAACTAGAAGTTAAAGTCCCTCAACAACCCCCCTGGCGACTGCAGGGCGTTTTCATTTTCAAAAATGCGATCGCTATATTCAAAAAAAATCATCAAATTTTCTGGTCAAATTCTGTCTAATTTTTATCAAATAAGTTGGAAATATTAAGAATGAACGATTTTGACATTTATTAACAGGAAA
>CAITND010000264.1 GCA_903893625.1 uncultured Oscillatoriales cyanobacterium
GCCTCGGTTGATGTAGGCAATATCAGAATTAGGATTAAGTTGAATCGCTTGGTTGTAATCTGATATGGCTTTTTCATAGTTTTTTAAGTTATAGTAGGCATTGCCTCGACCACTGTAGGCAATGCCTCGGTTGATGTAGGCAGTAGCATAATTAGGATTAAGTTGAATGGCTTGGTTGTAATCTGATATGGCTTTTTCATAGTTTTTTAAGTTATAGTAAGCCAAGCCTCGGTTGATGTAGGCAATATCAGAATTAGGATTAAGTTGAATGGCTTGGTTGTAATCTGATATGGCTTTTTCATGGTTTTTTAAGTTATAGTAAGCCAAGCCTCGGTTGATGTAGGCAGTAGCATCATTAGGATTAAGTTGAATGGCTTGGCTGTAATCCGATATGGCTTTTTCATGGTTTTTTAAGTTTCTGTAGGCAATGCCTTGGTTGTTGTAGGCAGTAGCATCATTAGGATTAAGTTGAATGGCTTGGTTGAAATCCAATATGGCTTTTTCATAGTCTTTTAACTCAGAGTAGGCATTGCCTTGGTTGTTGTAGTCTTCAGAATTATCAGGATGGAATTGATTAATTAGCTCACTCCCGTTCAAATCTTCCTTTTGTTCCTTTTTTTCCCCACACATTGTCTGCCAATATATTGGCACTTCTGTTAAATTTTGACAAATCACAGGCAACCAACTCGCACAGGGAAAATGACCTTCCCAACCTTGCAATCTTTCCCGTGCTTCCTTAACTGCTAAATAAAACGACTGACCCCTGGAAAAAGAACCCAGAAAATACTTTAAAAATTCCTGTGCTACTTTGTCAGGAACAGGTTCTCGCATGACAATCATTTGAGGTAGATTCAAACGCGCTAAATCTTGAGCCAAACCTAAACCATCACAGGAGTTAAAAATAGCCAGTTGTAAGCCTTTTTCAATAGCTTTTTTTAACGCATATCTTAAGTCAGGAATCGTTAAACTCTCAGTCTTATTAATATATAGAATTCCTGTCTCTCCTTCCGTGCGGCTATGTCCGGCAAAAAAGAGAATATCCCAAGACTGTTCCCAGAGTTGATCGTTGAGTTCTTGGCGGTTAGGTTTAACTAAAAACTTAACTTTAGCACCTGGAATAGAATCTAAAAATTTTCGATCTGCTTCAACATTAATCCCGTCATCATCGCCCAAAATTGCCAAAATATTAACGTGATTATTAGCAACTTTGGCTGATGTCACTTGTTTAAATTTGGGCGCACTGACACTAATTTCTGCTTGAGGGTAACGTTCTAATATATCCCAAAGATGCCAGGGAAGTTTGCGGAGATCCATATTTGAAGTTTGGATAATTAACCTGACTTCATCATCATCTTTTAAATGGGCAATTAATTCTTCTCTAACATGACTAAATTGTGGCGATTTTAACCATTGATTAAAATGTTTGCTTAAATTATCAGCTTTTTGATTAACATCATCAATTGAGAAGTTATTGATTTGTCCTGCTTTTGCCTTTAATACTCTAACTTTTATCCCAAGAAAACTATAATAAGTGACTTTCCAACTGTTGTAAGATTCAATCAGTTCTAGGTCTGGCGGTAAAGATCCGGTTTCCTGAATAGTCGCAGGTTTCCCCTCATTCCCTAATTGTAACGTTACCGAAAAACCTCTGTTATCGAAGTCTCCCTCGGCAAAAGTCAGCACTCCTAACTTCCCCATTCCTTTCTCCTAGTTAGATTAGATCACAAAATCTTTCCTAATATTAGCATTTTCTAATCCTATTTAAACACTAAACTATTCCCATCATCTATTTTAAACTCCATTTGTTACAAAACTTAAGCAAGCTCAAATATCCTATTGACTCAGAGCCGGAAAATCATTAAGAATCTCTTAATCAGTCAGGGTCAATGGTAGGTAATAGAAAATATCCGCTTTTCTCAATTATACTATTTTTCCTAAAACTTGATCAACGCTAATACTAAAATCAGGAAAAAATTGTATAGATAAAAATTCCCCCCGCCTTAACTTCTGCATATTTTGATAACGATTAGAAATCGGTTCTCGATATACTTCTACACATTGCTGATTGATATCTACTAACCAAACTTCCGTAATACCTCCTTGAGCATAAACAGGAATTTTGACTTCTCGATCATAATTAGCCGTTGTATCGGCGACTTCTACTAACAATAAAACATCTTGAGGTTGAGGAAGTTTTGACTCATAGAAATCTGAACGAGGTAATAGAAGTGCGATGTCGGGTTGGGGTTCAGAATTATTATTCAACTCAATAGGATTTTGAGGCGAAAGAATAATATCTTCTCCTAACAGTTGAGTGAATAGTCTCACCAAGCGATTAACAGTAGCAGCGTGTCGTTTACCTATTGGGGACATTTTAATAATTTCTCCTTGGATTAATTCGATTTGATCGTCAGGAGAAAAAACACCTGCTTCAACCATTTTGTGATATTCTTTGACTGTGAATAATCGTCTGAGTAACGGTACAGACATCACAACCTCCTGCGTTCAGATAACGAAATATTCCACAATATTAACATCTCCTAATCCTATTTTAACCGTAAACCGTTCCCTAGTTTCTCCTCTCAACCATAATTGTATCCAATTGTCTACTTTTCGGGACTGTGTTGCTTAACAGTGGAATTTTTGATATCTTCAATTCTACAAATATCCAATCGAGAAATAATCGCAGAACTTAAGTTTTGTTGATCATTCTGCCAACTCATAATTTTATTTCTAAAATGAATAGTTCCCTGGGTATAAGGATGCCAAATTTTTTCTATTTTCCTTAAATCTTGACAGGGAAGTTTAGCAATATCCCGTTTTTTTAACTCAATTGGATCAGAATATTTCGGATTTTTTCCCAAAACTAACAGCATGATTCTATAGGTTTGTAGTTCAGCTTTAGTGAATTGTTTTGCTGATAATAAATTACCTAATCGTTGATAATCCGGTTTAACTTCCATTTTTTCCGATACCGTAGCTGTCCTTGCCATCCCAATCACCAAAGATGTAATTGATGCAATCACGCCTAATACAACAATAATTTTTTCTCGATGACCCATTTTTCATTCAAATTAGTTCGTTGTTGGGCTTTAGCCCTAATTCCCAAAGATTATAGACCCTTAATCCCTTCCTGACAAATATTAAACTTGGGATGGGTCAAACCCACCCAAACTTAGGTTAAAGTTGTTGTAATTTTTGATAACGACCTAATGCCAACAAGGGGAAATAATGTTGATAATAATGATATTTGATGTAAAAATGCCCCGGAAATCCAGTTCCCGTAAATTCTGACTCATCCCAGCGACCATCGGAAAGTTGTGTTGAAATTAAATAGTTAATTCCTGCTGTAATTGCCTCCATTTCATAACATCCCGTTGCCATTAAACCAATTAACGCCCAAGCAGTTTGAGAGGCGGTACTAACCCCCTTTCCTTTCAATTGTGGGTCATTATAACTATGGCAAGTTTCCCCCCAACCTCCATCAATATTTTGACAACTAACTAACCAATTTGCCCCTCGTTTCATCAAGGGTTGAAGACAACCATGACCCCAATTTTTATAAATAGGATTAATCACCGCTAAAGCTGATAATACCCCACTGGTTCCATAAATATAATTAACGCCCCAACGTCCGAACCAACTACCATCGGTTTCTTGTTCCTGTTTTAAATAGGAAATCGCCCGTTCAATTGATGGTTTCAACGATTGAATTTTAAATTGAAATTCCGCAGAATTAGGGTCTAATTCTCCTAACATTTCAATCACTCTAGCGGTAACATCCGCCGTATTTGGATCAATCATGGCTTTTAAATCCCCATAGGGAACCGCATTAATCCAATCTTGATCATTATCAATATCAAAAGCTGCCCAACCTCCAGCTTTACATTGCATTGAGATCATCCAATCAATCCCTCTAATTATCGTTGCTGTTTTCAAGGATTCATCAGCAATTCTAGCTTGATTTAATGCCATAACTACAACGGCAGAATCATCTAAATCAGGATAAAATTTATTCATAAATTCAAACGCCCATCCCCCAGGTTTTCCCTGTTTATTTTTAATATTCCAATCTCCATAATCTAAAATTTGTTGACGGATTAACCATTCTGAACTTTTTACAACAGCATTATGATTAGGGGTAATTCCTGACTCAATTAAAGCTCGAATTACCCAAGCTGTATCCCAAACAGGAGACACACAGGCTTGCATTCGATAACTTTCTTCTGTTTCTATCGCAAAATTATCTATGGCTTCTAAACCCCGTTGAATAATGGGATCAGACACCGAATAATTTAAGCATTTTAACGCTAATAAAGAATTTAACATTGCTGGAATTATTCCAGCCCAATCTCCGGTCATTTCTTGCCGTTCTAAAATCCATTTTTCTGCCGCTTTTAACCCCTGTTCTCTGAAAGGAACAATATTAAAGAGTTCGGCAAATTTGAAAATCTGATCTAACCCGATAAATATATCTGTCCAATCATTATTTTTAGACAATTCAAAGATAGCATTTTCTCGTCCTTCTACATACAATTCATCTAAATTTAGACTAGAATTAAACCGAAAAATAGGTTTTTTATCAAAAACAATTAATAGAGGTACGGTACTACTTCTTGCCCAACTCGACATTTCATAAATAGTAAAAGGTGAACCTTCGGGTAACAACATAATCCCAGGAGGAATTGAGGGAATCCCGCGCCAGTCATAACATCCAATTAAGGCTAAATGTAGCTTAGTAAAAATCCGAGTTGTGGTAATTCCACCCCGTTGTAAAATGAATTGTTTGGCTTTAATTAAGACGGAATCTGTTTCTGATACCCCCAATATTTTTAACGCCATATATGCTTCAACTGTGGTGCTAAGTTCTCCTCCATCCCCATAGAATAATTCCCAACCGCCATGATCTCGTTGTTGGGAACGTAAATAGGTTTCGGCTTTAGATAAAGGGCGAGTTTTATCGGTTCCCCAAATCTTGTGTAATAAGATAATTTCTGATATAATTGTTACATTAGATTCTAATTCCGCCCACCAATAACCTTCGGGATATTGTTGAGATAAAAGGAAGTTTTGGCTGGCTGCGATCGCATCTTTTAATTTGGTTACAGAGATTTGATTTTCCATTTCCATTGTTATCTGTTTAACTCCTGTTATTGTTTCTGATGATATCATTTTTTTAATTAGTTATAGATATTCTATCATATTTTTTATTGAATTAATCAAAAATTTATTATATAATTGAATCATTGGAGTAAATCATGCTTAAAGATATTGTTGAAGTTCATCCCTTAACAAATTACCAGCTAAGACTTCGTTTTGAAGATGGAGTAGAAGGGGTAATTGATGTGTCTAAACTCGTTCAGTTTACAGGGGTATTTGAACCTCTAAAAAATCCTGATTACTTTAATCAAGTTAAACTTTCTAGCGAGTGGGGAACTGTTTATTGGGATAGCGGTGCTGACTTAGACCCTGATGTATTGTATTCCCATCTATCCCAGCAACCAATAAAGTTAAAACCAGCGAGCATTTATTGATTTTAATATGGAAAATTTAATTTTAATTCTAACGCTATTATCTTTAGTAATATGGCTAATATTATTACTATTTAGAGGACAATTTTGGCAAGGAGATCAACGGCTTTTTGAGGTTAAAGAACCTTTATTAAATTATCCTTCCGTTGCTGTAATTGTACCAGCAAGAAATGAAGCAGAGTTAATTTCTACCAGTTTGCGATCGCTTCTTAATCAAAATTATCCTGGTTCATTTTCTATTATTTTAGTTGATGATCAAAGTAGTGATAATACAGCAAATATTGCCCAAGAAACTGCTAAATTATTAAATCAAACAGACAGGTTAAATATTATTACCTCTCAACCCTTACCTGCGGGATGGACGGGGAAAATTTGGGCGATGGAACAGGGAGTTAAATATACTCAACAATTAATAAACCCTCCTGATTATATCTTATTTACGGATGCTGATATTGAACATTCTCCTAATAATTTAAAGCAATTAGTTGAAAAAGCCGAAACCGAAAACTTACAATTAGTTTCCTTAATGGTGTTATTACGTTGTCAGAGTTTTTGGGAAAAATTATTAATTCCCGCTTTTGTATTTTTCTTTCAAAAATTATATCCCTTTCGTTGGGTAAATCATCCCCAAACTCAACTGGCGGCGGCGGCGGGAGGATGTATTTTAATTCGTCAGGAAGCATTAACTAGAATTGGTGGTTTAGCAATATTAAAACACGCATTAATTGATGATTGTTCTTTAGCGCAAGCGGTGAAGTTAACCCCCAAAAACCCCCTTCAAAATGAGGAAATTTCTGCTATAAATCAGGGATTTTCTATGGAGAGTTTTATCTTTCCTTTTAGCTCTAAATCCTATTATCCTATTTGGTTAGGGTTAACAGAAACAACCCAGAGTTTAAGACCCTATCCAAATTTATCCAGTATTTGGGATATGGTGGCGAGAACAGCATTTAGCCAACTGAATTTTTCTACTATTTTATTAGGGTTAACCCTAATAGGGATGGTTTTGATTTATTTAATGTCTCCTTTGAGTTTAATTTGGGGAATTTTTTATGGAAATAATTTAGTTATCCTTTTAGCTTTATTAACTGGGTTATTGATGGAAATTGCCTATTATCCCACATTAAAACTATATAAACTTTCTCCTATTTGGGGATTAACTTTACCCTTGATTGGATTTTTATATGCGTTGATGACTTTAGATTCAGCCTTGAGATATTGGCGAGGAAAAGGAGGAAGTTGGAAAGGAAGAACTTATTAAGAAACCGGGTTTCTTGAAGAAACCCGGTTTCTAGGTCAGGGTTTAGCTTCAAGAGAATCTTTACTTCCTTCTTTAGATTGCATTTCTTCAATATCTAATAAATTTACAATCACGCCAGCAATGGGAACTGAGAGAAATACTCCTAAAATTCCAGCGATTCTTGCCCCAATCATTAAAGCAAAAAACAAAACTACAGGGTTAATATTAACAGAACTTTGCATAATTTTAGGGCCGATAAAATTATCTTGAATTTGCTGTAAAATCACACTTACAACCACTACTTTTAACATCACAAACCAGCCACTTTGAATTAAAATAATTAAACTAATGCTTAAAATTCCCAAAGTTGCCCCAATTCCTGGGATGAAATCAAATAAGCTGACAATAATAGCTAAAGACAAAGAGAAAGGTATTCTCAAGATACTATAAACTATAAAACTAGATATTCCTAAGAAAAGCGAGAGTAAAAGTTGACCTCTAAAGAAGCCTAAAAAACTTCTTTGAACAGCTAAAGAGAACTGATTACGATGGTCATAAGGAATCATTTTTAATAGTAAAAACCATAGCCTTTCCCCATCAATCAGCATAAAAAAGGAAATCACAAAGATAATTATAAATGAAATGAACGCATTTGGTAAAGAAGAAAAAGTACCGACAAGAATACTGGCTAGTGCAACTAAAGATTTATTAAATTCAGCTTCTAGGGGAGCGAGATTAACATTAATTTTCCGATGTGTTAAAAACTTTTGTAAGTCATCAAAAGGATTATCCGTTGAGTTTAAATTTTCAACAACAAGGGAAAGAAGCTGTTGAAACTGATTATAAAACATAGTTCCCAAGGCTAACCCGGTGGCAACAACTAGAAATAGACTTAGAAATATAACAATTCCTAACGCCAATCCTCGACCCAAATATCGCTCTAAATATCGCACAGGATAGTTGAGAAGAAATGCAAAAATAGCAGCTAATATAAAAGTAAAAAAGATACTTTCAAAATAGTTAAAAATCAGAATCAATGCCCATCCAGAGGCAAAAAATAATAAAAACCGCACTAAACCATTAGTGTTAATCCGGTTCCAAAAGGCGTTATCCTGAGAATTTGGGGGTAAATTATCCATTGGGATGACTCAATTTTTGCCAACGTTGACATTTTAGCGGATCTGTAATGGATTAGGAATATAATTTTTTGATTGATTCGACATATTTGAATACTTTAGTCTCTGTAACTTTTGTATTCAAAGTTTTACTATTGTTTTATGAGTAAATTAGACAAAATTTTAGGGTTAGAGATCCAACGCCGTCGTACAGACAAGGGTTGGTCTCAAGAATACCTGGCAGAAATGACAGGTCTACATAGGACTTATATCAGTCAGTTAGAACGAGGGCTAAAAAGCCCATCCATTAGAGTTTTGAGCCATATTACTAAGGCTCTAAATATAACAATGAGTGAATTTTTGTTGTCTGTAGAGGAGTCTCTTCGTGCTGAATGATCATGAAATTGAACGGCTCAGACAAGCAATTTTTGCTACTGTTGCTTCTCCGATTATTGGTTCAATTGAAGATTATACTTGGGAAGCTATTTTTCATTATATTAAAAGTATTCCTGTATCTGATCCTGCACTGGGACGAACTAAACTTCTATATGATGCTGTTAATTTGACAACAAAAACAGGTTGGTCACTGATATCTAAACTCATGAGAAAACTATGATTAGACTCAAACAATGGCAATGGATAGTATTGATCACGCCGATCACAATCATGGTGATTTTTTTGCTGACGGCGGCGGGAGTCACCATTCATGACTGGGGAATTAATTGGATTTGGGCGGTATTTACGCTGATATTTTTGGGCTGGCGTTGGTTGTTAGTCAAATGGACTCAACCCCTGGTTAAACAGATGGAAACTGTCGTTGCTGAAGTCAATCACGAACTAGAATCTTCCTTTGATGAACCGATATCAAAACCGACTGAAAATCAGGCAATTACCCAAGTAGAAACAGCGCTACAGGACATTTTAAAAGCATCCCAAAATGATCCGCCAATTTGGGAAGACAGTTTAATCTTTTGGAAACGCTGTCAAGATGTGGTGACGATTACTGCTAATATTTATCATCCTGAAGTCAAATATCCTCTCCTCAGTATTTATATTCCCCAAGCCTATCAATTAATGCGAGGAACAGTTGATGATTTAGATAAATGGATGGAAAAATTATCTCCGGTATTGAATCAAGTTACCGTTGGACAAGGCTATGAAGCTTATCAAGTTTATCAGAAATTAGAACCCTCTGCGCGTAAACTTTGGCGGGTGTGGAATTGGGCGCAATGGCTATTAAATCCAACGGTTGCTTTAGCGCGAGTTACCACTCAAAAATCCACCAATCAAGCGACACAACAATTGTTAGTTAATTTAGGTCAATCCTTACGAGAATCAGCGTTAAGAAATTTGTGTCGTCAAGCGATTATTCTCTATAGTGGAAATACCTTACCCGTAAAAGAATTTGCGGTTACAAATCCTTCCCTTCCTCAAGCTAAAACGCAAACTCTCCGAGAGATTTTAACCAAAACTGAATCCGTTGAAACTTTAAAACAAAAACCTGTTAATTTGCTGTTAGTCGGACGTACAGGGGCAGGAAAAAGTAGTTTAATTAATACCCTATTTCAAGCGGATAAAGCCCTTGTGGATGTGTTACCCAGTACGGATAAAATTCAAAATTATCAGTGGCAAATAGAAACGGGAGAAAGCTTGAATTTATGGGATACTCCGGGTTATGAACAGGTGAATCGTCCTGAGTTGCGAGAACAAGTTTTAGACTATGCAGCCAACGCGGATTTATTATTATTAGTGACCCCGGCTCTTGATCCCGCTTTACAAATGGATGGGGATTTTTTGAAGGAGATTAAACAGCAGGGGATAGAGTTACCCATTATTACCATTGTTACCCAAGTTGATCGCTTACGTCCGATCCGAGAATGGCAACCTCCTTATGATTGGAAATCGGGAAATCGACCCAAGGAAAAAGCAATTCGAGAAGCTACACAATATCGGATTGAACAATTAGGAGAATATTGCAATCGCGTTTTACCGATTGTTACTCAAGATAGTCAAACTCAGCGTCAAGCTTGGGGAATCGATGTCTTATCTATTGCCCTTTTAGAAACGATTAATCCCGCTAAACAACTGCGTTTAGCTCGGTTTTTACAAAATCAAGAAGCCCGGATTTTAGCAACGGCTAAAATTATTGATCATTATACCTTTCAAATGGCAACAACCCAAGGATTAACGACATTATTAAAAAGTCCAATTCTGAGATTTATTTCGACATTAACAACGGGTTCTCCCACCTTAGCATTATTACTGGCTGAACAAATTCCTGTTGAACAATTACCCATTGTGATTGGGAAATTGCAGATGGCTTATGACTTGTTTATGTTATTAAATTCAGGGGAATCTGATTCGGTTAATTTTGATTTATTGGTGCTCTGGCCGTTACTCTTAGAAAATCCTAATCCACCGGAAAAAAATGCTTGGGCGTTTGGTCATGCGTTAGTGGAATATTGGACACAAAAGCTCACAATTGAACAAATGCAGCAGCGATTTCAATTTTATTTAAGGTCTAAAAATTCGTAGTCGGGACAGCTTATAGAGGTATTTCAGATAATTATACCCCTTCTCTTTTGATGAGAGGGGGTATGGAGGTTTAATTTTAGTTCAGCCAACTGTTAATATTCCCTAAAAACTTACAGGTTCCCTTAACCCGGATTGGGACTAAAATATTGATCGAACTTATTGGTTTCACCCCGATATTGATCGACTTCTGGGAGTGGGTCTTTCTTGCGAGTAAGATTCGGCCATTTTTGAGCATACTCTCGGTTCAATTCTATCCAACGTGATCCCTCCTCCGTTACATCAGGAAAAATGGCTGTAATCGGACATTCAGGTTCACACACCCCACAATCAATACACTCATCGGGATTGATGACGAGCATATTTTCACCTTCATAAAAACAGTCCACAGGACAAACTTCAACGCAATCTGTGTATTTGCATTTAATACAAGTTTCTGTAACAACGTAAGGCATCGCTGTTCTCCTTAAAGATTATTGATTTTCTGATTCTAAAGCTATCCCAAATCTTGAAATAAAATTTGATTCAAAACTTAACATGATTTTGTTAAAAAACTTAAAAATTTATGGTTCATAGCCTCAATTTTGGTTTTGACTACGAACCATAAATTTTAGACTAAAGGATTAGCTTCACCCAGAAAACGACGACGTTGAAACAAATAAAGAATAGCTAACAATGAACCGATAATTAAAGCAATTCCGATGGCAGGATTTAAGCCATAAATGATAAAAGAAGGACAAGCAGCTGCGAATAAACTCAGTAAAGCGATCGCCCGAATTTGTTTACCAATATGAGCATATCCAGTGCCAATCATAATTTGTAATCCTAATAAACACAAGGCAATTTCACTGATTAAGGTAGCGATCGCAGCCCCTGGCCCTCCGAAACGGGGAATTAAAAACCAATTAATAATTACATTACCTGATGCTGTCCAAAATAAAATATTAGGTAAGCTTTTTTCTTGTCCCGTTGCTTGTAAAAACCGTTGAGCTAAGTTGCCAAACATACTAATTCCTAAACTCGGTAACAAAACCGCTAAGGAATAAACTGATCGGAGGAATTCTTGACCATAAATTAAAGGCAGTAAAATTTGTTGTAAGAATCCAGCTAGAATAACCGCAGGTAAAACCCCAATTAATAAAAGGCGCGTTGCCTTATATAATTGTTCAGGTAAACGACTAGGATCATTGGCGTGATATTTAGCAAATCGAGTAAAAACAACTTGGAAAATTACACGCGGTAAGGCAAAAAACATCTCCATAACTTTATAGGCTGCACTATAATATCCGGCTTCAACTGTTACTCCGATGGCTTGCAACATGACTAAATCAACTTGATAATATAAAATCCATAAAACCCCCGATAAAGCAAAGGGATAAGCCATGCGTAATGAATCCCAACCCTCTCTGATCGTAAAAGGTGACCAAACCGGAAGTTTACGATTGAGGTAATACATTAAAATTAAAATATCTAAAAGTCGGACAACAACAATACTAATTACCACCAAAATCAAACTTTTTGTGGCATATAATACCCCCAGAGAAATCAGAACTGTAGCGGCACGTTCCAAGGCAACCGATACCGTTTCTGTTCTAAACCATCCCATGCCTTTTAACGTTCCCCGTAGGGTCATTTTCATGGCGCGACAAATTTCTGAAAACACCACAATGTAACAAATAATTAGAGTGTTTTCTTCGTGGTATCCCATCAGTATTGCAATGGGAAATAAGAGGAAAAAAACCGGGATAGAGGTTAGCAATTCTAAGATAATAAACCGGGAGGTTAATTTTGAGCCAACTTCTGGGTTTGCCGAAACTTCTCGGTTCAAAAGAACGGGTAAACCAAACTGAATTAATAAGGCTAAAATTGCCCCTAATGCAGAAGTTGATGTAAAAATCCCATACTGTTCTGGCCCTAGAACACGCGCCAAAAGGATATAAAAACAAAGGTTAAACCTAGAGTTGCTTCTCCCAAAAAAACATAAAGGTAAGATAGATCTAAGCGAGTCAGCAGGTTTTTCATGGAAATTTACTCAAAAGGAAGTAACGGAATACAAGGGTGTACAGATTGGCGAAGAATAATTTAAAAATTTAAAACCAGTATAATTTAAAAAAACGTCATTTTTGAAAATTAGGTGGGGTATGAGCAAAAAATAATGAGACAATAGTAAATGGGTAAAGCGATCAGGCAAAAATTATGCAATCTGTTGATTTAACCACATTAATCGCAAGCTGTTGTGAACTGCGTCAAGATTGGCTTCCGGCGCGGTTAGAACAGGTGTATCAACGCGATCGCTTTACGATTTCTTTGGGGTTACGCACCCTCAAGCGTCGAGGCTGGTTAGATATTTCTTGGCATCCCCAAGCTGCTAGAATTTGTATTGGTGATCCTCCACCTCGTATTCCTGATACCTTTACTTTTAGTGATCAACTCCGTCATCAATTAGGGGGATTAGCATTAGTTGAAATTAAACAAATTGACCCTTGGGAACGAATTTTAGATCTGCAATTTTCCCATCGTCCAGGGGATGACCCTCTGTGGCATTTGTATGTAGAAATTATGGGAAAATATAGTAATGTTATTTTAACCGGATCGGACAATAATATTGTTACGGCTGCCCATCAAGTCAATATACAACAATCGAGTGTGCGACCGATTTTAACGGGTCAACCCTATGAACTTCCCCCCAAATTAACCGAGCCCATTCCCAGTTTAAATGAACCTCAATCCCGTTGGCAAGAGCGGGTGAGTTTAATTCCCAGTGCCTTAAAACAACAACTGTTAAAAAACTATCGGGGTTTAAGTTCTGGGTTAGTGTTATCGATGATTCAAGCTGCTGATTTAGATCCAACTCAACCCACTAATACTTTAACGACAGAAGACTGGAATCGATTATTTCAAAGTTGGCAAACTTGGTTAAAAACTTTAGAAAAACTAGAATTTTGCCCTTATTATACCGCCAAAGGCTATGATATTATTCCTTGGAATTCAGAAGCTGTTGCTGAAGTTAAATCAATTCAAATTTTACTCAATACTTATTATACAAATCAATTAAATCAACAGGAATTTCAGCAACTCCGGCATCAAGTTAGTCAAAAAATGAATCATGTTTTAACAAAATTGCGGGTTAAAGCGGATCAATTTATTCAACGGTTACAACAATCTGATGAAGCGGATGAGTATCGGGCAAAAGCCGATTTATTAATGGCATTTCTGCACGAATGGAAACCGGGTATGAAGGAGATTTTGTTACCCGATTTTGAGACGGGAGAACCTGTTAAAATTGCCCTAAATCCAGAGAATAATGCGGTCTGGAACGCTCAAAACTTATATAAACGACATCAAAAGTTAAAACGAGCTAAAATTGCCGTTGAACCCCTGTTAAATGAAGTCAAAACGGAAATTAACTATTTAGAACAAGTTGAATCAGCGATTAGTTTAGTTGAAACCTATAAAACCGCCGAAGATTTACAAACCTTAGCCGAAATTCGAGAGGAATTAATTCAACAAGGTTATATTAATATTCATGACTATCGCAGTTCTAATTCTCCCTCATCTATAGAATTCTATCGCTATCAAACTCCGAATAATTTTGAGGTTTTAATTGGTAGAAATAATCGTCAAAATGATCAATTAACCTTTAAAATTGCAACGGATTATGATTTATGGTTTCATACTCAAGAAATTCCCGGTAGTCATGTATTATTACGGTTAAGTGCGGGACAGGTTGCTGATGATATTGATTTCCAATTTACGGCTAATTTAACGGCCTATTATAGTCGAGCTAGAAATAGTGAACAAGTTCCGGTTATTTATACCAAACCTAAGCACGTTTATAAACCGAAAGGTGCTAAACCAGGGATGGTTATTTATAAACATGAAACCGTAATTTGGGGAAGTCCTCACCAGGCAAAAATTGCGTTGTGATATTAATATTTTTGTGATTGTTTTTAATTGGAGTTTAACCAATTTTCTACTTTCTACCTTGATAGTAATGGCGTTCTTTATCTATTTCTGAAAAAATCTCATCGAGTTCGGGTTGATTTTGCCACGCTCCAAAAATAGCTTTTAAACGGTTAAGGCGTTCCGATAAACTTAAAATTGGTACTGTTTTAACTTCAAAAGTAATTTCTACGCCGTCGGGTAGGTCAATATCTTGCAATAATTCAATGGTTTTGCCTCTTTTTATCCCTTTAACTTGCATAGTATCCTTAAAGAGTTTTGTGAGAATATCATTTTAATTCAGATAAGCCGATTGACAACTAATCATAATTTCCTGAGTCCGGGGATAGGATTGTAAATATTGAAGAAATAGTTGAGAATCAAAACTTCTGGGATCTCGCCTTTCTCCTGAACGATCAACCACCGCATGAGTTGTAATTCTAGCATCAGGAACTCCAGTTTTTGCCACTAACCACGCTAAAGATTGATATTGTGCAGCCGTATAACCACTATGAGAATCAGCATTATTACGACCATCCGCAGGGGTTTCTAAAGAAACATGATAAGCAAAATTATTTACAGAAGGAGGACGTTTAGGATGGGTTTTAACGGTTTCCGTTCCCGTTGAACTTACAAATACAGAATCTCCTGCACCAAACGCTCTTAAATCTGGAGGAACAATATAAACAATATCCCCAGTTAACATAATTAAAGTATGATAACTTGCTTGATTATCCTCGGAATTTTGGGCGGTTTGGAAAAAATTCACCGCACTATAAACATCCGATACCGTTTCATGTAACACCACAATGGGCGCATTATTCACAGGTTGTCCATTAATATCATAAAGAAATCGTTGTCCGTAATTCGTCGGATTTGCTAACGCTTGATATTCATTGGGAGTATAACCCACCCCGCCTTGAAGATTGGCCGTTTGTACATCCGTTGGCCGCCGAAACCGATATAACGTGACCGGATTCACAGCAGGCCCAACTTTCCCACTGGCGGTTGGGTTAGGATCAGGTTGTAATGCACAGGTTCCAGGGACAGGAACATTATTCACATTCGCCACCATTTCCGGTTGCGGTTGGGTCGCCTGTGGCCGTGGTTCCTCAGCCACCACCAGTTTGACGTTTGGGGATGGGGATGGAGAGGGAGAGACGGTTTCAGCGATAACCCGCTCAAATTTTGGCGGAGGAGGCATTTGGCTCCATAATGACATCCCTTGGGCCACAATCCAATCTCGATTTTTGAGTCCAACAGTTACTCCAACCCCTAGTAAATACAGGGTTAACAGCAGAATAGGCGTCCATTTTCTCATGGGTGAGTTCAGCCAATATTGAGTGCAACGTTTTCTAGTTTACTATGATAAAAATCAAGCGAAAAAAAATCCACTGGTAATCAGCCAGTGGTGAGGAACGAAACGTGATTTTAGTGTGAGGAGTTAACTTGCTTATGATTTACAGATTATCGTCAGGAGATGAAGTTAATGTGTCAATTCGATGACAAAGATATGAATTTTTGCAGCCTTAAGCCAAACAACGAACGGGAGAGCTTTCTAATACTTGACGAATGATATCAGAAGTGACTTGATCTGTCACCATTGCTTCTCCAATGCGAGTTGGTAATACAAATCGCACTTTTCCAGCCTTGACTTTTTTATCGGTTTGTAGACTATCCAAAATATCATCAATATTTAATCCAGGGGGGAGTTGGGTCGGTAATCCCGCCTTTTCAATTAACGCGAATTGTCGTTGATCACTATCTTCATTCCATAATCCTAGTTTAACCGCAATTTGACTTGCGGCTACCATCCCAATTCCTACGGCTTCTCCATGAATTACAACGGTATATCCGGTTAAACTTTCTACCGCATGACCAAGGGTATGACCATAATTTAAAATCGCTCTTAACCCCGATTCTTTTTCATCTTGACTAACAACATCGGCTTTACTTTGACAAGAACGGGTTAAAATTTCTTGTAATAATCCAGAGTCTAAAGATTGGATATTATCTAATCCTGGGGATTGTTCTAGTTTAACAAATAATTCCTCATCCCAAATCACACCATATTTAATCACTTCTGCTATTCCGGCTCTAAATTCTCGTTCAGGAAGGGTTTGCAAAACATCAGGATCAATTAATACCAATTTGGGTTGATTAAACGCCCCAATTAAGTTTTTTCCATGAGGATGATTAACGCCTGTTTTCCCCCCAATAGACGCATCTACCATCGCTAATAAAGAAGTCGGAACCTGAACTACATTAATCCCCCGTAACCACGTCGCCGCAGCAAATCCGGTCATATCTCCAACAATTCCACCCCCTAACGCAACCATTGTAGAAGAACGTTCTAGTCGGTGTTTTAACGCCGCATCATAAATCATTTGTAGGGTTTCGGGGGTTTTGTATTCTTCACCTGCTGGAAGGGTACAAATTGCCACATCAAACCCCACTTGTTCTAAGGAAATACGGGTTCTTTCTCCATAATAATTAAATATTTCTGGGTTAGAAACTAATAGTATTTTTTTGCCTAATTTTAATGGGGTGATCAATTCCGCCAAGCGATCTAAGTGTCCTGCACCGATGGCAATATTATAGGATAATGAACCTAAATTAACCCGAATCATCGATTCCATATTCTTCCCCTCATTAACTCACCCTTAAAAATTGTATTCTATTTTTTACCCATTAAGGATGATCACGGACGGATCACTCATGATTCAATAGATAGTAATGTTTATGGAGTTGTGTAATGCTGACAGTGGATGGCGCGATCGCTTACGTTATCATCTATGCGGGTGCTTTAGTAGCAGCAGCCGGAATTATGTTTACCCTGCGTGCGGTTAAACTCATTTAATCCTACCGTAGAGACGCGCCACGGCGCGTCTAAACCCGTTGTTGTGTTTGAGAGTGTTAGAAGAGAGTCCTGAAGGACTCACTACGAGTTGATTTTTATTAACAATTAAAATAGCTCAGGTATATCTTGGTTTCTCATCCATGCCATCATTAAATAAGGTTTAACAATATGCAGAGATGGGCGGTAAGTTGGGTAAATTAAATGTTCATTTAATGTGACAATCTTTGTATCTTTCGCTAAAAAGTCTTTAAGATTTGCTGTTACTAATATTGATGCTTGACCTGCTAAGGCTGTCTCAAGAACATGACGGTCTTCAATATCGTGTAATGGAATAACACCTGTCCCCCCTAAAGTTAATTGAGGGCTACCCACTATTCTTGCTTCTGCATAATCTTTGATAGTATCAATGTATAAATCTGCTATGTGATCAGGAATTTTTAGCTTTTCTACTAGCACCGAAGATAGACGGTTGAGCATACCCCAGGAGATAATAAGCTGAACCGACCCTAACGCACAGGTTCCTTCTCGAACAATCTTAACTAAAGATTGGCACGCTGTATCTTGCTTACCTTTTCTATCAGCAAGTAGAGCAGCACACCAAATATTAAGGTCAAGGCATAACCGAAGCCAATTGCTCATGAAAACTCATTAAGAAGTTAGGGAAACAGCTAAAGATAAAATATCATCTTCGGTTTCAAGTTCCTCTAGTTCGTCAATTTTCATGTGTTCCATAATCAAATGATGGACTGCTTCGTACTTCCTATCCAGCAATGTCCGAATACAGTCTTGAGTATCACCCAATTCTTGACTTGAGGGTCTTAAAGAAATGACATTCAAGCCTAATTTAGCTAAAGATAACAAAATTTCTAAAGCTCTTTTATTACCCGTTGAAGCTTCATAAAATATCAGACGATTAAAATCATCAAAGCTAAGGGTTAAAACAGAAACAAGCTTTTCTTGATCACCAAGCTTTAAGGTAATTTCTATCCTTTCAATTTCTTGTGTAAATCCAATTTCATTTAATCTTCTTAGGGTCTGACTATCTTCGCTCAAAATTTCTTGATCTAACCCATTATTTTTATACCCTAAAGCTCGATTAAGTGTTCTCATCCCAATGCGATAATTGCCGTTGGGCATTTGATAAAACTCAATTCCCAAGGATTTTAAAGACGAAATTGTTTGTAGCTGTGCTTTAACAACATCCATCATCTTGATTCTCCTTTTTTAATTAATTTCTTCACCATCTAAGAAAATTCGAGTTTTATCGGATAATCCTGCATTATTTCCTAATTTAACTCCGCTAATTTGTGCTTCAGCAATACCACTGCGGAATAAATTGGCTCCGCGTAAATCCGTCGCTAATAAAATCGCATCTTTTAGATTCGTATGACGAACAATTGCATCTCTTAAACACGCATAACTAAAATCAACCTGCATTAAATTAGCACGGGTTAAATCCACTTTTGTCAAGTCCGCATGACGGAGATTACTTTGAGATAAATTGGTATCTCGAAGTTGTGCATAAGCTAAAATAGCTTGACTTAAATCTGCTTGATTGATGGTTGCAGCCGTGAGATTAGCTTTAGTTAAATTCGTTGATTTTAGGTTGGCTTGGGATAAGACAGCACGCTCTAAAATGGCATCCTGTAAATTAACATTTTCCAAATTAGCGGCGGTTAAATTAGCTCCTCGTAAATCAATCCCTTGAAGATTTGCGCCTTCAAGATTCGCTCTGCTTAAGTTAACATTGGTTAAATTCGCAAAACTTAAATTAGCTCCCTTTAAATTAGCTCCGCTTAAATTGGCGAGTTGTAGTTGGGATGAGGATAAATTGACTTCGCTTAAATCAGTATTTTCTAAATTCGCTTCCTGTAAATTAGCATGGGTAATAATAGCGCCTTTTAAATCAGCACGGTTAAAGTTGGCTTGTTTTAAATTCGTACCTGTTAAATTAGCGTGTTTTAATTCCGCTCGACGAAAATCCGTTTTCGTTAAATTTGCCTCCGTCAGATTGGTATAATTGAGATCAGAGATAAAGAATTTAGTTTCTGTAAAATTTCCCTGACTTAAATCTGCACGGCTAAGTTTAGCAAGGCTTAAATCTACTTGAATCAATTCAACGGATTTTAAATTCATATCGCGTAAATCTGCACCCCGCAAATCTTTCCCTTTTGACTGCACTTCTTTTAAATTAGTGGTGCGTAAATCGGGGCCTTTGAATTGACAAAATAGGCGATAGGTGTCTAATTCAGTTTCGGATTGAGTTCCCGGTGGATGTTCTTTCGTTTTTACTAAAAAATACTGGACATTTTCTGTAAATAAAGTGAATACTAAATTAAAAACTTCTAGGAATTGAATCACGCCTTGACATCTGGTTTCGGCATGATCTTGATAGAATTGAATTAAATTAGCAATACAAATCTCCAGATAGCTGCGACAAGAATTCCCCATCAAAACTAATTTTAGCAGCAGAATTACTAATGTCAGTTGACTCCCCTGCCCAATCATTAAATTAAATAAAAATGATGGAGGTTTACCATTTTCAATGAGTAAATATTCAATCAGTCGGTTGCAAGTTCTGTTAATTAAAGCTTTATTAACGATTATATCATGATCAATACAGTAAAGAGATTCCAGCTTTTCTTCTATTCTTTCTCGCAGAATATTTGCTGGATATTGCTGACTGATATTAAACATCAAATATTGAGGTAAACACTGTTTAAATTGTTCATAGCTAAAATTCTGGGTGTTGTGTAAAAATAAATTGGCTTGAGTTCCATAATTAAAGACTCGCTGTGTAGAAATCGTTTGTTTAATTAAACCCACGACTTCATCCCCCAGTTGAGTCGGGTTTTTCCGCCTCTGCTCTTGACCCGTTGAAGATCCCATCCGCGCGATATACATTGCTAAATCAAATTTGTATTTGTCCTTAAGCTGTTTCGCCAAATTTCGAGCGACTTCTTTTTGTTCCCTAGAATTGCGAGGGTTGAGGTATTGGGGAACTAATAAATAGGATTGATAACGACTGCTCCAATTGCTGCGTTCCAAGTTCCCACAGCGTAGTATTTCTTGATAATCTTCACTTTCTAAAAAGTTATTCATCCATAACAAGAGTCGGCTTTCTTGAATAGATAAGCAGGTTTGATTACAATCCGGGGATTCCGATAGTTTATCTATAAGTTTCCTAATCACATGATATTGACGTTTAATCAGCCAATTATTAATCAGGATATAGCAACATCGCTTCAGCACCCCTTTAAAATGGGGTTCTCCTTCCTTAGAACTCAGAATATCTTCAAAGGCAACTTGAACCTCCGGCTGATGGGGACACAGGAGGTAAAAAAATAATTGTTCAAAGCAATCAAAAACGGCTGCTGGGCTGTCCGTTTGCACCCCATTTAAAAAGAATTCATAGATTAGGTCTGCACTCATTTTTAAGCGGATATTAAGAGAATGGCTTTTTGAATTTGACGAAAATTGATTAGTAACACTAATCAATTGTTTCAGAAGCAGATTAACCATCAACTGTACGGGGTGCTTATACTGTTAATTTTAGCATAGCCTGAGCTAGAAAAATCAACAATATTGAACGATATCTTTACACTTCTTTCATGATTTAAGAAGAAAAGTCATCTTTATTTAAAGCTTTTGTAATTCTGGTTAGGAATTTTTATCCAAAAGTGAAATTCTGCTTCGGTGGATTGATTCGCTACAATCCAAAACAGTCATGGATGAGCCATTAATGCAGATTATATCCTCTTGAGTTAATCAAGCGAAGACTCTGGATCAGGTTTCTGGGTTTGCTTCCAGTAAAGCAGCACATTCAGTTTTCGTCAAGTCCAATGATCTCCGGCTTTAAAAATTCAATCCCCTTTTTGATACTATTTGATGACAGTAAACCGTTAACCATCAACTCTTAATAATCTCCTCCTGCGCCTCCACCCCCGGTGTGGCGAAAGGTTCAGAATTTTAGAAAAGTTTTGACTTATAGAACAGAACCTTGATCTGAGTATAATAGTAAGTAAGCTAAAACTAGCGGAGTTTAGTGGATGCAATTGAATGCTATAAAATTTTAGCAGAGGGAAAGGTTTAGTTTTGATCTGTTTAAACACCTGAGAGGGACGTTGAGATAATTTTATCTCAACAGAGGATTTAAAAAATCCTGATCAGATTCAAGATATATCCGCTTTAAAGGATAGTTTAATCTGTGGTTTATTTTATTAACTAATTCACTGCGAATGTATGTCTCTCCCAATTCTGAATCTAGGGCGGATTTGCTAGTTATTGATGATACACTAGCAAATTTAAGGCTCTTAGTCAATCTGCTCCGAGAAAACGGCTATAAAGTTCGAGCCGTTAGTAATGGTTATGAGGCTCTGGAGACGATTCAAAAGAGTCCTCCCGACTTAATTTTGTTAGATATTCTCATGCCCGATTTATCGGGTTATGAAGTCTGCAAACGTTTAAAAGAGGATGTCAATACTCAAGATATTCCGATTATCTTCCTCAGTGCATTAAGTGATGGATTAGATAAAGTCAAAGCCTTTAGTGTTGGAGGTTCTGACTATATTACAAAACCATTTCAAGTGGAAGAAGTGTTAGCACGGGTAAAAAATCAACTCACCATTCAATGGCATAAAAAACAACTCCAGCTTGAAATTTTAGAACGGGAGCAAGCTCAAGAAGCGTTACGGGTGCAATATCAACGGGAACAGGCGTTAAATCGAGTGATTCGGTCAATTCGTAATTCCCTAGAACTCTCTACTGTATTTTCTACGGCTGTCAACGAAATTGGTCAACTCTTACAAGCGGATTGGGTGGCAATTGTTCAACATTTCTCTCAACACCGTAGTTGGCAGCCCATTGTTGAATATTTCCCCAATTCTGATCTCGCCAAATTAGTCAATGCTAAACTCTCAAGTCCCCGTTATTTATTAACAGAACGTCTGAAATTATTACAAACCTTTTGTGTCGAAGACCCTCAAGAAATCATTGATGAATTTAATCAGGATTTAGTTGAACAATATCCGAGAATTTGGTTGCAGATTCCTGTTTATTCCGATGGGAAAGTTTGGGGAAGTTTAAGTATAGTTAGACATCGTTCTATTCCCTGGTCAGAAACCGATGTAGAATTAGCAGTAGTGGTCACGGATCAATTAGCGATCGCAATTGGACAATCTCAACTCTATCAACAACTGCATCAAGTTAATCAGGAATTAGAACATCTGGCTAATTTAGATGGGTTAACACAAGTCGCAAATCGCCGAAGGTTTGATCGGGTTTTAGAACAAGAATGGCTGCGATTACGACGCGAAAAGCTACCTTTATCCCTAATTTTAGCGGATATTGATTATTTCAAATTATATAATGATACTTATGGTCATTTAGCTGGGGATGATTGTTTAAGACAAATTGCCCAAACAATTCATCAAACTCTCAAACGTCCTGCGGATTTAGTTGCCCGTTATGGAGGAGAAGAATTTGTCGTAATTCTTCCCAATACATCCCTACCTGGAGCACTACAAGTCGCTGAACACATTCGACAAGCGGTTTATAATTTGCAATTAACCCATCAAGCATCCCCAGGAACGGGTGTAATCACTCTCAGTTTAGGGGTTAGTAGTTTAATTCCCCCAATTAATGAAGAACCCCAAATATTAATTCAAAAGGCAGATCAAGCTTTATATAAAGCTAAAAAACAGGGAAAAAATATTGTGTGTGATCTTTAATATCAACAAAGCTCTGTTTCATTCAATATTATAGCAGGAAACAGGAAACAGATTAAACCGAAGGTGGATAGGGACACAAGGCGAGGTTTGAGGATCAGTCTATGTCCTCACTACCAGGCGCGACTGCTATATCTAACCATAAAAATATAGAGGAAAGGGACAGGTATTATGAGGACAAACCAGCTATCATTTTTATCAAATCTGATTCAATCTTTAGCAGGACTGAAACGTTTTTCTCAATGGATTAGTTTAGTGATTTGCTGTTTAGGATTGCTGGGGTTACTCAGTGGAACTGGGCGAACTATTCTTGCCGATAATATTCTCCTGAATTTAATTTATTTCAATTTTTATACAGCTATTAGTTTAATTATAAGTGGATTGACCTTGGGATTATGGCACAAAAAAAACCTGTCTATTCCCGAATTTCAAAACTCAAAAATCCTAAAATTAGAAATTAAAATCGGCGGATTTTTAATTATTTTAATCGCTTTTTTAGATTTATTTTATAATATTTTTAATTTTCTTAATCCCTCTATTAATCTGCTTTTAGTTTCTCAATTTCAACCTAACTTCACTGGTTTAGTCCTAGAACCAATGGAGACGAATACCGCTTTAGTATTTCTGATGATAGGAGTGGCTTTACTCCTATTAAATACGGATCAACCGAATGCTTATCTGATTGATATTATCGTGATTTCGGGGGGATTTATTAGCTTGATTAAACTGTTAACACCTATTTCGGGCAAGGTTGATTTTTCCCCAACAGAGATAGGATGGCAAACAGCGATCGCATTGTTGTTGTTGTGTAGTGGGATATTTAGTGTTCGTCCCCATCAAAGATTAGTGAACCGAAATGAAACCAATTTGCAACCAGCCAAAGCCAACTTAGAAACCCAAATCAATGAACACACCGCCGAGTTACAAACTTGGAAACAGCGTTATGAAATCGCCGTTGAACTCAGTGGTCAACTGTTATATGAATATGATTTACTCACCCAAAATCACACCTGGGGAAACAATACAAAAACCTTATTGGGTTATGATGTCGCAGAAATGCCACAGACGATTGAGGATTATTTCGGTTTAATTCATCCCGATGATCGAAAATATTTGCAGGAAGCGATCAAAACCACTCTCATACAAAACTCTACTCAATTTCAATTTCAATATCAGATCAGGCATCAAAATGGATCTTATATTTGGATTGAAGATCAATGTCAATTTTGGTCAATTAATGGGGAAAGTCCGACTAAATTCATTGGTTTTTTGCGAGATATTAGTGAGCAGAAACAAATAGAAATTGCCCGATCACAAATTGCGGCGATTGTTGAATCCTCTGACGATGCGATTATCAGTAAAACCCTAGAAGGAATTATTATTAGTTGGAATGCCGGGGCAGAAAGGTTATTTGGGTACACCGCAGCAGAAATTCTCGGTCAGCCGATTTCTATTTTATTACCTCCTGAGCGTTACCCGGAAGAATCTGAAATTTTAAAACACTTGGTTAACGGCGAAAGAATCCAACACTTTGAAACAGTGAGAAAACGAAAAGACGGTAGTTTACTTGATATTTCTATAACAGTATCTCTGGTCAAAAATAAAAAAGGTGAAATCATTGGAGCCTCTAAAATTGCCCGTGATATTAGCGAACAAAAACGCATAGAATCTCACCTCCGCGAAAGTGAAGAACGATTTCGCAGTGCCTTTGAAAATGCCTCTATTGGGATGGCAATTTTGGGTTTAGAGGGTCAGTGGTTACGAGTGAATCAAGCATTATGTGTAATGCTGGGGTATAGTCAGGCAGAATTATTAAATTTAACCTTTCAAGAAATTACCCATTCTGATGACTTAGAAACCGATCTCGAAAATTACTATAAATTATTAAATGATCAAATTCAAACTTATCAAAGTGAAAAACGATATATTCACAAACAAGGACAGATCATTTGGATCTTACTGAATAGTACACTGGTTCGAGATCAGCAGAGAAATCCCTTATATTTTATTGCCCAAATTCAAGATATTACCCCTCGTAAACAAGCAGAAGTTGCCCTGCGAGATAGTGAAGCCCGTTTTCGAGCTATTTTTGATCAAACCTTCCAATTAATGGGACTTTTAACCTGTGAAGGGATCACCTTAGAAATTAATCAAACCGCCTTAGATTTTTCAGGGTTGCAACGTCAAGATATAGTAAATCGACCCTTTTGGGAGGGAGGTTGGTGGAGGATTTCTACCGAAACTCAAGCCCAACTTCAAAAGGCAATTATTCGGGCGGCTCAAGGGGAATTTATTCGCGATGAAATTGATGTTTTAGATCGAGAAAATAAAATCATAACGATGGATGTTTCCCTCCGTCCCTTATTTGATGAAGCCGGACAAGTCAAACTTTTAATTTCTGAAGGACGAGATATTACCGAACGCCAAACTCTGCAACGAGAATTAGCCCAACGAGAATCTTGGTTAGATGCTTTTTTTGCTTGCGCTCCCGCCGGATTATTAATTTTAGATGATCAAAAACGATTTATTAAAGTTAACGATTCGATCGCAAAAATGCACCAAATTCCAGCCAAAGATCATATTGGTCAATCCATTCAAGATGTTTTTTGTGAATATACAGCGATTTTAGAATTTGTTTGTGATGAAGTATTAAATAAAGGAAATCCGATTCTGGATTTAGAAATTAGTGGAGAATATACCCGTCCAGGGATTAGAAGTTATTGGATGGCATCGTTTTTTCCCTTATCAACTAATAGTCAAGGCTGTCCTTCAGGAGTGGGTGGGGTGTTATTAGATATTACCGAACGCAAACGAGTGGAATTAGAATTACGGTCTGTCAGTGAACGGTTACAATATTTACTCACCGTGAGTCCGGCTGTGATTTTTAGTTGTCAACCCCAGGAAAATTATGACATTACTTTTATGAGTGATAATGTTCGGAGTTTGTTGGGTTATTATGCTCCAGAATTCCTCAGAAATCCTGGTTTTTGGTTAAATCATGTTCATCCTGAAGATATTAAACTGTTGCGCTCAGGATTACAGCGAATTTTAAGGCGAGATGTCTTTAGTTATGAATATCGATTTTTAGATTCTGATCGCACCTATCGTTGGTTAGATATGCAAATGCGGTTAGTTCGAGATCCCAAAGGACAACCCTTAGAAATTGTCGGATATTGGGTTGATGTTACCGCGCGCAAAAAAGCTCAATCTGAATTACAAATTACTCAAAGACGCTTACAAACGGTGATTGAAACAATTGGAAATGGGATCACCTTAAGTAATGCTCAAGGAGAATTTTTAATTTTTAATTCTCAAATAGAAATGATCACGGGATATGGTTTAGAAGATACGGAAAGCCACCCCAATTTTATGCAGTTGCTTTATCCTGATCGCAGGGCTTATCAACAGGCGGGAGAACGTTTACAACAGGTAATTCATGAAGGAGCATTACATAATGTTGAAACAACGATTATCACCAAATTTGGAGAAACTAAAACTCTATTGATTTCAACAGTATTATTAGAAGATGAACGAGGAGAATTATTTTTAACCGTGTATCAAGATATTACCGAACGGAAAAAAACAGAAGCTGCATTACAAGAAGTCAATGATTTATTACAAGCCACAATTCAAGCGGCTCCTGTTGCGATTGATGTGATTGATCAAAATGGTAAAGTATTAGTTTGGAATCCGTCGGCGGAACGCATTTTTGGTTGGACTTTTCAGGAAGTCATTGGTAAAATATTACCGATGATTCCCAAGGAATCAAAACAAGAATTCCAACAATTTTTTGATAATACTTTCGTTGGAAATACCCTGAGTCAAGTGGAAACGAAACGTCAACGCAAAGATGGATCTTTAGTAGATATTAGTTTATCAACGGCTTTAGTGCGGAATTCCCAGGGTGAAATTATTGCGGCGATGGGAATTTGTGAAGATATTAGTGAACGCAAACGCACGGAGGAAGCTTTACGTCGTTATGAACGAATTGTGGCGGCGACAACGGATCAAATTTGTTTAATTGATCGTAACTATACCTATCAGTTAGCTAACCCCGCCTATCTCAATGTTTATAATCAACCTTTAGAGGCTTTGATCGGTTTTCCTTTAATCCATTCTATCGGTCAACAGCAATTTGAACAAATGATGAAACCCTATTTAGAACGGTGTTTAGCAGGAGAAGTTATTCATGATCATTGTTGGTTAAATTCTCCCACCTCAGACGCTCAATTTCTGAGCATTACTTACGCACCTTATTATGAACTGAATCAAGATATTTCTGGAGTGGTGATGAGTATTCGGAATTTAACAGAACTGAAAATTGCTGAAGAAAAATTGCGTCAAAGTGAAGAAGCGTTAGTGGAAGCTCAACGCATTGCTCATATTGGAAATTGGAAATTTGATGTCGCTACTCAAACCATGAGTTGGTCTGAAGAAATGTTCAGAATTTTTGGATTAGAAAAACCCGATCCTGAACTCAGTTATGATGAATATTTACAGTATGTTCATTCTGAGGATCGTTCCAATATTGAATACCATATTCAACAAGCCATTCAAGCGGGAATTTCTTACGAATTAGACTATCGAATTATTCGAGTTGATGGTTCAATTCGTTATTTAGAAGTTCGGGGAGAAGGGGTGAGAGATGAACAGGGAAATATTGGGCAACTGTTTGGAACGGCTTTAGATATTAGCGATCGCAAACAAGTCGAATTAGAACTGCAAAAAGCCAAAGAATCCGCAGAAATTGCCAATCAATCTAAAAGCATTTTTATTGCCAATATGAGCCATGAATTAAGAACCCCCTTAAATGCTATTCTGGGATTTGCTCAATTAATGAGTCATGATCAAACTATTCCCGCCTATCAACGAGAAAATTTAGAAATTATTCGTCGCAGTGGCGATCACCTGTTGCATTTAATTAATAATGTTTTAGATCTCTCTAAAATTGAAGCGGGACGGATGACTTTAGATGAAAGCACCTTTGATCTCAATTATTTAATTTTATCCCTCTGGGAAATGTTCCGCTTACGGGTAGAAGTTAAAGGATTAAAATTTGCACTTAATATTCAACCGGATGTTCCTCAATATGTAATCACCGATCCCAATAAACTTCGCCAAATTTTAATTAATATTCTGGGAAATGCTATTAAATTTACCAAGAAAGGTAGTGTCAGTTTAACGATAAAACAGGTTTCGGATGTTAGTTGTCAGTTATCAGTCAACAGTCAAAACCTGATACTTAAATTTGAAATAGAGGATACGGGAGTTGGAATTGTCGAGACAGAATTAAATAATATTTTTGATGCCTTTGTTCAAAGTCAATCGGGTAAAAAAGCACTAGAAGGAACGGGTTTAGGACTTACAATTAGTCGGAAATTTATTGAATTAATGGGAGGCGTTTTAGGGGTTCACAGTACCGTTGGTGTCGGGAGTAAATTTTGGTGTGAAATTCCGGTACAGTCTGCACAAATGAACCAAGTTCAATCTCCCCTCCAAAGCCGTCAAGTCCTATGTTTAGCCCCCGGTCAACCCAGCTATCGAATTTTAGTTGTAGATGATCAACCAGAAAACCGCCAACTGATGATAAAAATATTAAATCAAATTGGATTAGAGGTTAAAGAAGCTGAAAATGGACAAGAAGCTCTAAGGCTGTGGCAGGAATGGCAACCCCATCTGATTTGGATGGATATTCGGATGCCGATTATGGATGGTTATGAAGCAACTCAAAACATTCGCGCCAATTTACAAGGTCAAAATACCGTAATTATTGCCTTAACCGCCTATGCTTCCAAAAGCGATCGCAATTTGGCTATATCCGCCGGATGTAATGACTACTTAAGCAAACCCTTCCAAGAAGATGAATTGTTTAACAAAATGGCTGAATATTTGAAATTGCAGTATATTTACGCAGACTCCACTACTTCAGCCCCCCGCTCCCCCATTTTGTCCTCTTCTGTTCATCAATCCTTAACCTCAGAAAGTCTATTGGTAATGCCGCCTGAATGGATTACCAACCTCCAGGAAGCAACCATCCTCTGTGATGAAGAAGAAGTTCTGCGTTTGATCGAACAAATTCCCCCCAAACATCAAGCCTTAGCAAACAGTATCCGGGCCTTAGCTCGTGATTTTGAATTCCAACGCATTAGACAGTTAACTTTTACAAAAAACGACGCTGAAAGTCCCCAGAATTCATCCAAGATATGAAAGTTATATGAAATCCTTAAATCGGTGCTACAGATGGCAAGGGAACAGGGAACAGGGAAAAAAAAGATTTCACCGTCTGGGTTTGCCTATTCCCTGTTGACGAGAAAACCTACTTTTGTTTCAAAATATACAAAAGCTGACATAATAAATAAATTATCTCTCAATCCTTTTGAATCGATTTGAACCTTTTGTGGTACAAACCGAGTTGAGGAGCCTAGTATAATGCTTGTACTTGCAATAATTCTTTACAATCGTTAACAATAAGAAAGAGAAATACCAAACTTGATACCAAGGATTGGGATTGATCAGCCAGTTAGATTAAAGAGGAGAGTGGACGCTCTGTGTTCCAACACTTGAAGCAGGACTTAAAAAATGACTTAATTGCAGGTCTGTTGGTCGTGATTCCCTTAGCAACCACAATCTGGTTGACAATCACCATCGCCAGTTCCGTCATTGAGTTTCTGACACGCATTCCTAAGCAAATTAATCCCTTTGATGGTTTGCATCCAATTCTCGTCAACCTGCTGAATGTCTTAGTCGGGTTGGCTGTACCCATGTTAGGGATATTATTTATTGGTTTGATGGCTCGTAATATTGCGGGACAGTGGCTTTTAGCTTTTAGTGAAAGAATCTTACAAGCTATTCCCTTAGCAGGTTCGGTTTACAAAACCCTCAAACAACTTTTAGAAACCCTGTTACGAGATTCTAACGATAAATTCCGCCGCGTGGTCTTAGTTGAATATCCCCGTCGAGGGATTTGGGCACTGGCTTTTGTAACCGGGTCGGTGAACAGTGATATCCAGTCTGAATTGTCGGAGGAAATGGTCAGTGTTTTTATTCCCACAACCCCGAACCCAACCAGTGGATGGTATGCTGTTGTTCCAGAACATGAGGTACTCAACCTGGCTCTTTCGGTAGAAGATGCGTTTAAAATTATCGTATCCGGTGGGATTGTGTCTTCAACATCCTTACCCGTAAAAGCCCTCCCTAAACCTAATCCGAAATTAGAATCCCTTCTCCCCAGCGAAAATAGATTGTCATCTGTTGTCCTAGAAGATGAAGGGGTTGGGATCGGCGAAAATTAAACGGATAGACTGGAAAATCATCAAGAGTTGGCTCCTTTGAGAAAACTTCCTGAAAGTAAGTTATTATTCTTTATTCTTAAATTCTTAAACTTATGCAAGCTCGTCGTACCGCTCGTGAACTCGCTTTACTGGGAATTAGTCAACTCCCGGCGACTTCAGAGCGCCTAGAACTTCAACAATTAGATGATGTTTTAATTGCCGCCGTCAGAACGTTAACAGCTGAAGGTCAAGAATCTTTAGAAACGGCAGTTTCTGAATTACAACGCAGTAGCGATCGCCTCTTGGGGAGTCAAATTCGGGCGAGCGATTTACAAAGTGCGCGAGCTATGGTCAATGAAGCCATTGAATTAGTTCAAACCGCCATTAATCGCTTAAGTACCGCTATTGAATTACCGGAATTAGTTCAACTGGCAAATCAACAAGAAGTCCGGGATTATGCCCTAGATATTTTAATTCAAGTCAGTAACCATAAAGCTGAAATTGATCAGTTATTAACCGACGCTATGGTAGATTGGCAACTGAATCGATTAGCCCGAATTGATCGAGATATTTTACGCATTGCTGTTGCTGAATTAATGTATTTAGACTTAAAAGAACAAGTGGCAATTAATGAAGCTATTGAATTATCAAAACGCTACAGCGATGAAGAAAGTTATCGCTTTATTAATGGCGTTCTCCGTCGATTTGTCGATAAATTGAAAGTAACTGTCCCAGAGTTAACAGTTGAGAGTTAACAGTCAACAGCTATCATGCTTTAAGGGGGATTTTTCAAAACCCTGAACTGTTCACTCTTAATACTGATAACTGATAACTGATAACTGATAACTGATAACTGATTCCAGTCAACAGTCAACAAATATTAAATAAATCCTATGGTATTTAATTGGTTTCGTCGTCAATTTAATGAAAAAAAAGATCAAATTCAAGAGCCACAAACCGAGGTTAAAGCTGAACCGGAAACAGTAGAGAAACCGCCCGAAACAGCCGAGAGTTCTGAACCAGCCCCTCAAATTGCTGAGGATTATTTACAGTGGGCAAAAGCGGCTTATAAAAATATTCAAAAACAACAGGAACCCGAACCGGAAGTTGAACCCGAAGTTGAACCCGAAGCCACTGTAACAGATGAAATTGAACCAACAGTTTTAACCCCAGAAACGCCAGAGGTAGAAACCGTTGTTGAAACTCCTGTAGAAGCCGTTCAAGCTGAGGTGACAGAACCGGAACCAGAACCTATTACCGAGTCTATTCCTGAACCAACGGTTGCACCCGCCGAACCGGAACCGGAACCCGTTGTCGAAATTTCAGAGACGGAAGCAGAAACCCCAGAACCCTTACCGTTTTGGGCTGTATCAGCTACAGAACGTCAAGCGAGACTAGAACGGTTAAAAGAAACCGCCATTGAGGAGGAAGAACCCAGTTCCGAGATAACAGCCACCTCAGAAGCGGGGATGGAGTTTGATGAGATGTTTATGTGGTCGGCGCAAGTCTTAGCCGATCAGGGTCGCCGTCCCGATCAAGTCGCTTTAGAAGAAATTACTTGGTTACAGAAACTCTGGAAAGCGTTAGGACGGACACGGCGCAACTTACTCAACCAATTAAAAGCGATTGTCGGTCAAGGGCCATTAAATCAACAGGCCGTTGATGAAATTGAATCCATGCTTCTACAAGCAGATGTGGGGGTAGCAGCGACTGATCGCGTCATTGAAGCCTTACAAAGTAAACTCCGTCAAGAAGCCTTACCTCCAGAACAAGCGATCGCCTATCTCAAACAAATCTTAAGGGGGATTTTAGAAGAACCCTTTGAAAAAGGGTATCCCATTACCTTTGCACCGGAGAAAGATACCTTAAATATTTGGTTAGTTACCGGAGTCAATGGGGCCGGGAAAACCACAACAATTGGCAAAATAGCACATTTAGCCCAAAAATCCGATTATCGTTGTTTAATAGCTGCCGGAGATACCTTTCGGGCGGCGGCCGTTGATCAGGTGAAAGTTTGGGGCGATCGCAGTGGCGTTGAAGTCGTGGCGAACCCTGGAAAAAATACCGATCCGGCGGCGGTGGTTTATGATGCCATTGAAGCAGCTAGAGCCAGAAATACAGAATTGTTAATTATTGATACGGCGGGCCGCTTGCAAAATAAAAAGAATCTAATGGAGGAACTCAATAAAATCCGTCGAGTGATTGATAAACGTGCTCCAGAAGCCAAAATAGAATCATTATTAGTGTTAGATTCTACTCTGGGTCAAAACGGTTTACGACAGGCAGAAGTTTTTTCCGAGGTGGCTCAACTCAGTGGGGTGGTCTTGACAAAACTCGACGGAACTGCTAAAGGTGGTGTTGCCCTAGCGATTGTCCAGCAACTCGGCTTACCCATTCGATTTATCGGAGTTGGGGAAAGTATCGAAGATTTGCGCCCCTTTTCCAGCTACGAGTTTATTGAAGCCCTCCTAAGTGGCTAGGAATATCATGGGTATAGGGTGTAGGGGAAGAAATGCAGAGTGCAGAGAAGGAGTCAGAAGTTAGAAGTCAGAAGTCAGAAGTCAGAAGTCAGAAGTCAGAAGTCAGAAGTTAATTATTTCGCCCCCTGCCCCTCTTCTCCCCCTTCTTCCCCTACTCCCCCTGCCCCTCTTCTCCCCCTGCTCCCCCTGCTCCCCCTACTCCCCCTGCCCTCCCCATTCCCGGTTCCCTGTTCCCTAAAATTGAACATGACAGCCTTGCCCCTACCAAGACGCTCCGATCAATTTGCTGACTCGATTTCGGGTTCTGCAACACCAGAAACAACACCAGTTTTCGCCCTGAAAGAACTGGTGGCGCGTTTGTATAGAGAACAGCAAAACGTGAACGAGTTGTTAAGTTCCTTGGGGTATGCCCTGCGTAGCTTCAACAACCTGAATCAATTTTTAGAGTTAACTCCCTTAGTTGCTAGTCGGGTAACGGATACCGATGGGGGAGCATTAGTTTTATTTAAACCCAACGGACAAGTCCGGTTTCAACGGCTCCACTGTCAGGAAGGTCGCCAGTGTCAGGATATTCGGCAAGCGATCGAAGCCGTGACCAGACAAATCACCTTGATGCCAAAAACCAGCCTGGGAGACTTGTCCGAATCAGCGTTGCATACCTATACAGCAAATTTAGATTATCAAGTGGGTCGCTATCTGGGCTCCGATGTGCAGCTATTTGGCACACCGATTTTGGTGAATAATGTTGAGCGTGGACGGTTGTATGTTTTTAGTCATGATCCTAACTACTTTTGGACACCCACCCGTCAAAAATTAATTCGATTAGTAGCCGATCAAACGGCCGTTGCTATTGCGAATGATGAATTAGCAACTTCTTTGCGAGAAAAAGAACGTTTAGATCGAGAGTTAGAAATTGGGGCAGAAATTCAGTTACAATTATTGCCTCGAAAATGCCCGACTATCCCCGGTTTAGAAATAGCAGCCCAATGTCAAACTGCGAATCGAGTAGGAGGGGATTATTATGATTTTATTCCCTCTAATTTTGACAAACGGGGTGCTCATCCTTCTATTCATAGTGATGAACACTGGAGTATTGTGATTGGGGATGTCATGGGCAAAGGGGTTCCGGCGGGTTTAATTATGACCATGACGCGAGGAATGTTACGCGCAGAGGTGCTGAACCGCCATTCTCCGGCTCAAATTTTGGGACATTTGAATCAAGTCATGTATGCGGATTTGGAAAATTCCAACCGTTTTGTGACGTTATTTTATTCAGAATATGATCCGGCGACTCGAATGTTGTCCTATAGCAATGCGGCTCACCATCCCCCGTTATTATGGCATAAGGCAACGAATAATATTCGACAGTTAGATACTTTAGGAATGTTGATTGGATTAGATTTTGATACTCGCTATTATGAAGCTCAAGTCCAACTTTATCCAGGGGATACTATTATTTATTATACCGATGGATTCACGGATGCAATGAATCAACGGGGCGATCGCTTTGATGAGGACAATCTGAGTCAAGCTTTTCATTGGGCGTGTCAGAATTGTAGAAATCCCCAGGCGATTCTTGACTATTTGTTTGAACAAGTTCAACAGTTTATTGGTTCAGGAAACCGAAATGGGGATGACATGACCCTCGTAGTGTTGCAAGTTCAATCTAGCAACGGAGGCAATAGCGATGATGCTTGTTTTAATACTGAATCCTGTTGATGGGTTTAATATTCTCGATCACGGTTTAGATCTAATGACTCAGGCTACGATTTTAGCTCAACAAGTGGATGTGGATATTGTTGCTGATTTTCAAAGAACATGGAACCACATCGTTAAAACAGGTCAAATCTGGGCATTTTTCATTGGCGTTGCTGCGGGATGGGGAATTAAGAGTTTATTACCGTGAACTACCCACACTGACCTGACGGAAAGCGTGTGGGCTTCTGATTTCGTAGCCCGATGCCCTTTCACCTGGCGGCTATCCGGTCTTACACAGGCTCCATCAGCACTAGACGGGGTTCCCTCCGCCTTCAGTAATTTTAAAATAGGAAACAGCCCTGCCCTGCCCTGCCCTGCTTCCCATTATTGGGCTGCCGTAGTGGGTTGAGTATCTCCACTTCCGGCACGGGGGAAAGGTTCAGTAACAAATCCTAATTCGAGTAATTGTTGATAAGCTTTTTTGCCTAAATCCCTAGTAGGAGCTTGGGAGCGGATAATCTGAATTAACAGAGGGACGGCGAGTTCCGGTTGATTTTTAGCTCGGTGGAGCAAGGCTAACTGATAGGTGGCGGTATCGCGCATTTGTGCCGTATCACGGGCTGCATTCCTGTGACTGTCTGCAATGCGGTTATCGACACCGGAAAAACTGGCTGCTAACTGTTGATAAAAATTAGATAATTGGTTAAAAACTTGACGAGCTTCCTGAAGTTTTTTTTCAGCCTCAGCATAATTTTCCTGGGAAACGGCAGTGTCAGCTTCTTGAAGAAGCCGTTTTCCCCCCTCAATACTTAAAAAACTACTATCCAATGACAAAGGACGAATATCATTAGGATTGAGCGGAACCGGATCACCCGATGGTGGCGCAACCTCAGTTTCTGTTCCATCCCTCAACTGTACATCCCCTGGTGAAAGGGTTGGAGAAGATTCTTGAGCATTAACGTGAAGCGGGAATAAGACACCCCAAGCCATCATCACAGGGATGGATAGATAGGCTGTACGTTGAAGGAAGCTGACAGTTCCAGAGGATACCATGACTCAATTGCGCGAACGCGATAAAAAAAAACATTAAACTTCATGGATCTTATCATTAATTTTGACTAATCTCATATTGTGTGAGTATCCTCATCCCAGCTTAACCCAGACAGGTTATATTTTTTCTGGGGGTGGGGATCATGACTCGATTGATTTTCTACCAAACCATCCAGAATAGATAGATCTACATTATGAATGTGAATTTAAACCGTTGAGAAGAAAGGATAGATAAAATATGACATCATCAGCTAACTCATCTAGCGTTTTACCACCCAGCTATCAAGGAATTGGCGTCCCTGACGATAGTATTGCCTATGTTTTGCAACGGGGGGGAGAAGAATTAATCCTGCGTAAAGTTCCTGACCGCTTTACCGTGCGATTATCTCCGAGTACCACTGAAATTAAAGATTTACCCCAGCCTCCAATTCCGATGCAACACGCCAATAGTGTTCCTCCTTCCCTAGAAGAGGTCACAGTTGCTCCAAATCAACTGGATGAGGCGATGGAATTAGCCCGGAATTCAGAGCATATTGACTTTGCCAGTCATGTTTACCAACTGGATAACGATCCTGTCTCAGTGGTCTATTTAACCAATCAATTGACCATTCAATTTCAAGAAGAAGTTGATGCTTCAACCCGAAACTCTATTACTTCAGAACTCGGATTAAAAGAGTTAAAACCCATAGAAGGGATACCGAATGCTTTTGTTTATGAAATTACGACTCAATCCCAAGAAAATCCTCTAAAAATCACCAATCGTTTAACTCGAAATACTCAGGTTTTATTGGCTGAACCTAATATTGTGATTAGAAGTCAGCCCCATTATGTTCCTCGTGATTCCCTCTACAGTAAGCAATGGTATTTAAACTGTAATGACGGCAATCAAATGGCAGCAAGTTGTCATATTTCAGCCGAAAAAGCTTGGGATATTACCAGAGGAATTCGTTCTGTCATTGTGGCAATTAGCGATGATTCTGTCGATATCAATCACCCGGATTTTCAAGGGGTCGGTAAAATTGTTGCGCCTTTGGATTTAAAAGGTCGAGATAGTCTTCCCCTGCCAGAAGCTCCTACAGATAATCATGGCACGGCTTGTGCAGGGGTGGCTGTTGCGGAAGAAACCGGAACCGGAATTGTCGGGGTAGCACCCGGTTGTGCGTTAATGCCGATTCGGACAACGGGATTTTTAGATGATGAATCTGTTGAACAAATTTTTAACTGGGCGATTGATAAAGGAGCTTCTGTTATTTCCTGTAGTTGGGGTGCTAGTGCGATTTACTTTCCTTTATCTATGCGTCAAAAAGCAGTCATTAATAAAGCAGCAACTAAAGGTCGTAAGGGTAAAGGCTGTGTGATTGTTTTTGCGGCGGGAAATGCGAATCGTCCGATTAATGGAATGCTTGATGAATCCGGTTGGCCGAACGATATTATTAAAGGTCGAGTCAAGTGGTTATCTGGATTTGCAGTTCATCCCGATGTGATTACGGTTTCTGCTTCCAATAGTCTTGCTAAAAAATCAGCTTATAGTAACTGGGGAACGGGGGTTTCTGTCTGTGCTCCCAGTAATAACGCACCTCCGGGAATGTGGTTACAAGAAACGGGATATATTGGCACACCTCCGGTTTTGAAGGGGACGTTACCAGGATTAGGGGTATTTACCACTGACCGTATGGGTGCCGCAGGTTATGATCAATCGGATTTTACCCCCTATTTTGGCGGAACCTCTAGTGCCACTCCCGTTGTTGCTGGGGTTGCGGCTTTAGTTTTATCCGCAAATCCGAATTTAACAGCCCAAGAAGTCCGCCGAATTATTGAACAAAGTTCGGATAAAATTGTGGATGCTGATCCTGATCCCCAGTTAGGTGTTCGGATGGGAAATTATGACAAAAATGGCTATTCTCAATGGTTTGGCTATGGCAAAGTGAATGCGTTTAAAGCGGTGCAAATGGCACAAAATAAAGGCATGGTTCAGCAACAAATTTCTCGCAATATTTCCCACGAAAATAGTCAGAGTACGGCTATTCCCGATAATAATCCTGACGGACTTACCAGTTCAATTACTATTACAGAAACCAGTCCGATTCAAGATATTCAGGTGAGTGTAGAAATTGAACATAGCTTTTTAGGAGATATTGAAGTTTGGTTAGTTGCACCGAATGGGAATAAAGTGTTACTCCAAAATCGAACGTTAGGGATCAATACCCAATTAAAAACAACCTATACCTTACAAAACACGCTCTATTTAAGACAGTTCCTCAATCTCTCAGCCCAAGGAAATTGGCAGTTAAGGGTTATTGATGCTATTCCTGAAAATACCGGAACTCTCAAATATTGGAAACTTGATTTAGGGTTGTAATTAAAGACTAGGCTACCAGAAACCGGGTTTTTTCTCAAAAAACTCGGTTTCTCACTTTAGAGGCGGGTTCTCCCACTTTTCATGTTCATAATCTTTAAGTAGGGACATCTATGAAATTACAGAAAGAAATCTAATTTATTCTTTGAACAGAGTAAACACTCGATGAATTTCCATTAACGGGGTTGATAATTTTGTACCAGGTATCACCATAATCATTCATTTCAATGACGATTTCTGTGCCTTCATTTGCTCCAATACGATCATAATATTCGACTTTGTAAATATTACCTGTCTTTTGTGAAACTACAATAGCTTCGCACATATTATTACAGCCCAAAGCCTTCCTTAAAATAAAAGGTACTGTTTTTGCCTCTGCTACTTGAGAAAATAATGTCACTGCTGGTACTGCAATAAGTAAGGGTAAACTCATGGGCAGAACATTAGAATAAATTGATAACACAGAAGAAAGAAAAACAGCTTTAAATTGTTTAATCATGATGTTGTCCTCTTAATTGTCAAATTCAGCTATCAGCCAGGGAAAAATCCCTGGCAAAACATCAATCAACGTGAGTTCGATGGAGTTTGATCGCCACACCGTCTGGCTGACGCTCACGGCGAAGCCACCACAAGCTGTAAGTTCTAAGGTGGGAAGTGAAATTAGCTTGTCAGTTTTAATGTTTATTTAATGTGCGGGAA
>CAITND010000265.1 GCA_903893625.1 uncultured Oscillatoriales cyanobacterium
TCCAACTTATCTGATAAAAATTAGAGGGAATTTGATCGGAAAATTTGATGATTTTTTTTGAAGATAGCGATCGCATTTTTGAAAATGAAAACGCCCTGGGGGTTAATGGGGGCTAGGGGGGATCATTGTGGTTCGTTTATAATTAGATTTCATATTAGTTTTTATTTTCGATATATCTATTAGAGTTATTATTAAATTTATTGTTTAGGTAAAAAAAGTGAGGTGGTGCGTGCGCTTACGCTTACGCACCCTACAATGAAAAGGCTAGTATTTATTCATAGGCATCCATCGGTAAACAAGAACAAACAAAATTGCGATCGCCAAAGGCATTATCAATGCGTCCCACAGACGGCCAGAATTTATGTTCTTTTGTCCAGGGTGCAGGATAGGCGGCTTGTTCACGGGAATAGGGATGATTCCACTCGCCACAAAGTAACGATATTGCCGTATGGGGAGCATTTTTTAAGACGTTATTTGTGGCATCCATTAACCCCAATTCAATATTAGCAATCTCCTGACGAATGGCAATCATAGCATCACAAAATCGATCTAATTCTGCTTTGGATTCGCTTTCAGTGGGTTCTACCATCATCGTGCCCGCCACAGGCCAAGAAACCGTCGGCGCATGGAATCCATAATCCATTAATCGTTTAGCAATATCATCAACTTCAATCCCTGCTAATTTCTTCACCCCCCGCAAATCTAAAATACATTCATGGGCAACAAATCCATGATTTCCTTTGTACAAAGTTGGGTAATATTCATCTAAACGACGGGCAATATAATTCGCATTTAAAATTGCCACTTTCGTCGCTTCTGTTAATCCTTTTGCCCCCATCATGGCAATATACATCCAAGAAATCACTAGAATACTCGCACTCCCCCAAGGGGCGGCGGAAACTGCCCCTATCCGTTCATTTCCTTCTAATTCCACCACCAGATGACCGGGAAGGAAGGGAACTAAATGAGAAGCGACTCCAATCGGCCCCATCCCTGGCCCACCGCCCCCGTGAGGAATACAGAAGGTTTTATGCAGGTTGAGGTGGCACACATCCGCCCCAAAATCACCCGGACGACATAACCCCACTTGGGCGTTCATATTCGCCCCATCCATATAAACCTGTCCACCATTGGCATGAATAATATTACAAATTGCTTCAATTCCGGTTTCAAACACCCCGTGAGTTGAAGGATATGTTATCATTAATGCAGCTAAATTATTCTGATATTTTTCAGCTTTTACTTGCAAATCAGCAATATCAATATTACCTTGATCATCACAAGCAACGGGTACAACTTTAAACCCACACATCACAGCACTAGCGGGGTTTGTACCATGAGCAGATTCAGGAATTAAACAAATATTCCGGTGAATTTCTCCTCGATGTTCGTGGTATTTACGAATGACTAATAATCCCGCATATTCCCCTTGGGAACCTGCATTGGGTTGTAAAGAAATACCCGCAAATCCTGTTATTTCTGCTAACCAGTTTTCTAATTGTTCAAACAGAATTTGATAGCCTTGGGTTTGTGCTTTTGGGGCGAAAGGATGGAGTTTTCCAAATTCTGGCCATGTCACCGGAATCATTTCCGCAGTGGCGTTAAGTTTCATTGTACAGGAACCCAACGGAATCATCGAGGTATTTAACGATAAATCCTTGGTTTCTAAGCGATGAATATAACGTAAGAGTTCCGTTTCGGAATGATAACGATTAAAAACTGGATGGGTTAAACAAGGAGATTGGCGAGTAAATAAAGTGAGATTTTCTGAGGGATTTAAGACATCTTCAACGGTAAAAGCTAAGGGTTTTGAACTTGAAAATATTTCCCACAAATCCGTTAAATCTTGAATGGTTGTGGTTTCATCTAAACTAATGCCAACGGTTTGAGAATCAATCACTCGGAGATTAATTTCTTTCGCTTCCGCATCTGATAGAATTTCCGTTAATAATTTTTCCCCTAATTCTACTTTAATTGTATCAAAAAATGGTTCTGTTCCTATCGAATAGCCTAAGCGTTTTAAGCCTTCAGCTAAGGTTAAGGTTAACTGATGAATGGTTTGGGCAATTTCTTGTAATCCATTAGGCCCATGATACACCGCATATAAACTGGCAATTACCGCTAATAAAACCTGGGCTGTACAAATATTACTGGTAGCTTTATCGCGGCGAATATGTTGTTCACGGGTTTGTAAAGCTAACCGTAACGCCGGGTTTCCTTGGGCATCTTTAGAAACACCTACCATCCGCCCTGGAACGTTGCGTTTATAGGTTTCTTTCGTGGCAAAATAGGCTGCATGGGGGCCACCATAACCCAGGGGAACGCCCAACCGTTGGGTACTTCCCACCGCGATATCTGCTCCGAATTCCCCAGGAGGAGTTAACAGCGTTAAACTTAAAATATCCGCCGCGACTGTGACTAAAGTATTATGTTGGTGGGCGGTTTCAATAAAGTTTCGATAGTCATAAATTGACCCATCACTAGCAGGATATTGGAGAAGACATCCAAAGATAGGAGTATTAAAATCAAAAGTCCGATGATCTCCAATAATAATATCAATGCCTAGTGGAATCGCACGGGTTTTAACAACATCAATGGTTTGAGGATGGCAATCTTTTGAGACAAAAAAGCCCTTAGCTTTGCTTTTAGAAACGGCATAACTCAGACTCATGGCTTCGGCGGCGGCAGTTGCTTCATCCAATAGGGAAGCGTTAGCTATTTCTAATCCCGTTAAGTCTATAATTAGGGTTTGAAAATTGAGTAACGCTTCTAAACGACCTTGGGCAATTTCGGCTTGATAGGGCGTATAAGCGGTATACCAACCGGGGTTTTCTAGGATATTTCGTTGAATTACACCCGGAGTTATACAATCGGAATATCCCATGCCAATAAAAGAACGATACACTTTATTTTTAGAGGCGATCGCTTTTAATTGATTTAAAGCCGCATATTCACTCTTAGCTTCTGGTAATTTTAAGCTTTGATTCAGGCGAATGGTTGAGGGAATTGTTTGAGCAATTAAATCCTCTAAACTAGAAACCCCCAACAATTTTAACATTTGTTGAATCTCAACGCTATTGGGGCCTAGATGCCGTTGGACAAATCCCTGCGGCTGAGGGGATTTTTGATCACCAGTGGAGGCGGAAAACAGCATGGTTTCTATCTGGGTGTTCGCTGAGGACGTAATTTCTAACATGAAACTCCGAATTGGTTGACGGTTGACAGTTGACGGTTAACGGTTAACGGCTAATCGCCAACTGTTAGGGTTAATCCCCTCTATCAAACAGCATCTTAAGTAACAACTGTTTACATTTGCTTCAAAATAGTTTACCAAAAGTTGAGAAAAAATGAGGGATGTAGGTTATTCACTGGATTCGTGCTGCTTTCAGCCATCGTCATTTTAACAATAGCTGAAAATTTAATTTGATTGTATCCAAGGTAAATTTTTGTTAACTCTGGAGGTTTAGCGTTGTGAGGGTCTGGTATTGTATAGGTTAGATAAAAACTGTGATAAAATCCGCTTGATTTATACCCTATCACAGTATCAATATTGATCAAATAGAGGATGCTATGGATAGATTAGAACCTCCATATATAGAACGTCCACCACTTGAACAGACTTGCTATGATGCCATAGTCGAGCCCGGAGGACTGATTCGGATTAAAGCGCCGCAAAAAATGGGCAAAACTTTGCTATTGGGAAAAGTCTTAGGATATGCTAGAGAACAGGGCTATTGTACTGTAAAAATTGATTTTAGTATTTGGGATAATTCCATCTTACAAGATTATGATAGATTTTTTCGATCCTTTTGTTATAGAATTTCTCAGCAACTAAAATTAGATAATATTGATAATCAAATTGACACTGAGTGGAAACATAAAGAAAACCTGGGTTCAACGGGTTGTTGTGAGGAATACTTTACAAAATACATATTGTCCGAAAATAACAAGGATTTAGTTTTAGGACTAGATAAATTTGAAGTTTTATTTCAACATCAACAAATATTTAGGGATTTTTGTTGTTTATTACGTAGCTGGCATGAAGGAGCAAATCCAGAGAAAGAACCACAAGGTAACCAAGTTAACAAATGGAGAAAATTACGATTAGTGATCGTTAACTCAACAGAGAAGTATCCAGAACTCGATATTAACCATTCACCGTTTAATGTTGGTATTAATATAGATGAGAAGGTTGGACTGAAAGGATTTGATTTACCACAAGTTAAGCTACTTTTAAACGGTTATCAACTTAATCAAAAAGTAGGAGAAAAAGATTTACAAAAACTTTTAGAATTAGTAGATGGACATCCCTTTCTAATAAAGGAATCTTTTTCTTATTTGCAAATTAATTCACAAATTAGCATTAATGACTTACTGGAAAAAGCAACCACAGACGAAGGAATTTTTATTAATTATCTTCGGGAAATTTCAGGAATTTTAGACAATAATGAGCAATTAAAACAGGCTTATAATCAAGTAATTAAAGAAAATCGTGTAATACTGGATTCAAAGTTATCATTTCAACTGCAAAGCTTAGGATTAATAAAATTTGATGGTAATTATTCTGTTTCAAGTTGTGATTTATATCTTCAATATTTTTTAATTCACAACTTCATTCAAGAAATTAATCAAATTTTAAAAAAATTATCAGATGCACATTCTAACATCAGTGAATCTGAAGCTAGAAGCCTTGTCCAACAAGAACTTAATCAAAAAATCGCTCAAATAGAAACACAACAACCTCAAAATTGGCAAATCTTAAAACAACAATTATTAGATCCTGAACGATGGTTAAGAAGTGGGAAAAAAGCTTTAGTTGCTGTTGCTGATTATTATATCAGTAATAGTGTAATTTATAAAGCAGGATTGGCATTTTTGGAGGAATTTAGCACAAATTAAAAAGCCGATTAAATTTCAGGTTTCACCATTAATAAATATTCAAAAGGAGAAATCAATAATGACAGAATCTATATATAAAGTTGGAGGAAGTTTACCTGAAGAGAACAAGAGCTATGTTATACGAGATGCCGATGAAGAGTTATATAACGCTTTAGAAAAGGGGGAATATTGTTATGTATTAGATGCTAGGCAAACTGGAAAATCAAGTTTGTGTGTGAGAACTATGGCAAGATTAAAAGAAAAGGGAATTGCTCGTGTATTTATCGACATCAGTAAATTTGGTGAAAATATCAACTCACGACAATGGTATTTCAAACAGGTTAATTGTATAAGAGAATCTCTCAATTTACCTATGAATTCAGATCGATTAACTGAGTGGTGGGACAATAAACATAACTTTTCCGACTTAGGTAAATATGAAAGTTTTCTGGAAGAATTTATAGTTAATAAAAAAGAACAAAAGGTTGTTATTTTTATCGATGAAATAGATACAGTTTTATCTTTAGATTTTACAGATGATTTCTTTATTTTTATTCGTTCTTGTTATAACGAAAGAACTACTAATCAAGAATATAAACGTTTAACTTTCTGTCTATTGGGAGTGGCATCACCTAACAATCTAATAAAAGACAAAAAACGTACACCTTTTAATATTAGTCAAGGAATTACTCTTAAGCCTTTCCCAATTAATATTGATGATCCTGATTCATTGAAACAAATTCAGCCATTAATAAGAGGATTAGAAGGAAAATTTGATCATCCTCAAAAAGTGATGGCACAAATACTTTCTTGGACTGGAGGACAACCTTTTCTTACTCAAAAACTTTGTAAATTGATGGTTGAGGAGTCAGAAAAAGAAAATCGTGCTTGTGTTGAGGACGTGGTAAGATCAAGGATTATTGAGAATTGGGAATTTCAGGATGAACCTACTCATTTAAAAACAATCAGAGATCGGATTTTGATGAATGAAAAACGGGCTTTTGACTTACTGAAAATGTACAGAAAAATTTTATCAAATGGACAAATAGATGCTAACAGCAGTTACGATCAAATAGAATTAAAGTTGACTGGATTAGTATTGCAAGACGGAAGCTTGTTAAAGGCTTATAATCCTATATACAAAGAAATATTTAATCTTAATTGGGTTGAAGTACAGCTAGAAAAACTTCGGCTTTATATAGAAGAATTTGAAAATTGGGAAAAAGCTGAAGATAGACAGAAACAACTTTATTTATTATCTGGAGATAAGTTTGTACAAGCATGGCAATGGAAGGAAGGACTACAACAACAAGGAGGAGATATTACAGGAAAAGAATCAGACTTTTTTAGGAATTCTAAAGAGTTTTGGGAGAAAGTAAAAAAAGCTTTTCCCGATGAGTGTAACTATGAAGCTATAATTCAGGCAATGAATTATTGGACAGCGGGACTAGAGCATTTTAATGATATTATTTTTGAAATTGCTACAGAATACCAAGAACCTCCAGCAATGGGAACAGAAAAAGACTGGATGGGAGATTTAGTCACGTCTCATCTGAGTCGTTTTTGCCAACCTGATTCCATTGAAAAGCAATTTATGGATGATAACGATCCAAATATTGATCGTTTCCGTTTAATATGTAGTTATCAAAAAATTTTGCAAAATGAGGCAGTTACGTTTGATGAAAGTCCAGAGCATAAGAAATTAGCAGATATGTGTTTAATCATCAAGAACCAAAAGGATAACAAGTTACGGATTTTAAATAAGATTTATGAATCTATCTTTAACCAAGAGTGGGTTAATAAGATATTTGATTATATTTGTCCTTATGCTAAGGAATTCCAAGCTTGGCAATCTTCTGGTTGTCAGGATGAATCCCTTTTATTAAAAGGTGAAAATTTACAAACAGCAATAAACTGGATACAAAACAAGGAGCAATTAAGCAAACTAGAATTAGAATTTGAATTTATCATCACCAGTCTAGTCTGGGAAAAGTGGTCATCTGGGGAAGTGGTTAATAAAGTTAAAGAATTTCTCCCACAGCTACAGAAAAAAACTAAGACACCCGCACATCTTGTCCGAGTTATCCAAGCAATTTTGGAGGGGACTAGACCTCAGCTTGTTTTATTACAGGCAGTGTTACAATGGGTTCGTGAGGCTGAAGTTATTCCTACTGAAGATGAAGCTAAATGGCTTAAGGGGGTAGTGCGATCGCACATTCAAGACTTTAGCGCCGAAAAATTATCAAAGTATCTTGACTACAACAATCCATCTAAGGCTATTTGGCAACAACTTAAAGATGAAAATGCTTTCAGATTTATTGATGAATTTATTCATAAATATTGTAAGAGAAAACAACCCAGCCCGCAGGATAATGAAAAACAACCCTGCCCCAGCATGGAGGAGATAAACAACGTTAAAAATTATAAAGTAATACTTGACAAATATCAAGCATCAAGTCACAATAGACATGATACTGAAAGTGTAACCAACTTTCAGCAATTAGTTTCATCCAATCTATTTATTAAATTTACCGAGGCTGACAAGATGGCAGGACAAAAAGAATTTGATCGACTTCTCGATGAGATTGTTGAAAAATCTGGCGAGGATCTAAAAGCAGTTCTTATATTTAATTTAAAAAGTGGCTATGTTCAATATCATAATAAAAAACTAGAGGAAAACAACCGAGATTTATATCAGATACTTTACGGTACAGGAGATGGTGGTAAAGCAAGTCAAAATTTAAAAAATTTCACGACACTTCAAAACGATTTAGATAGTTTTGGTGAACAGACGAACCTTGGTGGCTTAGATTATTGTATGTTTAAACTTACTAAGGGTATTATGGTAGCCTATTTTTTGAAATTATCAGACACCACTCTTGCAATTTGTTTTATTGCACCTGAAGGAATTAGACCTGGTATTGTAGACTTTCATTGTAGCAATAACATTCAAAAAATCAAGGATCAACTAAAAGATTTTTAGTTGATTAAACTTTGTATTATTACTCAGAGTGTTTAAATAACATATCAAATCAAACAATTAAGCGCAGGTCGAAAAATCATGGTTATCCTTGCTGGTAAAATTGCAGGAGAGAAAAGCGAATTAGGGCTTTTTACCCACAAAAAAGATGATGCAGGTAAAATGACGATTGATTCTCTGGTAGCAAGTCAGCCTTTTAATACTAAAGATTATTCTCACGAAATGTCAAGCATAATAGAAGTGTTTTTAAGGCAGCACTATCATCCTAAAAAAGATATTTATGGAGATATTTATGGAGCTTGTTTTGGAATAGCTGCACCAGTAAAAAATCGAGAAGCCGATATCGATCAATCAGGAGTAAAAGTAACTATTACGGAAGAGGCTTTTCAGCAAAAGCTACCTTGTCCAATTGTACCAATATGCTTTATCAACGATATGGAAGCAATTGGATATGGTATTTTTTATGGCAATGGAGAAGATAATTTAACAGAACTTTATAAGGGTAATTATCAACCCAAGCGTGAAGATAATCGTGTTTTGATGTTAGTTAGTGGTGGCTTGGGACAAGCGTTATGGTATTGGGATGAAAAACAAGAAGGGTTGCTTCCTATCCCTTCTGAGGGTGGACATATAGATTTCGGTGCTAGAATAGATAGAGACATAGAACTTTTAATATATTTAAAGGAACAGAAGAAAAAAGAAGGTGATCATAGTCCTGTTAGTTATGAATATGTTCTTTCTATTCCTGGCTTAGTTAGAATATATGCGTTTCTTCAAAACATCCCTGAAGGTAATAGTGATAAAGATGCAAATGCCATTATTGAGGCAGCACGTCAAGGGGATTCATTATGTAAAAATGCCTTGGATATGTTTATTTCTATTTGGGGAGCGCAAGCGGGTAATTTAGCTCTTACCTATAAAGCCCAAGGCGGAGTTTACATAGGAGGTATTTCAATCCCCATTGAGACATTAAAAGAAGGTACTTTTATCAACACTTTTACTGATAAAGAAGGTAATTTTAGGAGTTACAACCAAGGTATTTCAGTAAAAGTATTTGAAGATCCAGATATTGTCCTTTGGGGAGCAGCTAGATATGCTATTAATGAAGGCTTTGTCACCGAAGGCAAGTTTGCAATTATGCGAGCAAATCAGTAGATAGTTTTCAAAAAATCTGAGAAGATCAGGAAACCTCCCCTTTAGGTTTCCTGATCTTCTCATTTCTGAATAATTAATTGATAGCCTTGATGTATAATTTTTATAGGCTCAGAGATAGTTTTAAGAAATTGATCAATTCCTTTACGAGTATCTTCTTCCGGGTGTTCAGGATCTCGATATTCATAATCATCAAAAATAATAATACCCCCCGGTTTTATTAAATTCCAAGACAGTAACGCATCCTGTAATACCACCGAAGCTAAATGACAGCCATCAATATAAACAAAATTGTAGGTATTGGGAGGAAGAGTCGGTAATATCTCTTGGGAATATCCCTCTAATTTTATCACTTTTTCCGATACTCCAGTTTTGGGAATATTCAGATCAAATTCTGGGTTAAAACTTAAGTCAATACAGGTTATTTTTGCAGTGGGATTAGTTAAAATATAATCCAGTAACCAACAAGCAGACATCCCTTGAAAACTGCCAATTTCTAAGCCTTGAATTTCAGGAAGATCAGCAAAAGAATTGAGTGCTTTTTCCCAGTTAGGAATATTAACGCTAAACCAATCTTTCGTAAAGTGATAATTCTTTTCGAGACTCGAATTCCATCCCCTTAATTGATGAGATTTTTGATGGGCTTGAACAGCTTTTTCTAATTCCCCAATTTCAGATAAAAAGTTCCCCAAATGGGTGTAACTGTGAGGTAAATTCGGATTCAATACAATGGCTTTCTGAGAAACTGCGATCGCTTCTTCCCATTGTTTTTTATAACTATAAGCTCGACTCAAAGATAAATAGATAAATGGGTTTTTATCTTCTAATTTTAGCGCATCTTGATAAGTTGCGATCGCCGCATCCCATTGTTGCAATTTAAACCGAACTTCTGCAATTTGAAAATGGGGTAAATAGGCTGTAGGATTTAATTCAATCACACGCTGATAAGCCTGAATAGCATTTTCCCAATTTCCTAATTGTTTATTGATATTTCCCAAAGCCATATAAGAAATAAACAGTTGATCATTTCTCTCAACCGCTTGGCTATAAGCTTGAATTGCATTGTCCCATTGTTGCAGTTGAGTATAAGCTTCTCCTAAGTTATGATAGGCTTCATATCCCTTGGGATTAGCCTGAATCGCATTTTGATAACAAAAAATTGCGGCATCAATTTCATGTTTTTGTAAGAGTCTATTTCCTAACATCAAATAGTCATAAAACGTCCCTAAACTCGGCTCTAAATGAAAAGCTTTATACCAGAATATATCCGCTTCATCTTGTTGATCAACTTGAATTAGAGCCTTCGCTAAATTTCGATAATTAATGGCAAGATTAGGATTACATTGAATTGCTTGTTTATAATTTAAAATTGCCGTTTCCCAATCCTGTTTTTGAGCATAAATATCCCCTAAATTTCCATAAACTTCTGCATAATCTGGCTGTAATTTCAAGGCTTTTTGATACCAAAATTCTGCCTGTTCAAAATCCTCTTGAACTTGCCAAATCACTCCTAATGTTTTACAAATGGGTGCATAATTTGGGTCTACGTTAAGTGCCGCCAGACAAACAGAGAGAGCTTCATCAATTTGTTGATGTGCTAAATGATAACTAGCCTGTTGATATAAATATTGAACCAAAGTTTTTGGGTTTAAAAATGAGTCCATGCGATCAGTTTAAGTCGGGTGTCTGGTGTTAGCTGTTGACGGTTGACAGATAAGATGTTAACCGTTAACGGTCAACCGTCAACAATTAACCCCTTTAAAAATCCTTTAACCTAAGCGATGATTACTTTCCATTTGTACACGGGTTTCTTCTGGAGAAGGAGAAGCTAATAAGGGACTAATTTTAGGTTTCAGTACCGCTTGAATTGTTCTTAAAAAACGATTGGGTCTAGCAGCTTGACCATTTAATAATTGACGTTCTTTCACTTTTTTTGCCAAATGCCGCATTACCGATAAATCTAATTCATCAATAAAATGATCCGCAATTCTTTCTCCCATGAATTCAATGGCTTCAGAATACTGCTCCATTAATAATTCCATCGCTTGGGAGGCTTCCTTTGTAATCTCATCAGGAAGGGGATTTTGATTAATAACATCTGGCTCAGGTTCTACAATGGGTTGTACCCGATTCAGGCGATGATTTAAGAAATTTTGATATTCATCAACCGTCATCCCCAAATTATAAATATGATGATGAACATGATCAATTAAATCCACTTCCGAGGGAGCAAATAGACCATCCTGTTTATGAATTCCATGCAAACTTGCCCAGGTTTTTAGGGTGTTAGCATCATGGAGTTGATAGCGATCTAAAAGTTGAGTGGTTGTCATATTCATTTCAGGAGTTGGTTTAAAATCACTCATCGATAAATCCTCATCAGAACAGGTCAAGTTTAGAGTCTATTTAACAGATTAGGCTGTAAAATTTTAATATCAGAAAAATTTAGAGCGTCATCATCCCCAAAAATAGTGAATGTTGCCTTCTCTCGGATAATCGAGGAGGGGATACTTTCGTATTATCTCTGATTTTGGCAAAATTGCATCCCCTTTTATTTTTCCTGGGGGTGTCAGCCATTTAGCTTGACCGACGGGAATCCCCACACCATACCGATCAAGGTTGGTGTGGGATGAAAGGCGCGATCTGCTGAGGATTCCATCTGTTCGCAATCTCAAAGCTATGCTTTGAGCAGTGGGCAGGTGGATGACGAGACGAACAAAATATTTTTTTAATTGTTCGATCATTTGTGATCAAGTAACACTAATTGAGGCATATTAGTCACAACTCAATGAAAGTAACATATCAGTACCAGTTCTATCCCGACA
>CAITND010000266.1 GCA_903893625.1 uncultured Oscillatoriales cyanobacterium
ACAAATGCTGCGATAAATATTCTGAATCTTGGTAAACAAGCTAGGGGAGGGCATCCCCAAAGTAACGCTAATGGACTGGAAACCTCTACTCTGCTTGGGGAAACCCTGGTCGCAGCACGTATCCAGGTTGAAGTTAGAATCTCAGTGTCTTCAGACCTGAGAGTGTCAAAAAAAGGCATTTTATCCGAACACACTCAACCCTAAACCTGATGAATATTCTGGCTGATTTTCTCTCTAAACCTGCTCAACCTAATCCTCCTCAAGTTAAAAAAAGTAGCCGAGGAATTTATATTAAATCTCCTCAAGAAATTGAAATTATGCGACAATCTGCAAGCATCGTTGCGACAGTTTTAAAAGAAATTTCAGAACAGGTTGAACCGGGGATGACAACGGCAGATTTGGATACTTATGCCGAAAAACGTATCCGCGAAATGGGCGCGAAACCTAGCTTTAAAGGCTATCATGGTTTTCCGGGTTCTATTTGTTCTTCGATTAATAATGAGGTTGTACATGGGATTCCTAACCGTCGCAAAGTTATTCGTACAGGAGATGTTTTAAAAGTAGATACAGGGGCTTATTATCAAGAATTTCATGGAGATTCTTGTATTACAATTGGGGTCGGTAAAGTCTCCCCAGAAGCAGCAAAATTAATTCAAGTTGCTGAAGAAACGTTATATAAAGGCATTGAAAAAGTCAAAGCGGGGGCTTATTTACTAGATATTGCTGGAGCAATTCAAGATCATGCAGAAGCCAATGGTTATAAAATTGTAGAAGAATTTACAGGTCATGGAGTCGGACGAAATTTACACGAAGAACCCTCGGTTTTTAACGCTCGTACCTATTCTTTACCCAATGTTAAATTAAAAGCTGGAATGACCTTAGCCATTGAACCGATTCTGAATGCTGGATCTCGATTTACCCGAATTTTATCGGATAAATGGACAGCCGTAACTGTTGATAATTCCCTATCTGCTCAATTTGAACATACGGTTTTAGTCACAGAAACAGGCTATGAAATTTTAACAGATCGTTCTAAAATTTAGTGATAGTAGGATTCAGTAGACTGTGAGACAGGAGTAAGATGTTTAACGATTCAGGATAAAAGCAATTATTCATGTCCTATTCTTGCTGTTCCCTATTCCCTGTTCCCTACTATCAAAAATGATTAGAATAAAAACAGTTAACTATTCTGAATATTTGACAGAAATTAGAGTCATTCGATATCAAGTTTTTGAACTCGAACAAGGGGTTGATCCTGAATTAGAATTTGATGGTCAGGATGAATTTGCCCAACATTTGTTAGCCTATTTAGATGATCAACCCATCGGAACTCTGCGAATTCGCTATTTAGATGAACGAAATGCAAAAATTGAACGGTTAGCGGTTTTGGTTTCAGCTAGAGGAATGGGAATTGGTCAACAATTAATGGAATGTGCCTTAGAAGCGATCGCTCAAACTACCATTAAATCTGTTATCGTAAATGCTCAAATTTATATTGAAAATCTCTATTTAAAATTAGGCTTTCAACCTGTGGGAGAACCTTTTGAAGAAGCGGGAATTCCCCATATTAAAATGATTAAAACTCTGGCTCCTTAATCTCTCCTGAAAATAGGTTTGACCTCTCCCCCTACCTCTCTCCTGGGTACGAGAGGGGGGAAGAAAACTTGTTATTCCTATTGCCTATTGCCTACTATAACAATTCTACAACTCGATTTAGTTGCACCGAATGGGACGCTTTGAATAAAATTCGATCACCGGGCTGCATAAACTCTTTCAACTGTTCAGCCATTTGTTGGTGAGCATTCGACATTTGGATATCAATAATTTCCACAAAAGGTAAACCTCCGGCTCCCGTTGCTAAGGCATTCGCTTCTTCAAAATCTGCCAAAATAAATAATCCCTCTAAATTCAGTTCCCGTGCGGTGCGCCCCACCTGTTCATGGAATTCCAGCGAGCGCTCGCCTAACTCTTTCATCGTACCCAATACCGCAATATGACGTTTTCCCGGTGTTTGAGCCAGTAACCGCAACGCTGCTAACATCGATTCCAACCCAGCATTATAGGTTTCATCTAAAATCACAATATCTTCCCCCCACTGATAGCGTTTCGCCCGTCCATCGGGTAACTGAACCGTGATCCCCTCCAGAAACGGTGCATACAAGGTTTCAGGGGACAGATCCCAACCGTAAATTCCCCTAAATACTGCCAATGCTGCTAAAAAATTAGACGCATTATGCGCTCCAGGTAAGGGTAAGGGTAAATTCACCCCCTCGACTCGTAGGGTTTGGGCGTCGATTAATTCTCCTCGCAGATCACCTGCTTCTAACCCATAGGTGATCGTGCTTCCTGACCAAACCGTTGCTGCGGTCTTGATCAACCGGGGCTGATCTTGATTTAAAATCGCCAGACTGGTTTTAGGCATTTCGGCCAATAGTTCACATTTCGCCTCGGCGATCGCTTGTTCTGATCCTAATAGTCCAATATGGGCCGTTCCTACATTTGTAATCACCCCAATGCTTGGACTAGCAATCTGGGTTAATTCGGCAATTTGTCCTTTACCCCGCATCGCCATTTCAATCACGGCAAAATCATGATCTGCTGTTAGTTGTAATACCGTTTTAGGGACTCCTATTTCATTATTATAGTTGGCCTGGGTTTTTAAAACCTTGCCTTGAGTCGTTAATACGGATGTAATCAACTCTTTAGTTGTGGTTTTCCCGACGGAACCTGTCACCCCAATGATCGGAATTTGAAATTGATCACGCCACCATCGGGCAATTTTTTGATAAGCCGTCAAGGGATTAATAACAGCTAAAAGCGGTAAATGGGGATGGGTTTGGGCGAAATCCGGTGTGACAATTGCTGCGATCGCCCCTTGGTTGATGGCCTGTTCCACAAAATCATGGCCATTAAAATGTTCCCCCTGTAACGCTAAAAACACCTCTCCGGGTTGAATGCTGCGAGTATCCGTTGTGATCCCTATCACGGGCGTAGAATCAGTAAAGTCACAGTTAAAGGGGGAGTTAATCGCTAAGATTTTAGCAACCTGACCGAGAGTGATGATAGACATTCTCTGACTCTGTAAAATTGATTATCTTGATTAACCAGTTATGGTATTATAAAACATCACTGATTTGATAACCATTTTTTGTCAAATGGAGTATGATTTCAGCCCCAATTCTGGAAATCATGTCGGGAGTTGGAAAGTCTATTATTAATAGAAACCACTAACTCTAGTGTTTTTTTTCAGGGCCTTTTCAACTTAACGCTGATATCAATTTTGAATGGGGTGTAAGAATTGCCTCCTATCTAGGACAGATTTTCCCAGGGTGCATAGTCTTCAAGTCCTTCAAAAACCGAAAGCTGCGAAAAACTGAATCAGCTAAATTTTACGCTCAACTCAGTCCTGTTTTGTCAGGAGAATTGAACAAAAAACAGTCTGAACTCAGAACTTAATCGATTAAGCCACTCCGTTTCTGTGGACTTTTCCATTTGATTCATGTTTTAAAGGGTTCCCCTGGTGAATTTTATTATACACAATACTAGAAATTTCTCTCGTTTCTGTGCCATATTGAAAAGAAAGAATTGATAGAATCAAAATCGCTAGGATGAACGTGAAGATAGGGGCTTATCAATAAATATCAAAGGATTTCACCAGACAATGCAACTCAAATTGAGCAGATGGGTAATCAAAAATGAACAGCAACTTAATGAATTCTTTCAATCGAGTCACTGCCAGAGAAGAGCAGATCATCTATGATCACTTGCTTGAACACGTCGAAATAGATGATCCGTATCAACTCATAGAGCGACTGAATCTATTATTTATTGAAGGATCGGGATATCCTGATCTAGAAGTTTCTAGGGCTTTAAATAAATTAGTCATATCTAAATTAGAAGTCCAAGATTTTAATCATATTCTCAATCGCTGTTGTTATATTTTAATTAATCGCTGGCATACTTCTCCCCAACGCAAAGCAGCGATTAATAAATTAATTCAACTTTTTGATGACTCGATTTCCAAAATCCGAAAAGTTTATTCTTACTCTAAAACCGTTCGTCAATTGGGAGATTTGGTCTATGAATTCACAAAAAGTGAGCAGTATTTCGCCTTAAAGCGCTTTGCGGCGGTGATTAACCAGCCAAGTGAAGTAGATTATAAAACTCAATCTGCCGAGCCCCTGAGAATCTTAATTCCTCGCTATCCCTATCTTTATAAACATTGTTTACTCAGTGAAGATAGTTCTTATGAACATCAACAGATGATTCAACTCATTCAAGTGCAAAAACAACGCAAATTTGAACTAGATTTGTCTCAATATGCAGCCCATCAAATCCGACTCGCAACCATCGCCCATCGGACATCCATAGAAGAAGCTAAAAAAATCCCCTCCCCTGTCCCTAATCCCACCCTATTAAACAATCGAGAACTGTTTGCCGCCCTCAAACAATTTGTCGGAAAAGTAGAAGGCTCACAAACCTATCGAGATTTAGCACAACGCTTTCTGGATCAAACCCAACCCAATCAATCTTTTCGGTCTTTTAAAGAAAGTTTTTATGAATATCTCAGTCCAACATCCATTGATTCAGCCTACATCCGTAACCAGTTTAATGACAAATTGTATAAGCAATTGCAAAATACTATTCCCCATAGTGATGAGGAGAACTTTAGTGAGTTCCTCTTGCTGCGAACTTGTAACCAAATGTTAAATTTTCTAGTGGTCGAGAGTCCACAAAAACCCAATCATTTTGTCTTTATTGATCTCATTGCCAATGTCGGGCCAACCACGACCGTTGGGTTATTACTAAAAATTGTCTTACTCTGTCGCAAAGTCAAACCTTACCTGGAAAAACGGTTTGCAATTTTATTTAATCATTACGAGTCTTGTTCTCAAGATGGAGTCCTGTGGTTAGTGAAGGTCTTAGAAAACTTGAATATTGCCTTAAGTACCAACTTTGGAGGGGTTGATTTATCGTTCATCCAATAAGCTTTCAATTACGGGTTTTGCTGATGGTAAGACCCGTTATTAATTTGGCAGGATAGAAAGAGTAATTGACTATAACAAAAAGATGAATCTGGATGATGAACTGAATACAACGCTGTTGAGTTTCACCGACCTGCAAGCGGAATTGAATTTACGCCATGCTCAAGATGCCTTACGCGAAATCGTAGACCATCTTGACTTGACCCCCACAGAAAGAGAGGGTTTAGAACCCGATATTGGGGGGTTACAAAGGATGATGGATAAATTAGAATCTACCTCCGTACAAATTGCCGTCTTTGGGATGGTGGGACGGGGAAAATCTTCGGTTTTGAACGCTTTATTAGGTCAAGATGTCTTTATTACTGGCCCCATTCATGGTGTTACTCAAACCACCCAAATGCAGCAATGGCAATTGACTGAAAACCCTTTATCTCCTATTCCGGCGGTTTCCTATCGGATTTCTCAAATTGAACTCATTGACACTCCGGGAATTGATGAAGTGGATGGCGAAACCCGTGAAAAAATTGCTCGTCAAGTCGCACAACAAGCGGATTTATTATTATTTGTGATTGCTGGAGATATTACTCAAGTTGAATATGATGCTCTTTCTCAATTAAGAGAAGCGGGAAAACCGATGTTATTAGTGTTTAATAAAATTGATCAATACCCGGAAGCTGATCGACAGGCAATTTATGAAAAAATTCGAGATGAACGAGTCAAAGAATTGTTATCTCCCGATGAAATTGTCATGGCTGCGGCTTCTCCTTTGGTGGCGAAAGCTATTCGTCGTCCTGATGGAACATTAACAGCCCAATTGAGTAGAGGAGAACCTCAAATTGAGGAATTAAAGCTCAAAATTTTGGAGATTTTAGATCGGGAAGGAAAATCATTAGTTGCCTTAAATACGATGTTATATGCAGGAGATATTAATGAGAAATTAGTCCAGAGAAAAATGGAAATTAGAGAACAAAGTGCTAACCGAGTGATTTGGAATGGGGTAATTACAAAATCGATTGCGATCGCTTTAAATCCGATGATGATTATTGATTTATTAAGTGGAGCAATGATTGATGTGGCTTTAATTTTAACGTTATCTAAACTGTATGGAATTTCCATGACACAACAAGGTGCGGTGGAATTATTACAAAAAATTGCCCTGAGTATGGGAGGAATTACAGCTAGTGAATTAGTTGCCAATTTTGGCTTAAGTTCGTTAAAAAGTTTATTAGGATTAACCGCACCTGTAACCGGAGGATTATCCTTAGTTCCCTATTTATCGGTCGCTATTCCCCAAGCTGCGATCGCAGGGGTTTCTTGTTATGCTATTGGACAGGTGACAAAAGCTTATTTAGCCAATGGTGCATCCTGGGGAGAAGAAGGGCCTAAAGTTGTGGTTCAACATATTTTAGAAACTTTAGATGAGACTTCTATTTTAAATCGAATTAAACAAGAATTATGGAATAAAATTAATGTTCAAAAAAGAATTACAGAAAATTAAGCAGGGATGGAGCAGGTTTACAAAGGTTCCCTATGGTTCAGGATAAATTATTGCAAAACCCGCCCCAAAAACCCTTTTTTAACCCAAAATTAGTGTTATTTTAGTAAGCTAATCCCACTAACTTAGCGCTTAAATCCCACATCTTTTTACCCTTTTGATCATCACTGGCTTGGGGAGAGACTTTCTGCACAAAAGACTGGCGATCTTTCTTCTGACGATTTCCCCAACTCCAATACATTCCTGACTGTTTATATTCGGGATCAGCCACAACCATTGCTACGCGATCGCCCGATAATTCCTCCGTAACAAACCCCCCCGTAATGTATTTTTGAAATAGGGGAAAAATCTTTTGAAATAAGGGATAATGATTGCGGAATAAAGCGGTTGTTGCCACACAACCCGGATACAGAGAAGTAAAGGTAATTCCTGTGGAATCATGATAACGGCGGTGTAATTCTCGCATTGTTAAAACATTACAAACCTTACTATCTTTATAAGCTTTAACAGGTTCAAATTTTTTACCATCAATCATCGTGATCGGGTCTTTGAAACCTTGTTCAAACCCTTCAAGATTTCCTAAATCTGGACGGGGAGGAATTTTACCTCCTAACTCGTCGGGGTTGTGGGTAACAGTTCCTAAAATCACCATTCTGCGATCAGGGTAGGATGAGCGTTTCATATCCTCTAACATCACGTTGCAGAGGTAGAAATGGGATAAATGGTTGGTGGCTACGGTTAACTCATAGCCCTCTGGACTCCATAATGGCTCTTTAATTAAGGGCATATAGATAGCCGCATTGCAAACCAACGCATCCAGGGAGCGACCCAGAGACCGGAAATTAGCGATAAACTGTTTGACACTGGCTAAAGATCCTAAGTCTATGGGAAGAATTGTATAGCTGTCCTTGGACATTCCCACGGATTGGGCCGCCTGTTCGGTTTTGGCTAAATCTCGGCAAGCCATGACGACATACCAACCCTTTTCGGCTAAGGCTCTGGCGGCTTGCAAACCAACGCCCGAAGACGCTCCCGTGATCACAACTGTTGCTTGATTTGCCATCATGATTTTAACTCAATTGACTGTCGTTGACTCTTTCTAGGATCTCATGTTTTACCAAAAGGCGATCACAAAACTTAATCCTTCCAGAGCATGACCCCTCACAGAATTAGAAACCGGGTTTTTGTAGAAAGCTTAATTAGACACCGAAAGATTGGGAAAAAACCCGGTTTCTGAGTACACCCTAGAATTAGAAACCGGGTTTTTGTAGAAAGCTTAATTAGACACCGAAAGATTGGGAAAAAACCCGGTTTCTGAGCACACCCTAGAATTAGAAACCGGGTTTTTGCAGAGATTTTTGTTAGAAACCGAAAGATTGGGGAAAAAACCCGGTTTCTGAGTTTCTGAGGTTAAAACGGGGCGGGTTTATAACAGTTATCTGTCAATATCATAAATTATTGCAGAACCCGCCCCTACAGATTTTGATATTGAATTGAAAATTTATTTTATTCTCATTCACAAATATTTACTGACTAAGGTAAACCCTCGCAGGGGGGTGTATTATCATCAGTAACTCCTAACTTTGAAAGAATACACTGGACTTTTGGACAACCGTCCATACCTTCCTTCATTGATCCACCACCACGACATTTTGCATTAGGAGGTATAATGATCTTATCCCCTTGACCTGGACATGGAGCCCAGCGTGATGATGAATAAAAACAGAGAGTTTGTCCAGTATCGGGATTGGTGTAAGTTTGGGAACTCACGACTTGACCCCAAGGACTATCCCCAGATTGTGCTATAATGCCAATGTTGTTTAATTTTGGACTAATACTGGTATGATTAGCATTGATAGCAGGGGTTTCTGGTAGATTAGCATTAGCGTTTTGAGTGCCTTTAATAATAGCTCCACTCATGGCTAAAGCTGCACCAAGCAACAATATCACGGCTTTTCTATTCATGGATTTCCCTCTGATATTTGCAAGTTTCCTTTAACTTTTGTCGATTTGCAAAAATATAGCGATCGCCACCGATTCAAGCTCAAAGGAAGTAATTGTAACTATTAATATTGATATTATTTTTGATCATCGAATTTTTGTCAGTCGGATATTGTCGGAAAATGTCGGGAATTTAACGGCTACCAATGTCGGAAAATGTCGGAAAATGTCGGAAAAATTTTTACACCCATCAAGAATATGGATATTCAAGAGGTTTTAAAAATCGCTGATCACCTAGTTTTTAATCATACGGGCAAACATTTAGATGATCTGCAAAAAACTATACTTGAAGGGGTTTGGGAAGGTAAAAAATATACTGATATTGCGGATAATATACCCTGTAGTGAAGGTTATGTTAGAGATACAGCCTCGGATTTATGGAAAATATTATCAAATTTGTCGGGAGAAGATGTTAATAAATCTAATTTTCGTTCAGCTTTAGAAAGATTACAATTTTCTGTTTCTTCAAGCGTTGGTTTTGGTAATGTTATCGGAATTACTAATAATTTAAGTTTATGTAGCGATCGCATCACATCTTTAGAGAATAGCAGGAATGGAAAAAATAGACAAACACCAGTACAAAATCAATCAGAAAGTCATATAAACACCTTACCGAGTCAAGATATTAGAGAAGCACCGGATATAGGCAAAATCTGGGGTCGAGTTAACGAAATATCAACCTTAGAGAATTGGATATTACAAGAAAATATTAGATTAGTTGGAATATTAGGAATAAGCGGTATTGGTAAAACCACACTATCACGACATCTTTTAGAAAAAATACAAACCAATTTCGATTATATTATTTGGAAAAATCTGTATTATCCTCCAACTTTATTATCATTAATTAAACAATTAATTTGTTCCTTATCTCATCAACCTAATACTAATTGTTCATTAACAGATATCAATTCCATATTAGATTTAGAGATAGGAGAATTATTATCAATATTCTATGAATATTTGCGGGAATATCGCTGTTTAATTATTTTAGATAATGTTCAGGCGATATTAGCAGAAAATAAATTAGCGGGAAATTATCAAAATCAATTTACAAATTATAGTGAATTTTTTAGAAATATCGGTGAACTTTCTCATAATAGCTGTTTAATTTTCAATAGTTGGGAAGCACCATTAGACATGATTAATTTAACGGGTGTAAAGACTCCTGTGAGAATATTATCACTAAATGGAATAGGAGAAAGTGCTATAGAAATTTTTAAAGAACAAAATCTATTAGATGAAGAAAACTGGCAAGAGTTAATTAATACTTATCGAGGTAATCCTTACTGGTTAAAAATTGTTGTGCGAATGATTCAAGAATTATTTAATGGGAAAGTAGGAGATTATTTAGAATATAAAAGTCTATTTCTAGGTGATGAAATAATTAATAAATTAAACTCCCATTTTCAACGAATATCCTTATTAGAAAAGCAAATAATCTTGCAATTAATTAAAATTAATACACCCGCAACGGTGACAGAAATTTCACAAAATTTACCTCTATCCTCATCCGAGTTATTTCAAGGAATTCAATCACTAGGGAGACGTTCACTAATTGAAAAAATGACACAGGATAAGTTAACATCATTTACAGTATCACCCGTAATTAAGGAATATGTGAAAACACTAGAAGCGGGTTATCCCCAGAATTAGAAACCGGGTTTTTGTAGAAAGCTTATATGAAATTCTTAAATGTTTGCTACACATTCCCCCGGTAGAGACGTTGCATGCAAAGTCTCTACCGGGGGGAATAGGGATAATCTATAGCATCTATAATTGGATTTCATATTAATTAGAAACCGAAAGATTGGGGAAAAAACCCGGTTTCTGAGTACCCACCCTCAAATTAAACCTCAAGCTCGTATCAATTAAGGCTCACTTTCAATATAAGGAATCGTAAAATGGAACTGACTACCTTGATTTTTACCAAGGGAATCTGCCCAAATTATCCCGCCCCAACCGTTAACAATTTGTTTGCAGATCGCTAATCCTAAGCCTGTTCCACCCACACTTCGACGCAAGGAACCTTCTTCTTGATAAAATCGTTCAAATACTGCGTCTAAACGATTCGGTTCAATTCCCCGTCCGGTATCGGAAATTGTCACTTCTACCATTTGATCTCCATTACATTTGGCTTGAATCGTAACTTTGCCATCAGGATTCGTAAATTTACAGGCATTATCTAATAGTTTGGAAAGTAATTCTACTAACCATTCGCCATCCGCTTGAACTAAAGGCAAATCCGAGGGAACTTCAGTTTTAATTCCAGGAACTTGATTTTTAGAATGGTGGGTGCGAATGCCACTAATGGCTAAATCAATACATTCTTTTAACCTTAAAGATTCTGGATTCCAATCGACTCGACCACTTTCTAAATGGGATAACTTTAAAAAATCTTGAACTAATTTTTTTAATCGTTCAGCATCGGCCAACGCCGTATCTAACATGATTTTTCGCATTTCTACAGGCATATCTGGCTCTTGATTCAAACTTTCTAAACAAATTAAAATTGTCGATAAGGGAGTTCGCAATTCATGTCCGGTAATGGCAATTAAATTACTACGAGTACGTTCTAAAGCTTCTAATTGTTGATTTAAGTCTTCTAAGTTTGCATAGGTTTCCGCTTGAATAATAGCAGCACCCAGTTGAGTTGCGATCGCATCTACCATTGACAAATCATCTGCTTCCCAAACCGAACGATTACAATGACATTGATGTAATTCAACCATTCCCAAGAGTTGACCTTGATATAAAACAGGAATCATTAACCAGCCTTTAATTTCCCATTTTTGAGAGATTTTTTTGAACGATTCTTGAGATTTAGCAGTTCCATTATGAGTTGTTGTAATCCAGTTTAAATCAATTTTATCGACTTCATTAATATAAACTCGTTCTCGGCATTTAACCACTTCTTGAAATATAGGATTTTCTCGCAAAATCCAAATTTTTCCCATCAGAGAAATCACATCACCACATAAATATTCATTAGAAATTTTAGTAGAATTATCCGTTGCTTTACAGCGATAAATTAAGCAACGACAAGCTCCCATTGCTTCCCCTAACTCTTGTGTTGCCACTTTAATCACTTCTTGAGGATTCAGAGATTGGCGAATTGTTGCTGTAATAGAGTTAACTAAACGTTCCTTCCGTTCTTTGGCGGCTAAAGAACGATAGACTCGTAAAAGTTTATGTTGACCTGCTTGTAAATAGGTAACTAAACGATGAGCAAATGGATCATTGAGGGAAGAAGAACAATCTTTAGAAACGGTATTTGATTGAGTGCGAGTTGAAGATTTTTTGCTTTTTTTTGTTCCTGAACGAATGCTATAACAGTTAAAGGCTTGTTCCACTTTTTCAGCTAATTCAGGACGGTAATACAAAACTCGTTCTAAGAGAAGTTCTGCAACTTTAATACAGACTTGACGATCCGATGTCCAAATTCCTTCAAAGGGACGAGCTTGATCCATTAATAACTGTTCTGGCATATCGGAATTTTGCACTAAATCTTCCCGTTCAATACAGACTAAACAGGTTGAATAATATTGCCCTAAAACCAATAAATTCCATTCTCGACTGAGTTGCTCTTGTGAAGAAAATGCCACCATTTCATGAACATCAGAGGAGTTTTTAAATTCCGTTTCTGGTGCTGCCATTACATACACCTGGGGCGTGATGGCGTAAATTCTGCGGTAACGGTGAGCTTCTTGAAGATAAAATCGTTCTCGTTGAAAGGTAGCAATAACTAGAGGTTGGTCAGTTCCCGCTAAAACCTGATCCTCCATCGCATGAGATAGCGCCGTTAAGGAGGATTTAAAATAAATTTGGGGTTTTAAACTGGGCAGGAACTGCACCAATTCCGTTAATACCGAAGTCGAGATACTCATCTAGGGTCTCTTGTACTGAGGCTACATCAAACGATTGATTCTGTCCTGATTGAGTTAGATTTTCCCATTTTATTAGTAAAGTTTAGCAGGTTTGAACTATCCCGTCTTTAGTCAAAAAAAATTAGGCTGTCAGCTTTCGCTAACAGCCTGTCTAATGTCCTAATTTAGTCTTGTAGAGGATTAGAGTCTAAACTGAGTTTTTCCTCTCAGATCTTCGTCCCAAGGCACTTTAATGAATTGATCGTTTTCCCAGTCCGTCGGATAAATGGGGGGAATCCGAATATGATTGGAGCGAACTAAGACTAACCAACGTCCATCCATCGTCAGATAACCCAATTCGGCAATATAATCTCGATCACTCATGGGAATGGAGATATACCATTCTCGTGTCATCTCGTCACACTCATATTCTTGCATGGACAATGGGGGATGGGAGTTGAGATCAATTCCGGTGACGTCATAAACCCGTAGGACAAGGTATTTTCCGCCTTGGTGACGTAAATGTTCTTTATGTTCGTTGGGAATATCCCAATAGGCATAGGCCCAATTTGGATCACGGGGTAGCAGGAAAATCTGACTCTGACCATAACCATCGGGTAGCGCAGGAAGTCCTTGGTCTACATCTGCAAGAGAGGGTTCAAATTTTATCTCTCTTCCGAGGTTAAATTTAGTCGCTGCTACATCCGTTTCTGAACGAATATCTTGATGGGGTAGTCCTAATTCTATTTCCTTTTGTTCCGATTCTACTATTTCTGAAATCGGTATTTCTGATGCTGTTAAATTCTCATCAACCGTTACAACAGTTGAAGATTCTTCCTCAACAACTGGTTCTACAATCGTAGATTTAATCGGAATATCCGGTTCCGATTCTACTATTTTTGAAGTTAGTATTTCCGATTCCGTTAAATTCTCATCAACCGTTACAACAGTGGGATATTCTTCTTCAATAACTGGTTCTACAATAGGAGATTTAATCGGAATATCCGGTTCCGGTTCTACTATTTCTGAAGTCAGTATTTCCGATTCCGTTAAATTCTCCTCAATCGTTGCTACCGTTTGAGATTCTTCCTCAATAATCGGTTCTACAATAGGAGATTTAATCGGAATATCCGGTTGCGGTTCTACTATTTCTGAAATCGGTATTTCCGATTTCGTTAAATCCTCCTCAACCGTTACCACCGTTAGAGATTCTTCCTCAATAATCGGTTCTACAATAGGAGATTTAATCGGAATATCCGGTTGCGGTTCTACTCTTTCTGAAGTCAGTATTTCCGATTCTATTAAATTCTCCTCAACCGTTACCACCGTTTGAGATTCTTCCTCAATAATCGGTTTTACAATAGGAGATTTAATCGGAATATCCGGTTGCAGTTCTACTCTTTCTGAAATCGGTATTTCCGATGCCGTTAAATTTTCAACGGGTGTTTTTGTTGTTAAAAATTCCGTAATTACGGCTTCAGCTTCAGTTTCATCAATTTCCTCAATTAATACCGCTTCTGAAACCTCCTGAATAACCCTCTCTTCAATCGGACAAAATTGCTTTTCAGGAGACTCTGTTGGGATAAAAAATTCTGCTTCCGGTTGTAAATTTTCTTCTAATTCAACCGTTTCTATCTGAGTCCGTTTTGCAATAACAGTTCGGGAGACAGATACAGAATTAACAGTTGCAGAGAATGGAGTTTTTAGAAGTTCTGTAGACTCCTTGAAATCTATTCCTCCCACTAATACTGGACTCGAAGGAGTCTGAGATGACTCCGTTAGAACATCAGATTTTGTAGATAATAGAGGAGGAATGCGATCGCCAGGTTGTTGAGTCTTCGACTTAGAACGTTGAGTTTTAAGTTGTAAACTAATCCATAATCCCAAAAACGGAATAATAGGTAGTAACCACCACAACCATAAGGGTATTTCCCCTTCCGTTGCGGGCGCCGTTGCTTGCTGTACTTGAGAGGATTGTCCGACTAAGCTGCCCTTTTTCGTGTTAGGTTGGGATGAACGCGAATCAATCTGGCTCAAGAGGATCTGTTCTTGAGAATTAAACGCCACCCCAGAATTTGACGCAGGTTTCAGCTTGAAATCCCATTGCTCCTGATCACTCAAGCGTTGCTGATCAATATTAATATTCCTAACCTGTTTTTGAGACCGCAATGACGACTCTGGAAGCGTAGCAGCAGAAGTTACGCTGGAGTTAGAGTTCCATCGGGAAGCTGCCCAGGAGACGGAACTGGTCGCTATTGATAACAATAACGTTAAGGTCACTATCGATGTATCTTTTTTATTTAACAACATAGATAGAATCGCAAGCTGTTGACACTCTCAGGTCTGAAGACGCTGAGATTCTTGGTTCAGCGAAACCACTTAATCAAAGTACCTTGCAGTGCTTTAACCAGAGGTGGGATTCTCCCCAAGCGTAAATTCGGGTATGCCCGACCCTATTCGCATGACTGCGAGTTCTTTTTTTAGTTTGAAACAAATTTGTTTCAAAAACTGTTCGTCTAGCTCCCATGAATCTTTTACCTAC
>CAITND010000267.1 GCA_903893625.1 uncultured Oscillatoriales cyanobacterium
CATGAATGTGCGAACACCAGGATCTAAGGCAACAACTCTCCCTTGATTCTCGGAATTTAGCTGCTGCACTTCTGTAGCAATGGTCAAGTAATACTCACCATAAATTAGCGTTAATCGACCATCACTAAAATTGTTAGGAAGTGATTCTTTGAATTTACACTCTCCTAATATACTGTGGTAGATTCCACAATCTTTAATCGCTGTTTTGGGAATAAAAATTGATGGCTTTGTATCCTTGCGACTCCGAAATTTACATCGACGAATCTTACCATCTACCTTAAACCCTTTCTTTGCGGCTTTAACAGCTAAACAAGCATCTTTGATGGCTATTGATTTAATTTGATAAGGGACAGGTTTAGCCCATTCAGGTAATCCGTTTAAGATTCCTGTTTTAATTGCCATCCAGTTTGCTTTTGTGTCAGGTTGCTGCAAATATTTAATGGTTTCGTTGTAGACAAATCTGCTAACTCCGAACCATTGTTTGAGCAATTTTCTTTGTTCAGGGTTTAGGTAGATTCGGATCTTCCTTGATTTTCTGGATGTAGCTTCTGAGTCCGTGCATCCGGCAAGAAAAGACGTGAAGGATGGAGAGAAGATCGGCTGTGAGTTCGGCTTCTGGACAGTGTACAGAATTTTCGAGAACCACGATACCTCCACCGTTTTGTTGTGCCATAAACTCGAATATTTCAAATCCGAATCGACATAATCTGTCTCGACAGGCAACAATAACTGTGAGCTTATCACCTCGCATAAGTCTGACCAGTAACCCTTGCAATCCTTTCCTTTTGAAGTTAAGTCCTGAACCGATATCTCGGACAATTTCTGCGTCTGGATAGATTGATTGCATATAGGCAACTTGTCTGTCGAGGTGATCTCGTTGTTTTGTTGAACTGACTCGGCAGTAGCAAACAGTGGTAACGACCACTGTATCCCGTATATAGGATTCGACATCATAGAGTCTTTGCCCTGCTGGGTTTTTGATGCTTTTGATCTTCCCTTCATCGGCGTATTTTCTTAATGTGTTGGGATGCAGGCCCAGAAATTCGACCGCTTTCCTGAGTGGTATGTATGCCATGGCTTAAACTATAGCATACATGAGCATCTGTTAACAAAACTTGCACTGTTGAATAACCTCTTCTTCCCACACCTGACACCCGACACCCGACACCCGACACCTTAACTACTGACTCTCGGTAATCCCATGCTATAGTTCACCGCCCGACAGTTGAGGTTATAGCTAATTTCGCCTCCGTGGATCAGCGATCGCACCAAATGCTCTAAATCTGACCCAATCCGACGTAAATTATATTCGGTGAGGTCTTCGCCATTAAATGCTTCGACTAACTGATCAAATTTTCGATAGATCTGTTGCAAAGCCTGATCATTCCAGTTAAATTCGTTATCGGGATCAATATCCAAGGTCAATACTTGTTCGTTGTCCACTAACTCTTCATTCTGAATTTCCGCCGTATAAATATGGATATGGCGAGTCGTCGATTTCAGCAGCATAAGGGGATTAACTGAATAGATTTTATCTTGATTGTTTTTTATTTTGACATTACTCTAGGAAATAATGACTAATTTTTGGGATCAAATTTTTAACTTTGCATCAACAACCGCTAACGACGTTGGACAACAGTTAATCCTCGATTTTGGCACCGTCCAAGCCTCGGAAAAAGCCGATGGCAGTTTAGTCACTCGCTCTGACCAATGGGCTGATCAAGAAATTCGCACCCGCATTGCTAATACTTTTCCTGATCATGGGGTGATCAGTGAAGAAGCTGAACACATTTTTCCGAACACAGACTGGTGTTGGGTAATTGATCCTTTAGATGGTACAACTAATTTTGCCAGAGGAATTCCCATTTGGGGGATTTCTATAGGATTACTCTATCAGGGAACTCCCGTATTTGGTTTAATCCATTTACCTCCTTTAAACCAAACCTTTCATGGGTTTTGGTACGGTGCATCGGGATTAACAGGCCCAGAAGGAGCGTTTTTAAATGGTAAACCTATTCATGCTAGTTCTGATCCTTTGACTTCTAATCACTTTTTTAACCTCTGTTCTCGAAGTATTGCGATCGCTCCCCAAATTCCTTGTAAAATTCGGATGTTAGGCATGGCGGCTTATAATTTCCTCACGGTCGCCGTCGGTGCAACATTAGGAGGCGTTGAAGCCACTCCTAAAATTTGGGATATCGCCGGAAGTTGGGTAATTGTCAAGGCGGCGGGCGCTATTTGGTATCCCCTCTCTCCCGAACCCTTTCCCCTAGAAATTTACCGAAATTATGGAACTCAATCTTATCCTACATTAGTTGTAAGTCAACCCCAATTATTATCAGTATTTCAACCCATTGTCAATGATTTTATCAATAAAAAAACCTAAAAGTAGGGTGCGTAAGCGATCGCGCACGCACATTATAAACATTAAAAATAGATAATTTTTTTATTATAATTCGATCCCAAAATAGGCTTTCAAAGAGTACAAAATAGCAACACAAAAAGGTTGATAATGTTCCTGTTCGTCTAATTGACTATAAAAGTTAGCCAGTTTTTGAGCTTCCTCGTCAGTAATTTCTTCTAATATACCTAATGCTTCACTTCGCATTTGTTTAAGATCATAAGCATTAAGATTTAGGATCTTAATTGTTTTTTCGGCTTCTTCTTGTTGTTCTGAATTATTAGTAGGGATAATTTCACCCTCTCCCGTATATCTAAAATAGTCTTCACAGTTAGTTTCTAGGGGTGACACGGGAATCGGATTATTTTTCCTTTGATTACCACAATGTTTCGGCCAATGTTGAGAACTACCACAGGAGGCTAAAAGATTAGAGTAGGTTACAGATAATTCTGCATCGGTTTTACTTTGGGGTAAAAAATGCTCAATATGGCTAGTTTCTCTCTCTATCTTCTGACAACAGTAACAGCAAATATATCCTTGTTCACTAAGTAAAGCCGAATGTACTAATCTCTTTTCTGGATTTGGAAAACTCTGATAATCACAGTTAATACCAATGGATTTTTGTTGCTGTTTCCAGTCTTTGAATTCTTGCGGTTCTTCCGATTTTTTAATATGTTTCATGATTTTAGAATTTCTTTGCGTCGAATTAAGCCATCAGCCCTAACAAATTTAGGATCTTCTTCTCCCAATTTATCTCGCAGTTGTTGAAGTGATCTTTTGGCTTCTTCCAATTGATCACTATCAATAAGGCGAAATAGTTTCAGAAAATCTTCTTGAATCTCAATGGGACGTTCTGAAGAATCCATCAAGGTTTCCAGAATTCGGTTACTATCTTTTCCATAGGATCTTAACCGTTCCACAATTATATCATTAGGTGTAACACACAATAAATGAACCCAGTCAACATGATTAATTACTAAAGGTGAATGAGTTGTAACAATAAACTGGCAATTAGGAAAGGTTTGGGTTAAAGCAGGAATAATCTTTTGTTGCCATTTCGGGTGAAGATGAAGCTCTATTTCATCAATAAGAATCACCCCTTCTCCCTGTAAAGGTTCTGATAAATTAGGATTAGCTATCGCTAAACGTCTTGCTAAATCACTGACCAAAGCTAATAAACATTTTTCCCCATCAGAAAGTTGATTAATAATTAGTTCTTCACCATTTTTCTGTAAAGTCATGCGTAAGGGTAAACGCTGCACTCGTAAGTTAGAAAACCCATTCATAAAAACTTCATAAGCTTTTCTGACTGCTTCTAGTTGAGGATCTCTATAACTGGGATGATCATTAAGACGTCGTTCATTTTCCAAATCTTCCCGATCTCGAAACCATTCAAAAAAGCGTCTAAAATCAATTTGTCCTCCGGTTAATGCTTCTTCGTAGGCTTCAATTTGTGCAAAAGAATGTTTATTTCTAATTCTTAAAGGAATATCAAGAACAGCCCGATTTGTGGGATAGTAGACAACTACAGGTAATGATAAATTCTCCTCCTCTACTGAACTGTGAATTTCATCAATGATTTGTTTTAGCTCTACAAATGAACTACTAATATCTCTACTATATCCCTTCCTCACACCAACAACAGACCAATTAAAATTCTGTGAATTACAGAAATCCACAGTAATAGTATTCTGAGTTTGTCTCTGGTCATTTTTAATATCAGTTTCTTGAAAAGAACGTCCTGAACTTTGGGGGTTTTGAATTCGTGCTGTAAACCAGGATAGCAGAATTGATAAACATTCAAGAATACTCGATTTTCCAGAACCATTAGTCCCAATCAAAACAGTAGGTGAATCTGTTTCAAAATGTAGCTCTAAATTCTTAATGCCTCTAAAAGAATCGATTTGCAATTTTGTGATTTTCATAATTCATAATTTATTTTTTATTAATTATATCCTAGAAACCGGGTTTCTCAAAGAAACCCGGTTTCTAAACTTTACACTTTCACCCCCTTTGCAAACTTAATTTTTAAATAATCATCTTCCATTTTTGCCCCCGAAGGTTGTAACATGGCTAAAGCTTGGGGTAAGACTAAATTACGGCGATGATTACCAATTCTAATATTCAGTTCATCTCCGGTTTTATTGAGTTGAATTTTTTCTTTAGGAATACCAGGTAAATACAATTCTAACGTATATTCATTATTTTCCACCACCACTCTAAGTGTATTTTCTTTATAATAAACCTGACTAGGATCTTCATCCTTATATAGCACTTCTTTCAATCTTTCCAAGGCTTCAAACCCACATAACTCCTCAGAAAATAACGGCACTTCCTTAACAGGTAAGGGGCTAAAATTATCATGGATTTCTTGACGATATTGTTTTTGATTTTCTTTCCATTTTTGGAAAAAAGGATCAGTCACTTCTTCAGGAATAATCCGATTAGAAATAACTAAATCCGTAGAAACATTATACAAACTTAAATAGGCATGGGCGCGTAAAGATTCCTTAATCACCATTTTTTCAGGGTTCGTAACTAAACGCACCGAGGTTTGCGTATTATCCGTTAACACTTTTTCTAAGGCTTCAATTTTTTCATAAAAATCATAGGGCGCGTCCATCACTTCTTTATCGGGTAAAGAAAACCCCGTTAAGGGTTTAAAAATCGGTTCAAACAGAGGACGTAACGCCACCGACATTCCTTGTAACGGTTTGTAAAATTTTCTCATATACCAACCCCCCACTTCGGGTAAACTTAACAGTCTCAACGCTGTTCCCGTTGGGGCAGAATCAATAATTAAAACGTCAAAATCCCCTTCATCATAATGGCGTTTCATCCGCACCAGACCAAAAATTTCGTCCATTCCGGGTAAAATAGCTAATTCTTCCGCTTGAATTCCATCCAGTCCTCGCGCCTGTAATACCTGACTAATATAGCGTTTAACCGCTCCCCAGTTCCCCTCCAGTTCCATCAGGGCGTCCAATTCTGCCCCCCAAAGGTTGGGTCGGACTAGACGGGGTTCGTGTCCCAAGGGTAGATCAAAACTATCGGCGAGGGAGTGAGCGGGGTCGGTACTCAATACCAGGGTTTTATGCCCCAATTCCGCACAGCGTAAGCCTGTTGCGGCTGCAACGGAGGTTTTTCCCACGCCACCTTTACCCGTCATTAAAATTACGCGCATACCGTTTTAAGATTAAAATTTGTTTACATTCTTTAACTTTAGCGGGTTTTCATCAATAATAACTGTTTCACCACGTCCAAACGCGAACAGTCCCAATAGTCGATATGGCTTTCGATCAGGTTATTAGCGTTAAGTGTTAACTCACTCCGTCCAGGGATAGAAATTCTAGGTTTCCAGGGGAGGGGAGTTGTCCAACTTAGCGTCCAACGGGTTTCAATTAAATTATCAGTTTGAGTGATATTATCTAAATCCAGTTGAATCTCTAAAAACCAGGTTTTCATAAACCCGATCATTTGTTGATAACGTTTTAACCCGTTAAATTTATTCATCGGGTCTGCAAAATAAACATTATCAGCATAAATGCTATAGGTTTGATGATCAGGAAATAGTTGATAATCTTGTTTAATAATCTCAATAATATCCATAATCGTAGGGTGCGTAAGCGCAGCGCACGCACCATTTATACAGTTTCCCATCAAACGGCGGACGCTGGCTCTAATATAGGTTTGTGCGATCAAAAATCACTATATTTTATTATAACCCAAAACTGATTAATTTATTCCAATCCCTCGTTTCTAGGTTCTACCTATAAATGCTAAAACGGTGGCTCTGCCACCATTCAATAATAGAGGCGGAGCCTCAATAATAGCATTCCCAGCGAGACGCTGGAAACTAGAAAAAACTTTTTTATTAAGGATTTTCTAGCAACAAAGCTCTAAAACCAGCTTGTATAAAATGAAGGTCAGCCGTGACTGCATTGATTAAACCTTGATCTGCCATAACAATAAATGAAATACAGTCTGTTAAACCCCAAGTTTTATCAGGGCGTGCTTCATAAAGTTGAAGCGCACGAATTAGTAAATTTGTATCTACAGTAACAACATAAATATTGTCGGTATTATAACATTGTTGAATAAATCTAACAGCCGGATTCCGATTAATAGCACTCAACGCATTAGCAACTTCCGTTAAAACTGCTTCTGTTACCCACACTTCATCTGCATTTCTAACGGGATTTAACCATTGTTTAGCTTGATCATGATACTGATCACGAGGATTTAATAAGGCTTGAATAAAAACCGTATCTAGCAGTAAACGGGAATTGCTCATTGAGAATTATCTGGGTAACGTTTTGCTGTTCCATATAGGTAATGATCGTGATTTATTGACCAATCTGGAGGGGCCTCAACGGTTCCCATCATAGATTCTAAGACATCCCAAGCATTTTGTTGATTTTGAACAAAAGTTACCTTTTGCTCAGTTTCTTCGTGTTCTGTATTCCCTTGAGTATTCAGATAATTTTGTAACCATTCTGCCAGTTGACGGACTTCAATAGCAGATAATTTTTGAATAGCCGATTCAACTTCTGTTAGTGAATTCATCCTATTTTAGAGGTTAAGTAACAATTTGATTTTAACATTATTTCTAAATCCCTCGTTCCCTCGTTTCTAGGTTCTACCTATAAATGCTAAAACGGTGGCTCTGCAACCATTCAATAATAGAGGCGGAGCCTCAATAATAGCATTCCCAGGCTCCAGCCTGGGAACCAGAAAATACTCATGTTTTAATTAGTGCTTTTGCCTAGTTTTAACATATTGCGCCACCACCGGATTTAAACTAAAAAAAGTTATTTTTTCCTGCTCTTGTGTCTCTAATAAAAATCGCATACACAGGGATTTTATCGCATTAATTAATTCCGAATTAGATAATTTTATTTTGTTTAATATTTCTGATAGAATAACCGCCTCTGTTTCTTGGACAAGCTGAGTGATTACCGCAATTTCTTCCTCTGTTAATCTTCCCAATAGTTGCTCTAAACGCGATTGTAATGATTCATCTAAAAGGGGCATATCATATTGCAAAAAATCAGCGACTTTACTACTAAATAATTCTCGAATCAGGGCAGAGGTTATATTTAACCAGAGAGGGTTGCCTTGATAGATATTAATTAGGGTTTCCCAGGTTTCTGCTTCTAATAATTGATATGAGCTTAAAATATCTTTCGCGCCTAGACCTAAACTTCCTAAAACCAAAGAATGAATGGGGGAATTTGATTTTTCTAATTCGGCAATTTCCCTAGGTTTTTCCGAACTAATTAACAGGAAACAACTATTATGATTAACTTCGGTGATTTGTTTAAAAAATAACTGATAATCTTCATAGCCTGATTTATATTGTCCAGCAAGTTGACCACTGCTAAAAAGTATCTGCACGTCATCGAGAATAATTAGACATCGGTATTTTCGCAGATAATCGAGGATTTGGGAAATTTTGGTTTCGATATTTTGGGGTATTTCTGATGATTCGGAGAAAATTTTTAGGACTTGGGAAAGATATTTTTCTAAGGTAGGGGAAAAGCGGAGACTCCGATAGATGATGTAATCAAATTGGGTTTTGATTTGGTCAATTAGGTGAAGGGCAAGGGTGGTTTTGCCAATACCACTGATTCCTAGAAGTGCGATTAAGCGTGTGCGATCTTGTGTTATCCAGTTTTCGAGGGTGGAGAGTTGGGGAGTGCGATCGTAAAAGCTGAATATTTCCGGTGCGTCACCTAAGTCTATGTAGGGTTGGGTTGGGGTTTGTTCAGGGTTTGGGGTTTCTGTTGGACTTCGCGCCCTTTCTTGGCAAACATTGACGTGATTAAAAGTAACATGATTGCTCAGAATAGCTGATGGAGAGTTATAAAACTTTGCCCTTTCTAGTATTGCTCTAACATTTCCTTTACTAACTTCTTCGCCTAAGACATCTGATAATATCTTCCATAATTCAGAAGCAGCAACCCTAACATAACCTTCACTACAATCACGATCTTGCGCTATCTTTGCATATTTTCGACCTTGGATCGCTTCTTTTAAAATAGCTTCTTGCAGGTCATCTAAATGCTTCCCTGTTTTGGAAAAAACTTTTTCATCGGCAAATCTTAAGACTTCCTTAAGCTCCATAGATCGCGTTTGGGGTAATTTTTCGTTATTATAACTTATTTTTTATAACTTTTTAGATAACATTATCTAACATTTTCTAACGCGAGTGCGTGGGTGAGCCTCCAAAGTGGTCATTGTATGATGTTTTGAGTTGAGGTTGGTTGCACTGAAGTTGATCGTGCTACATCCGGGCTGGTCGATATTTCTGGCATTTGCGGAGTGTCTAGGGTCAGTCCCTACAGTTCCGACGGCAAATGCTGAGTATTTTTACACATTTCGTAAAATAAGGAGCAACATCTTATGTCAATGGAGGATATGGATTCAAAAGTGAGAAGCCTTCGTGAACAAGTCACATACGAAGTAAAAAAAGGTTCTTCGTCAAACAGCACTAGGGATGCTCTGATTGCTCAAATAGCTGCTTATCTTGCTAATGCTGATTTAACATCAAGCCAGAAAAGCACTTTACAAGATTTGTATGCACAATTAGAGGCTTTGAAAAACTCATAAGTGTGTCTTAAATCAACAGCATCTGTCTAGGTCTAAATTTGAAAAAAGTTAGTAGAAAAAATAGGAAGTAGCATGGCACCTTACATTGATACGAAAGCTGCTGATGATAATCTTGATAGAATTGATAATAGGATAATGATCCGCTTTGATGAAGATTCTTGGGGAGACTCAATTAGCGCAAAAAGAATATCAGAAGATACAGTTCATATCATAACTTTAACCGTAAGCCCAGCCAATGAAAATCAAGGTCGTGGTACAGCACTTGTTCAGAAGGTTTTTGACGAATTACCTAGTGATGTTAAACAAGTTGTTGTAAAAACAAATGACAATCCTGGGTGGTGGTCACATATTAAACCTAGAATTCGCGGTCGTGCAAACCTTGTCTTATAGTTCCATTTAACAATGGAAGGATTGATTGAGAAAAGTTGCGATCGCCAACATTTATAGGAAAAGTTAAAGGTTGGGCGATCGCTTCATTAAAAATACTAATTTTTTAAAAGGGACTACTTAACATGAATATTTCGGATAAATTTGACAGTTCAAATTATGAACAAGCGGTTGCAGACTTGTTTCGTAGGGCCCAATTAAATTATCAAAATGAAAATTACCAAGCCGTTATTCAAGACTGTACTAAATTATTGCAACTAAACCCGAATGATAATTGGAAAGATATGGCATACGATTTAAGAGGCGAGTGTTATGGCAAGTTAGAAAACGATCTGGCAGCCATTGAAGATTTTACCCAAAACATTCGCTACAGTCCTGAAAATATTCAAGCCTACATAAGAAGGGGCTATAGTTACCAACAACTCAAACATTACCATGAAGCGATTGAAGATTATACTCAAGCATTGCGTCGCGAGTCAAAAAATTCAGAATTAGCTTACTGCTATCACCTCCGCGCTCAATGCCATCAAGCGCTTGGCAACCGTGAGGAAGCAATTAGGGATATTAAAGAGTTAATCCGTATAGATCCTACTTACCGCCATCGCTAAGGATGGGAGAGGGTGCAGGGAGCGATGCTTCATCTCAGTAGTATTAATAATTAAAATTGGAGTATAAACATGGGCTCTATAATGCAATCATTTGGTATAAATCAATCTGTAATAGAGAAAATAGAAGGCAAACAATATCAACAAGCTGGATACTATGATAAGGCTCTCAAAAAATATAAATTTGCTTTGAATATGTATATATCTGATCTTGCTACATACGAGTCTTCTGAAGTTTTACTGGAAGATGAAATCAGTCTACTTTTTTTGCTTTTTGACTTGGTAGAGCAAATTAAGATTTGTTATGGTGAACTTAACGAAATTCATAAACACTTCATATTTCTAGAAAATTCAATCGAAATAATAAAAACTCTTGGCAAATACGAAGATAAATTAAAGGTTGATGAATTTATTGCCTATAAAAATATAAGTAAATTAATAGAATTATCTGATGAAGACGCTTCGGTACTAGCTGAATTTAGAGCCGAATTTAAAAATACATCTCAATTCATTGATAATTCAGACGATCCAATATTCAGAGAACTGTGTTCAAAATTTGATAAATGTTGCTCCTATAGAAAATGTCTTTTACCATCCAGAGGAGTTAGTATTATTGAAACAAAAGGGCAAAGACCCGTTCAGATTAGCCACATAGTCGCTGCGATTTTTTTTCCCCCGTTGGCCGTATATTGGACGGTTGGGCTTGGCACTCAGTTTTGGATAAACCTGGTGCTCACATTTGTTTTTCCGTGGATTCCCGGCATGATCCACGCTGTTTGGCTGATTTACAATCATGATCGAAGTTAAGCAGTCGGGAAAAGCGATCGCCCTTATCTTCCCCAAAAATGCGATCGCCCTTTCTTTCCCAAAATCGCACCTTGCCTTTTTTCACGCTTTTGGGCATCGCACCTTGCTATCCAGCGAGCAGAGCTATAATAACAAAAACCATCTGAAGTGCGATCGCGCTTCACTTAATTTATCGACATCGACGCTTATTAGAAGCGGATAATCTCGATATTGCATCGCGATCTCTGAAAACAAACATCAAATTCTCGAAAGAAATTCGTTTGCCCAAGAATTAAGGGCACCTGAGAGGATTGTGCCCAGGCAAATGCTAGACGAACTGGTTCCAGATTCCCAATTTGAACATACACAAATACACCCCGCGCCTCAACCCTTGCAAGATTTCCAGTCAATGGCAAGCGGACAGTTTGTTCCTCCCAAATTGCACCCAATTGCAGCCCTATGTCATAAGGTAATAGGTTGACCGCAGACCCAGTATCTAGCAGTGCATTCGCGGAGACAGAAAAGCCTGCATGACTTAGAGTGATGGGAATCGTGGGTAATGCTTCATCGTCAGAAAAGGGAAACTCGATTGTACTAGGCATGAGTAGATGCCTCTTGGTCATCCCGAATCATCTGCATCAGAATGTTTGCAGCTTCCGTTGCGTCGTAGGGCGACCAAACCGGATACTCTGATGCAGAAAAAATAACTTGTAGTTCAGCCTTTGGGATTTGCACAGCTAGGAGTTTGAAGAGAGATAATTTGTCTGACTGGCTCAGATTGTTCACCAAAGGAATTAACTCAGCGAGAGACATGGTTTAAACTCCCAGACTTATGGTAATACATTTATCATAAGCGATTGAGCCTCTAGTGCAGCTTGGCAGAAATAACCCACCACTTGAAAAAAGGCAAAAAGCTGAATATACAAGGTTTCTTCCCTTCTGCCTTCTGCTGTTTGCCTTCTGCCTTATTGCACTAGGAGAGTAGCGATGTACAAAGACCCAATTTTGGAACAGATCTACAAGTACAGAGAAGAAGGCGATCGCACCTAACCACCTATTCATCTCCTCACCAGATAACCAGAGAAGATGGTGAAAAATGCGATCGCACTGGTGGCGATCGCATTCTGTAGGCAGGCTCTAATATCCTCTACTTGCAAATCGGGATAGTAGTTTCGGATAATTTCTGCAAAAGAAAGTTCTTCATTTAGTAATTCGAGAACACTCTGAATAGTGATGCGGGTACCTGCTATGCAAGGCTTACCGAAGTAGATTTGAGGGTTGACCGATATCCTGTCCATGTTGACTACAGAGTTATATGTCTTTTTTATTTTAACTCATTAGATTGGCGATCGCACTTTTGTGCGATCGCCTTTCTTTTCCCTTCCAAAAATATTCCCTCAATTTCTCAAATTCTCCAACACTAAAACCGTTAACTCTGGTAAAGAAGGCAACCGCGCATCATTTGTCAAGAAAAATGAAGCACCCTCACAAATAGCTGTAGCCATTAAAATAGCATCGGGCGATCGCAAATTATAAGTTGCTCTCAGTTGTGCTGCTTTTTCAGCAATATCTGGAGTTAATTCAACCACAGTTAAACCTTCTTGATTGAGCAATATTTCACGATATTCTTGAGCCAAGATAGTGTTTCTCAGTCGCAGGGGATGAACTAGCACTTCTACGAGTGTTAGTGTTGATGTCACTATCCTAAAATCACCGCGATCAAACGCTCTAAAGAAAAGCCGCATCATCTCTATATACTTGGGATTTCGCTCCATAAAATAAATCAACGGCGCGGTGTCTAATCCGACGACTTTTCCGGTGTAACTGAGCTATCCATTCCATGAATTTCGTTCGTGATTCACATATTCTTGAGCATCAATCCCATGCCAAATTTCTTCACCCAATCCTTCTAATTCTAAAATACGACCCTTGGGTTTAGGCTGAAATCGGTGACGAACATATACTAATAATTCAGAGATGAGTCGCAGTTGCTCATCTGGTGCAAGTCTTAGAACCTGAGTCAGTACCTCGCTGTAAGTAGACATAGATTCTTGGTTAAGATTTTTGGGCTGATTGAGATCG
>CAITND010000268.1 GCA_903893625.1 uncultured Oscillatoriales cyanobacterium
ACATATTTTTAAAATCAAAAAAAGTGATCTGTTTTTGATTTTATCAAGAAAAGATCACTTTTATTTTCTTTTTTACACCCGACTTTGAAAACGCCCTGCTGGCGACTGCGAGGAACCTTAATGGGGCCAATCTGGGAGTCTGAAAAATCAAATAAATCTCATTCGCATTGAATTTCATTCGAGATTCATATAGAATTTATACAGAAACCAGATTCCTGAACCAGAAATCTCGATTTCATCCCCTAGACAACAGCCAAAAACCCAGAAACCGGGTTTTTTCAGATTCTTTTTGATAAAAATCAATATCAATTGAGTTGGAATTGTGAACAATAGAGGTGTTTATGTCTAAAAAAATGCTCGGCGGAATCTTGGTTTTTCTCGGTTTTATGATGTCTCCGTTGTGCTGGTGGAATGATTTAATTTTTAATTTACCCATTGCTTATGGGTTTGGATTTATTTTTAGTAAATTGTCTCAAGACTTATTCTTTCCTAGCTCTATTTTTGGATATTGGCTCTCAAATTTAGTTGGAATTCTCTTAATGCAATATGGGGCTATCAATGTCGTTGAATCTTCCTCCCCTGAACGAAATCTCAAGAAAGATTTAGCAATGGGTATCTTTTCCTCAACTGCTTTTACCCTGGTCATGGTAGCATTAGTTCAGTCTAATGTGATTGACCTTTCCCTGTTGCCTCATTAGACTGCGAATTTATGCAGTTTTAGGAAAAGATTATGTCTGATTTTAAGATAAATAAACCGTCATTTGGGGAATGGAATTCTATCCAACAGTGGTTCATCTTTCATTGGCGGTTTTTAGTATTAGGAATTTCTTTACCCTTACTTTTGTTTGGAATTCTAGCTTTGAAAGTGGGTGAAAATGCCAGTGGTTTACCTTGGGATATATCGATTTTATTGGCAATTAATTCCACTTGGCAACCGCAAATTGAAACAATAGCTATCCTTTTAACTTCTATTGGTATATTTCCTAGAATTGCGTTACTGGCAATTCCAGTTATTTTAACTTTAGGATATCAAAAAAAATGGCGATCGCTCTTATATTTTGTTTTAACTCTTTCCGGTAGTGGAATTATTAGTATATTCACTAAAATTTTCTTTCATCGGATGCGACCTAGTTTGTTTGAATCCTCCTATCCTCACCCCAGAAATTTTTCGTTCCCCAGTGGTCATGCTCTATTAAGTATGACTTTTGTAATAACTTTAGTTATTCTGACTTGGAACACAAAATGGCGATGGTTGGTGATCGGTTTAGGGGGATTATTTGTGATGGCAATTGCTTGGACAAGACTGTATTTGGGCGTACATTTCCCCAGTGATATTCTAGGGGGTTGGTTTCTCGCCATCACTTGGTCAATTCTCAGTAGTTTATTGTTAAATATTCATCAGTTTAATCTCATTGTAAATGAGCAATCATCTACTCCAATTAACCCTTGAATTAGAATACCATCAATGCCAAGATATTCAGAGTTGTTAAAACCCGTTAATCTGATTTTTTTGTTATTATTATTCCTGATATTCTTTAATCCTCTGGTGATTGTTAAGGCTGGAGAAAGGGGAATTTTAATGGTTTTTGGCAAAGTTCAGACTGAAATTTTGGATGAAGGATTGCATTTTATCATTCCTGTGGCTGAAACCGTACAAAAGATGACTGTCCGTATTCAAAAACAGGAAATATCGGCTGAAGCTTCCTCTAAGGATTTACAGGAGGTGTTTACTGATGTAGCCTTGAATTGGCATATTATTCCTGAAGAAGTGAATTTAGCGTTTCAACAAATTGGGGATGAACAAACCATTGTAGAAGCGATTATTAATCCCGTAATTGAAGAAATTCTCAAAGCAGTGATGGCAAAATATACCGCCGAAGAAATTATTACTCGTCGAGAAAATGTAAAATCAGAAGTTGATGATTTATTGACGAGTCAATTAATTAATTATCATATTCAAGTTGATAATATTTCTCTAGTTCATGTTCATTTTTCTCAACGGTTTATGGAAGCTGTTGAAACGAAACAAATTGCTGAACAAGAAGCTAAAAAAGCAAAATTTTTAGTTTTAAAAGCGATTAAAGAAGCTGAAGTTAAGGTCAATTTAGCAAAAGGAGAAGCTGAAGCTCAGACGTTGCTACAAAAGACGTTAACTCCAGAAATTTTGCATAAGCAAATTATTGATAAATGGAATGGAAATTTACCTTTAGTTGTGGATGATAAATTCATTCATGGATTAAATCTTGAATCCTTATTGAATCATCAATTGACCCAATAGAGCTAATTTATTAGCAGAATTAACGGTTATTTTTTGAAGAATTGACATAATTTTACCTCTCTAATACTTAACCAAACATCTCAAACGCATTGTTATAAATCAACTCTGTTTGTAGGCCATTCCTCCTGAGAATAAACCTCCGCCATTAACTTCGGCCAGATTAATAGAAAAAATCCCATCCAAGCTAATAGGGGAATGGCCACTAAAATCGTAATCCATATAATATGGAATAGAAACCAACTTCCTAAAATTAAGGTAATTCCCGTTAACAGAATTGACCAAGGTTGACACCACCAGGGTTTATAATTCCAGGGGTTAAATGGTTGAGTTTGAGAAGGTTTTTGATCAATCATTGTATTTATTAACTCTATAATTAAGAAAATTATTGCTGAATAATTTAAACTATTTTAGCAATAACTTCCTGTCAACGCTGCTATTACTAAACAACAGAATTCTCCGGTAAAGCGGTTTGCATTTGTGCTAACCAAATCACCAAGGATTCTAACTGCTTATCCGCACTTAATACCGCTAATCCTCGCACTGTAACTTTACCTTTACTATACACAAATCGAGTGTGTAAACTTTCCGATAAATTCGCTTTTAATAAATTCCAGGCGGGTTCCTCCATTGGGGTTTCTAATAAAATATGTTGTTTCCCGTCGGGTTTAATTCGAGAAAAGCCTAATTTCTTAGCAATTTGTTTGAGTTCCATAATTCTAATTAATTGCCGTGCTGGGGTAGGAATTGGGCCATAGCGATCGCACCAATCTTCTTCAATTCGAGATAATTCATCTCGACTTTGACAAGCCGCAACTGACCGATAGGCAGTCATTTTTTGATCTAAATCAGTAATATAATCAGAGGGAATAAACGCTGTTAAACTCAAGTCAATTTGAGTATCATCCACCTGCGGAATTTCTTGACCTTTGACTTCTTGAATGGCTTCTTGTAACATTTCACTATAAAGATCAAACCCGACAACATCCATTTGACCCGATTGTTCTGCCCCTAAAATATCCCCTGCTCCCCGAATTTCTAAGTCTCGCATCGCTAATTGATAGCCTGATCCTAACTGAGCAAATTCTTGAATAGCCCTCAATCTTTTCCGAGCATCATCAGTTAAATTAACCCGTCCATCGGCGGTTGTCGGATAGAATAACCAGGCGTGAGCTTGGACTCCTGAACGTCCGACGCGACCCCGTAATTGATACAATTGAGCTAACCCGAAACGGTGAGCATCTTCAACTAAAATCGTGTTAACCCTGGGAATATCTAACCCCGATTCAATAATCGTTGTACAGACTAAAACATCCGCTTCCCCAGAACTAAAGGTTAACATAATTGATTCTAATTCAGAAGCATCTATTTGTCCATGAGCGATCGCTAATTTTACCCCTGGAATCATCTCTCGAATTTGGGCGGATTTTTCTTCAATTCCTTCTATTCTAGGCACAACATAAAACACCTGTCCGCCCCGATCTAATTCTTGACGAATGGCTGTTCTTACAGTTTCTAAACTTAACGGGGCTAAGTGGGTTTGAATGGGGCGACGGGAAGGCGGAGGAGTTGTAATTAAACTCATTTCTCGAATTCCCGATAATGCCATATATAAGGTTCGAGGAATGGGAGTAGCGGTTAAAGTTAAAACATCAACATGGGTTTTTAAACTCTTAATTTTTTCCTTTTGGTTGACTCCAAATCGTTGTTCTTCGTCAACGACTAATAACCCTAAATCTTTAAAATTTACCCCTTTTCCGAGTAAGGATTGAGTTCCGACAATGACATCAATTTCGCCTGTTGTTAACCGTTTTAAAATTTCTTGTTTTTCGGAAGCGGTGCGAAAACGATTAATTAAAGCAACTTCGATGGGATAGGGAGCAAATCGTTCTTTTAGGGTATGATAATGTTGTTGAGTTAAAATCGTTGTCGGGGCTAATAACGCCACCTGTTTTCCAGCAGTAACGGCTTTAAAAATTGCCCGAATTGCCACTTCTGTTTTGCCAAATCCCACATCTCCACAGACTAAACGATCCATCGGGCGATCGCTTTCCATATCCCGTTTGACGTCTTGGGTGGATTTAATTTGATCGGGGGTAGGTTGATAGGAAAAAGAGTCTTCGAGTTCCTGTTGCCAAGGCATATCCTGGGGGAAAGTATAGCCTGTTTGTTGGGCACGTTGGGCGTATAATTTTAATAAATCTACGGCTAATTTCTTTAAGGTTTTTTTAACTTTTTCCTTAGTTTTTTCCCAAGCTTGTCCGGTGAGTTTATTCAGTTGAGGAACTTTGCCTCCGGTACTTCTAAACCGCGATAAACTGCCGACTTGATCGGCGGCAACTCGTAACGTGCCATCGTCATATTGTAATAACAAATATTCGCGGGTTTCGTTATTAATAACTAAGCTTTCTAATTTAGTAAATCGTCCGACTCCATGTTGACGATGAACGACAAAATCTCCGGGTCGAAGTTTATTGAGTTCAACTTGTTTAGAAGCCGCCCGCCGTCGTTTTCTAATATATCCGTGTGTAGCGAGAGAATGTTGCCCATAAAATTCTCGGTCAGTAATTAAAACTAAACGAAAGGTCGGTAAAATAAACCCTTCTAACTCTGCGAGTCCGGTATATTTTAAAGCAATGGGAGTATTTTTAATTAACCCATCAATGGCAGGATAATCACGGGGGTTAGGAATGAATTTTGACGGACAATCATGTTCCGATAATAAGGCAACGGATCGACTGGGTTGGGCAGATACTAAAAAGACTGAAAAATGTCGATTTCGTTCATAACGAATTAATTCCGCCAGTTTAGCAAATTGATGGGGAGTGGCGGGTACGGGACGAGAGGATAAATTTAAACTAGGAACCTCGGTAATATTAATTATGGTGGGTTGATAATCCCCTAATTCTGATAGATAAAGTTTATCAAAGGATTCGATTTTTTGCAGAGATTCGCTGAAAGGACGATGAATTTTAGGCAGTTTTTGGGGTAACGCTTGCCATTCTTCTTCAATATGTTCTAACCAGCGATCGCTATGGGCACAACATTGATCCGGTTCATCAATTGCAATTAAGGTGGTATCCGTTAAATAGTCTAATAAAGAAGCGGGTTGTTCAAAGGCTAAACCCAATAAGGGATGATAGGATTTAGGAGGTTTATAGTTATTATTATCGAGTTGAAATTCGGGTATCGGGGTTGGGGGAATCACTTGGGAAATTAAGGTTTCAGCATCAGCTAAATTCCCTTGAATCATCACATCAAAATTCGTCGGGGTGAGAATTAAGCTTTCAATTTTATCTAAAGATCTTTGGGTGGTGGGATCGAGTTCTCGAAGCTGTTCTAATTCATCCCCAAACCATTCTAAACGCACGGGTAATTCCGCCGCCACTGGAAAAATATCAACAATATCCCCTCGCCGACTCCATTGGCCTTCGGTTTCCACCAAGGACACCCGCTCATAGCCTAACTTGGCGAACTGTTCATCTAGGGTTTTCCCCTCCGATGTCATCCCCCGATATAGCGTTAAACAATAGGGTTGGAAGACCTCAACGGGGGGTAAATGGGGCTGTAAACTCCGTTCTGTGGTCACGATCGCAACGGGAATGGGGGAGGGAGTCTGCAACCGTCCGGCTAAATCTGCTAATACCTGCATTTGGCCCCAGGTCATTTCTTCTGAAGCTACCGACTCGTAGGGGGACGCCTCCGAAGTCGGGTAAAAGTGAACCGTAGCCCATCCCATCGCCTCCAGTTGGGCCGCCCACCGTCCCGCCTCCTCTAAAGTTGCCGTCACGACGAATAAATTTAATCCCGACTCCTGGGCTAAGGTGGACGCGACTAACCCCTTGGGAATGCGAGACATCCCGTTGAGGTAGAGAGCCTGAAATTTATTGAGTTTGATCAGGAGTTCGGCCGTTAACGGCGATCGCCCCAATGCACGCACGATAGAGGAAAATGTCATATTACAGTAGGGAACAGGGAACAGGGAACAGGGAACGGAAAGAGAAACACCATCGTTCTCCTATTTTAAGGAATTCCAGAAGATCCGATCTCGAAAGGATAATATAATTTTCCCCTCTAAACGCAGATGACACAATCTTACCCTTGGGGTTTAGGATAATCACATCGAGATCTGATCGGTTATTCTTATCTTTTATCGTCTTATCCTGACCCGAAAATGTCATCTGTCCTACAAGAAATTCTGATCGTTTTCCTGCTCATTGTAGCCAATGGCGTTTTTGCTATGTCAGAAATCGCCATCCTTTCTGCGCGTAAAGCTCGTTTACAACAGTTAGCCAATCAAGGGAATAAAAAAGCAAAAGTTGCTTTAGAATTAGCAAACTCTCCCAATCGTTTCCTGTCAACGGTGCAAGTGGGAATTACCCTAATTGGCATTTTAGCAGGTGCCTTTGGAGGGGCGGCAATTTCTGCCCGATTAGACACCCAACTGAACAAAATTCCGATTTTAGCCCCTTACAGCAATGCGGTTAGTTTTACAATTGTCGTGATCAGTATTACCTATTTATCATTAATTGTAGGGGAATTAGTGCCTAAACGGTTGGCTCTCAATTCTCCTGAATCGATCGCAACTAGCGTTTCTATTCCGATGCGTTGGTTATCTAAGATTAGTTCCCCCGTCGTTCATTTGTTGAGTGTGTCTACGGAATTAATTTTAAGGCTTTTGGGTAGTCATGCCTCAATGGAACCGGAAGTTACCGAAGAAGAGATTAAAATTCTAATTGAACAAGGCACAAGATCAGGAATTGTTGAGGAAACTGAGCAAAGTATTGTCGGACGAGTATTTGAATTAGGCGATCGCCAAGTCAGAAGTTTAATGACCCCTCGCCCCGATATTTTTTGGATTGATATTGATGATTCCGCCGAAGAAAACCGTCAGAGTATTTCCGAAAGTTCTTACACTCGAATTTTAGTCTGTCAAGAAGATTTAGATCATGTTTTAGGGTTTATTAAAGTTACGGATTTATTAACTCAATTATTATCGGGTAAAAACTGGGATTTAACCGCAAATATCCGCCGTCCCTTATTTGTTCCTGAAACCACTTCCGTTTTAAAAATTTTAGAATTATTTAAACAGGGTGAAACCCATTTTGCCCTAGTTGTGGATGAATACGGGGTGATTCAAGGATTAGTCACTTTAAATGATATTTTAATGGAATTGGTCGGGGATATGCCCTCCTGGGATAATCCTGAAGAACCTCAGAAAGTTCAACGAGAAGATGGATCTTGGCTGTTGGATGGAATGCTGGCTGTTGAAGAATTTTTTGAGTTATTTGATTTAGAAGATCTATTAGAAGAATCAGAAGGAAATTATCACACCGTTGGGGGATTTGTAATTACCCAGTTAGGGAAAATTCCAGTGGCGGCTGATCATTTTGAATGGCATAATTTACGCATAGAAGTGATGGATATGGATGGCAACCGGGTCGATAAAGTGTTAATTATTCCTCCAACTCTGACTGAAAATAACCCGCTTCCTGAACCCCAATAGGAATAAATTCTTTGTTTTATTCGGTCGAAATTTAGGACGCTGACGATTACTGTTTTAGGTTTCAAGGCTTGGGAAATAACCGTTTGATTATTTCCCAATTTCTGAAATAATGAACCGCTTATTTAAGATGACTTATGATTAAAAAAATCTCCTTTTTTTGGTTTAAATCCCTACCTCAAATCCTGCTCTTGTTGTTCTGTTGGACAATCTTACCCTTATTCTTAGTAGAAGTTTTAATGATTGTCCTAGAACCATATTTATCCCAAGGACTGTATCAATATGATCCCGATTTAGGGTTTAAAATCCGTCCTTATACCAATGGAAATAATCAATTTGGGTTTAATGATCGAGATTATCCCCTGCAAAAAGAACCCGGAAAATATCGAATTTTAGTCGTTAGTGATTCCTTTAATTGGGCGGGAGGAAAAGAGGGAAACTATACCGCTTTATTAGAAAAAAGATTTGAACAATATTATCAAAATTCTCAAGTAGAAGTGATTAATACGGGATACCCCGGAACCCATACGGTCGAACAGTTAGCCATGTTAAAAAAATATGCCCTCCAATATCATCCTGATTTAGTAGTATTAGGTTTTTTTGTTGGAAATGATTTTATTGATGCTAAACCCAACCGGAAACGAATTATTGTTAATGATATTTATATCGATATTGATAAACGTAAAGAATTAAAAATATTCGGTTATCCGATTATTAAGCAATCTCGTTTATTATTATTTATTCAACAAAAATATAAGGTTTTTCAGGAAGCAGCAAAAGCAAAACAACACTCGGTTTTACCGTCCTCTTCTCCTTATCCCTTCCAACTCGTTGCTAATACGTCTCAACCGGAAAAATCCCCCGGTATTTTATCCCTAGAAACCTTTCTGGACACGGAAAAAACCCGGTTAGACTTTTGTAAACGTCAAGATTTACAAAAGCGGGTTTGGAATGATAATATTAACTATATTCTCCAAAGCATTGATGAAATGAATAGGCTGTTAAAGCAGCAAAATATTCAGTTTATCGTTGCGATTTATCCCGATGAGTTCCAAGTTAATCCTAATTTATTAAACCAAATTGCCCAAACACATGAATTAAATTTAGCCAAATATGACCCCACCTGTATGCAGAGTATTTTGATTCACCATCTCAAATCACAACAAATTCCTTATCTTGATTTTCTCCCTCGGTTTCAAGCGGAACAAAAAACTCGTGCGTTATATCTGTTACAAGAACCTCACTGGAATACCGCCGGAAATCAACTGGCTGCTGAGATTCTATTTGAGAATTTAGTCGGAAAAACTCGGCAATTTTTTAAACATCTACCGCCTTCTCCTAAAAAGATTTAAAATGCAAAAAACGAAACTAAAAGCCTCCACCAAAATCCTCGGACAAACTGCTTTAATTGCTTTAATTACCTTTATCATGTCCGAAATTACCCTAAGAATTTATAATAAAATCAATCCCAGCTTTGTCTTTTATGATTCCTCTTACAACCGTTTTCGCGGAAAACCCAACGCCCCCGATTATGATTTTAAGTTAAATTCCCAAGGATTTAAAGACCTTGAATTTACCGTTGAAAAACCTGCGGGAATCAATCGGATTTTAGGCATAGGAGATTCCTTCGCTTATGGTGTTGTTCCCTATCAATATAATTATTTAACTGTTTTAGAAGAAAAATTAAACAAATCCGGTCAAAAAACAGAAGTCATTAATATGGGAATACCGGGTATGGGGCCCAGGGATTATTTATCAATTTTAGTCAATGAAGGATTACAACTCAAACCTGATCGAGTTATTTTATCCTTCTATATTGGTAATGATTTTTTAGATAATTACATGACCGCTCACCTGAGAACTGAGGAAAAATCATACATAATTGCTTTAATTAAATCCCTGATTAAAATTCAAACCCATTATCAAGGTAAAGTCCTAAACCCAACCAATATTAAATATCAGGATAATCAACCCACTTTAGATGAAGCAAAATATCTCAAAGATACGGTTAATAAAAGTAATATGTTTGTCAGAAATCCCGCCGATGGCATCTTTAAAAGCTTTGTGGAGGATGCGGTTCAGGATTTAATTAAAATTAAACAAATTGCTGATTCTCAAAAAATCCCCTTAACTATTGTGATTATTCCCGATGAAGTTCAAGTGAATTCACAACTTCAACAGCAAGTAAAAACAGCTTTTGCTCCGAATGATCCGAATTTATTAGACTTTGAACTTCCCAACCGGATGTTAACAGAACGCTTACAACAAGCTAATATTGATTATTTGGATTTATTACCTGAGTTTATCGTCGCTTCTAAAAAAACTCCCCTCTACAAACCCAATGATACCCACTGGAATATCGCCGGAAACCGTTTAGCAGCAGAGTTAATTACCCAACATCTTAATCAGTAATCAGTTATCAAGTAACCGGACTTCCAAAAACAATACTTCTAATTTTTTCAGCCAAATTATCCGTCCGTTTAGGGATATAAAAATCATTGTTTTTTAAGACTTCCCCGACTTGATTAAACGTCTCAATACACAAATTCAAGCGCTGTTTATATTCTGGAAACGTCATATTTTCAATATATTGAAATAACTCTGTAGGACTACTAAACTCAGAATAGTCTAAAAAACTATTAGGAGGAAAATCCTCATAAATTGTTGAATTTTTTCCACCATAATAAATCGGTAAACATCCCCCAATAATCCCATCCCAAATTTTCTCCGTACAATAATGGGGGGCTATCGTATTTTCAAAACACAGATTAAAATGATAATCTTGGAGAATTTCAAACTTGCGATTTGTCCAATCTCCATCCCTAGAATCTTCGATGGTCATTCCCGCTTCCCAACCTTTTCCATAAATATCAACCTTCCCTAATGGATGACCTTCTAAAGCAATTTGATTTCGGATTTCACACAAATCAATACTATTTCCATCACGGACTAAAGTAGTAAATCCCATCGGATTTTTTGACATCAACGCCACAATTTTTTTATGTTGGGGTCGCAAAAAATCATCCTCTATTACCTGGTTTAAAGGTTGACTAAAAATATTACCCCGCCAAATACACAGGCTATAATTATTCAGAAACACATCTCCGGTGTAAATATTCATAATATTAATTTCTACCCCATCCACATCAACTTTATTCTCAAAGTTCATATCAAACCGAGGTTCTTCTGTATATAAAAGATATTTTTTGATCTGACCATATTTGCGAGCGAAACTTTCTAACACCACAAAATATTGAGAAATAATAATATCTGCTTCCGCTTGATCTTCTGTCACCTCAATTCCTTGTTCTTTAAGTCGGGAAAAAACTTGTTTTTGATAACCGGAAGCTTGCTGATTAATCATACTATATAATCCCGGATCAGCTTGGAAAAGCTTAATTATTTCCGAGTCTGAACGTTTAGGGATATCAGATAGATTAATATCTTTCCATTGGATTAACATTTCTCGTAAATAGTTATGGGGATCATAGAGAACTCCTCCTTCAAAAGTCAATACTTTATTATAATGTTGTAAAGCTTGTTCCCATTCCCCTAATTTAATATAAGAATAGCCTAATTTTTGATAACTATCGATTAAATCAGGTTTTAATTCAATTGCTTTTAAATAAGCATCAATGGCTTGTTTCCACAATCTTAATTGAATCAAACTGTTTCCCATAAAAAAATATGACCAAGGAAAATCAGGCTCCAGTTCGACCGAACGATGATAAGCTTTAATAGCCTGTTCCCATTCTCCTAATTGTGTGCAAGCTTCACCAAAACGGTAATATATCCAATAAGAATTCGACTCTAGTTCAGTCGCTTGGCGATAAGCAGAAAAAGCCTTTTCCCATTGATTAAATTTCACAAACATATCTCCTAACCCCATGTGTGACCAAGCAAAATTAGGGTTAATCGTTATTTCTTTTTGAAAAGCAGCGATCGCATTTTCCCATTGTTGTAAATTCTGATAAATCTCCCCAATCATATAATAAATTAAGGGTGAATTCGGTTGAATTTTAATGACTTTTTGATAGCTTAAAAGAGCTTCTTCCCAATTTTCTTGTTGATAATATTGCTTACCAAGATTAATATAGGTTTCCAGCATAGCATGATTGTCCATGAATAAATTATCACCCCTATTTGTTATAATATGATTTTATAATATTTTAGGCAAAAATTGTGATGATTTTTTCAATCAAACGTTCTGTACGTTGTCTGAGAAAGTATTGATTCTCTTTCATGATTTTACCCATTTTATTAAAGGTATCAATACATAAATTCATTCGTTTTTCATATTCTGTAAACTCCATCTGATCAATATAGTTAAATAATTCTATTGGACTGTTAAACTCGCAGTAATCAATAAAACTATTCGGAGGAAAATCTTCATAAATCGTTGAATTTTTACCCCCATAATAAATCGGTAAACATCCTGTAATAATCGCATCCCAAATTTTCTCAGTACAATAATAGGGGGCGATAGTATTCTCCAAACACAGATTAAAATGATAATCCTGCAAAATTTCAAACTTTCTAATTGTCCAATCTCCCTCCCTCGAATCTTCTAAAGAAACACCTTCCTCCCCTTTTTGAAGTTGAACATAAAGATTCCCCAACTCATAATAGGATAGTTCAAATTTATTATTTAATTGAATAGAATAACCATACAAATCAATAGCTAAATTGAGTTGCTTTTGTTTGTGATAGTATGCTGCTAATTGCTGATAAACAACCGCACCTAATCCCGGTTTTTGCTGAAATAAAATAACAAATTGAGCGATCGCTTTCCTAACTTGCTCCTCATCCAGTTTAGACAAAAAAGACATTAAAGAATCGGTAATTGATTCACTAGAACCCACTGATAAATCAATAGAAATAGGAAATTCAGACATAATATATCGTTGTAAAATTATACTCTTCTTAGTGTCTTTGTGCCTTTGTGTTTCTAATAAAAAACAACCCCATATTGGGGTTGCTCATCACCTTAATAACCTTAATTAAAGTTTCGTTCCACATTCAGGACAAAAATTATTGCTGGCTACGTTTTTCGCCCCACAATTATTGCAATAAACTAACTCAATACTTTCGAGTTTCGTCCGTTCGGGTAAACCAATCATTTGAGCATTGCTCTTACCCGGAGCGACCATCGGATAACAGTTTTCATCCCGTTTCACCTGCACATCCATCAACACCGGGCCATCGAATGCCAACATTTCGGCAATGGCATCTTTTAAGTCTTCCCGTCGAGTCACTTTCATCCCTTTTACCCCGTAGGCCTGCGCTAACATCACAAAGTCAGGCATTCCGGGCTGCATATTAGAAGAAGAATAGCGCTCACCATAGAAGGTTTCTTGCCATTGACGTACCATGCCTTGCCAACCATTATTAACAATAACGGTTTTCACAGCAATCCCATATTGACCCAGGGTTCCCAACTCCTGGATATTCATCTGAATACTGGCATCCCCAGCCACACAAATCACTTGTTCATTGGGTAGGGCAGTTTTTGCCCCCATAGCGGCAGGCATTCCATAGCCCATTGTCCCTAAGCCAGCGCTGGAAATCCACTGCCGAGGGCCATTTTTCAGGAATTGAGCCGCCCACATTTGGTGTTGTCCCACATCCGTTGTATAGTAAGCATTCGGGGCCATTTTCCCCAATGTGTCGATCACCTCTTGAGGAGAAAGAGAATCCTCATATACAGGCACAACCAGGGGATAATCTTCTCGCCAGCGTTGAATGCGTTTTAACCATTCCGCCGTCTGGCTGGTTTCCGTTCCCCCGACCGTTTCCTGACATCGACGCAATAAATCCACTAACACCTGTCTAACATCCCCAACAATGGGAACTTCAGGAGCGCGATTTTTACCCACCTCCGCCGGATCAATATCAATATGAATCACCTTGGCGCGGGAGGCAAATTCATCCAGTTTTCCCGTCACTCGGTCATCAAAACGGGCGCCAACAGCAATTAATAAATCGCATTCTGTCACCGCAAAATTCGCATAAGCGGTGCCGTGCATTCCCAACATTCCTACGGATAAGGGATGATTTTCATTAAAAACCCCCTTACCCATCAGTGTTGTGGTGACAGGCAAATTAAACAGTTCTGCTAACTCTTTAATTTCCGCATGGGCTCCAGCAGAAATCGCGCCTCCCCCAACATATAACAACGGTCGTTCTGCTTGGCGAATTAATTTAATCGCTTGATTAATTTGGCGGGAGTTGCCTTTGACCGTTGGCCGATATCCATGTAAGGTGACTTCCCCAGGATTAACCGGAATATAATCAAATTCTTCTAAACCTACATCTTTAGGAATATCAATTAATACCGGGCCAGGACGTCCACTACTGGCAATATGGAACGCTTCAGCCACAATTCGAGCCATATCCTTCGGCTCCCGCACCACATAAGAGTGTTTAACAATGGGAAGGGTGATCCCATAAATATCTGTTTCTTGGAAAGCATCTGTACCAATAGCAGCACGGGGAACCTGTCCCGTGATCACCACGATGGGAATAGAATCCATTTGGGCCGTCGCAATTCCTGTGACTAAATTAGTAGCCCCAGGGCCAGATGTCCCAAAACAGACGCCGACTCGACCCGTTGCTCGTGCATAACCGTCCGCCGCATGGGCGGCTCCCTGTTCATGGCGCACGAGGATATGTTGCAAATCCCCGGTGGCTTCAAAGCGATAGAGTTCATCATAAATGGGTAAAATCGCTCCACCTGGATAACCGAAAATATGCTTCACGCCATGACGTTTCAAACTATCCATCAATGCGTAAGCACCCGTTGCCCGTTTTGCAGCTATTTTAGTTTTTAGTTGCACAGTAATTCCTCAAACTGTGTTTTTGTTGACTTGGAGGGTAGGTTTTTCAATGCACATAATCACGTTCAAAGATGCTTTTGATTAACCTGCCCATACATAGTTGTTTTATTGTGAACTACCCACACTTCTCTACGAGTAAGTGTGGGCTTCCAACTTCGACGGGGATAGCATCTGATAGAACAGAAGTTTTACCAGATGACTTACATCCCCTCAGATTGGCAGTATCGCTAGTTCCTAACGACAAAATCCGC
>CAITND010000269.1 GCA_903893625.1 uncultured Oscillatoriales cyanobacterium
GCTAAAAATACCTGATAATATTTTACTAATTTTTCAACCGCCCTACAGCCCGGAGTTAAATCCAATTGACCGAGTATGGCATTATTTGAAACAGCATCTCAGTTGGGAAATTTATCAAGATATAGAACAACTTAAAGATCAAGTTCGTTCTATAATTGAAGGCTTCTCTCCAGAAATTATAGCATCTTTAACTGGATGGGATTACATTTTAGAAGCCCTGGCTACTGTTGCATAACTTTTTAGAAATGGTATGACTATTAGATTGGCTGATTAAAACTGAAATCGCAAGATATTATGTTGTATATTATGTGCATCGCTTGAGTCTAATGAAATTATGTTCGCATTCAATAAGGATTTTGCCAACTCCAGTTAAATATTGTTGCATTTATGATAGTATTAATGTACTATTGAATAATGTTAATCAATTGTTAACAATTCGATTGTTTAAAAGTGGAACTATACCTTATTAATTAATTCAGTTTAAAAAACGGAATGTCACAGTCTGGACTACTTGAACTAGCACATGAAAAGCTTCACTGGCCGACTCCACAAGAAATTTTGGAGCCATCTGGTGCTGGCCCAAGTGTTTATGCACAAGTCGCTAGAGAAAAATTAGGTAGAACTATCAGCAAACTGTCAGATGGTCATGGTGTGCAAATAGGCGTGCTGTCGGCAAATCCTCAAGGTGACTCAACAGAAACACCCATTGCTCTGGTGTGCGACTTTCCCACAGAAATATCAGAAGAAACACTGAGAAAAACTCATCAACTTGCTTGGAGTTTTTCTCGTACACCATCACTAATTACAACAGAACCTAATCGCTTAAGAATTTGGACGTGCTACGAAGTCCCACCAAAAGCAGAAGATATTATCAAGCCCGTAATTAATGTTTCTAGACAGGAACTTGAATTATTTAACCAACCTTCTCTTTCAGTCCAAGCCGCTGAAACTTTGCGGTTACACTGGGCTGACTTAGTATCAGGCCAATTTTTCCAAGAACATAACCAGCGATTTCAACGAAATCAAGCTGCTGACCAGATGCTATTGAAAAATCTTAAAAGTGTTAGGAAAGAACTTCAACAACATAAACTTGATGATGACACAATTCATGATTTATTAGCAAGAATTATTTTTATTCAATTCCTTTTTGACCGTCAAGATTCTGAAGGTAATCCTACCTTAAATACAACTTTACTGGATCATTTATATAGAATTGGGGAATTATCGACTAGATACTCTTATTTGGCTGATATATTGAGAAATCATACAGATAGTTATAAATTTTTTCGTTGGCTCAACGGCAAGTTTAATGGTGATTTATTCCCAGGTAAAGGAGATACGAAAGCAGAACGTGAATCTGAATGGCAAACAGAAGAAAAAAAAGTTAAACAACCTCATCTAAACATACTTGCTAATTTTGTCAGTGGTGATATAGACATTGAAACTGGACAATTAAGTCTATGGCTAGACTACCATTTTGATGTTATACCTTTAGAGTTTATTAGCAGTATATATGAGGAGTTTGTTAGTAAAGAATCTGGGACAGGAGTTCATTATACACCAGAACATATAGTTGATTTTGTCCTAGATGGTGTTTTACCTTGGGATAGTCAAGAATGGGATATCAAGATTATTGATCCTGCTTGTGGTTCAGGAATTTTTCTAGTTAAAGCATTCCAGCGTTTAATTCATAGATGGGAACAAGCTCATCCAAAAACAATTCAGCCAAGTGATTTAAAATATTTACTAGAAAATAATTTATTTGGTGTTGATGTAGATGCACAAGCGGTAAGAGTAGCATCTTTTAGTCTATATTTGACTATGCTTGATAAAGTTGAACCTCAATATTATTGGGAGAATGAGTTTCGCTTTCCCAGATTGCGTGAACGCCAATTAGTAGCTGCCGATTTTTTTCAAGAAGATAAAAAGGGTTTTCGTTCTGTTCAAGATGCTGGTAAATATGATTTAGTTATTGGTAATGCACCCTGGGGTAAAAATACTGTTACTCAAGCGGCTAGATTGTGGGCTGGAGATATTTGGAAAATATCTTACGGTAATATTAGTCCGCTTTTTCTGCCTAAAGCCGCTACTTTAACTAAATTTGGTGGACAAGTATCAATGATGCAACCTGCAATGGCTTTAATTTTTAATCAGGTAGGCACTGCTCAAAAATTTAGATCCAGGCTTTTTTCAGAGTTCAAAATTGACGAAATAGTTAATTTGTCTGCATTGCGTTTTGGACTTTTCAAAGATGCTATTTCTCCAGCTTGTATCATTACAATGTCAGTAATGCCTCCTGATGGTGAACCTCTGACATACATTTGTCCCAAGCCAGTTATGACTAATGATGATGACTATCATATAGTAATTGAGCCATACGATATTAATATAATCTACCCTCAAGAGGCGATCGCAAACCCGTTAGTTTGGACAGCTTTGATGTGGGGAGGCAGACGTGATCTTTCTCTTATAAAGAGATTAAGTAATGAATTAAATCTCAAAAAGTTACGGCAAAATAAGACCGCGATAATTCGTCAAGGTATAGTTAGAGGTGATAAAAAGAAAGAAAAACCTGAGATTAAAAATAGAAGAATTTTAAAATCAGATGATTTTTTAAATAACAATCTTCTATTCCTTAATGCTAATAACCTTCCCATAAACGATGATTCACGCATTAACTCCAGAAACTCATTTTATGCTCCTGCGTTTCAAATACCGCAAATAATTTTAAAGTTAAGTTGGCAGAAAAATAACGGTAGATTTCGTTCAGTAATAATTAAAGCTGATAATAAAAATCAAGGAATTATTTGCTCTAAAAGTTATGTGAGCATACATATTCCTCACAAGTATGTTTCAGTTCTAAATGCTGCTTGTCTAGCATATAACAGTAAAGTTGCAGTCTACTATCTACTACTTTCTAGTGGTCGTTTTGCTTCTTATATCCCAGAAGTAAATGTACCTGATTTACTGGATATGCCAATACCTGAATTATCGGTAGGAGAATTGCAGAATATAAAAACAATTGATGATATAGATGAGTGCATACGACAAGCTTTTGAATTCAAAGATAGTGAATGGGTACTAATTAATGATCTATTCAATTACACCCTGCCAGATTTTAAGGGAGATAGTGCTTCTCCAGGAAGACAAAGAACTATTCGTAGAGATAATAGTCAATCTCAAAATAATACTGAACCTGAACTTACAGCATATTGCGAGTATTTCTTGCGAGTTATTAAAGCAGGATTTGGACAAGATAAACAAGTTTGCGCCACCATATTTCAGGAAATAACTAACACTTTTATTCCTGTTCGTTTAGTCGCAATCTATCTAAATAGACCTAATTGTCATGGTGTACATATTGAACCTATTGACTCTCCTGGCTTAATGGAACGCTTGGAAAACTTAAATAAGTTGTATCTGGAAAGAGGAAGTATAGAAGATGGTGGCATCTTTTATCAGCGTGTTGCCAGGATATATGATTCTGTAGCATTGAATGGGGTGAAAATCCCTACTATTTATTTAATCAAACCTGACAAAATTCGTTATTGGACTCGCTCTATGGCTTTAAGAGATGCTGATGAAGTAGCCGCAGATATTATGACATGGCGGACAACATTTGATATAGAATCAGAGGTTATGGAGGAGTCATATAGTGGCTAGAAGAGGAAATATTTTTAACAAGAGGTATTCAAATACAGGTGACTTTGTAGAATTGGCAAAAGAATGGAATCCAGATGCAATAAAAATTCTTTTAAACTTTGTCTGGGAAGGATATGATTTGCTGGTTTCTGAAGTTCTATCACAAATTAATTGTGATGGCACAGAAGAGCAACTAGAAAGGAGTATTACTCAAGCTCTGGTGTTGAGGATTCGTAAGGGTATGACTGGATTCGAGCATTTTCAGGTTCAACAAGAAGTATATGAATTTGAAAGCTATCAAAAATTGCGACCACCACAGTATGATATTGCATTTATTCTCACCGCTAACGACAGAATTATTTGGCCTTTAGAAGCTAAAGTTTTGAAATCAGATGTAGATGTAACTGAATATGTAAAAGAAATAAATAACAATTTTATGACTTGTAGATATGCTCCGTTCTCTAGTCAAGGAGGAATGTTGGGTTATCTTTTTTCCGGTGATCCTAACAAAGCTTTTACCAATATTGAAACTAAAGTACCATGCACATTAAATGATCATCCAGATTTTCCGACTCGTGATCACAAAACCTCGGATCACCAGCGAATAGTTCTTTCAGAAAAGTCATATCCGGTGAACTTTAGATGTCACCATTTACTATTCAAAATAATTGCTACGCCTATTAATAATATATCTTCGGTTGAATAAATTTAAAACCTACAGGACTTACGCAAGCACGCTATATATAGCGTGCCAAAAGTAGGCGATCGCATACCAATGATAATAGCAATCACCCTAAAAAGTCCTGATTATTTATTTAAAAATAAACCCAAAACAATCAAACAAGTTCCATTTTTATCGAAGGAAAATTCAGTTCTTTGATTAAATAACTGGACAAAGATTCAGCTTTTAACTGATAGACTGTTTTCTGCGTCAGATGAGCTAATCTTTTTAATTGATTCCAAACTAAAATGGCACAAGCAATATGATTTCTTTGAATACTAGCTTTACGACACTGGCAAGATTCAATCCCAGTTAACTGCTTAATTTCTCGGTGAAACTCCTCTATTTTCCAGCGAATAGCACAGGTTTTTTTCGTATCCAATGTGGATGCTTGAGTTAAGTCATTAGTTGCTACATATTCCGTTCTGTTGGTAGAAACAATAACCCGAAATAGTTTGACTTTTTGATGTTTAGGGAAATTCTTAATTTTGATTAACTTCCCTAATTTTTCTTCAGTATTAGACCAGTTTAGCGTTTCAATTGATTGGTATTTTTCTTTTCCTCCTGTGTCATCTACTAAACGATTCTTTTTTAATGGACAATAATAAATTTTTCCTAATTCGTCAACCATTAATTGCCTTAAATATCGGGTTCATCGACCATGCGACGATCAATACTAGAATTGAACACCGGTTCAACTCGAATGGCTTTAATCGCATTGGGGCGAATCACCATATATTCTTTAGAGCTACTATCTTCTGCTTTTTGTTTAATCGGAACATTGACAAACTCACTACTATCAGATTTGGGCAGTAAAACTTTGTTGTACCACACTTGAAACTCTTGCATTGTGGGAAACTTGATTTCTTCTCGATGGCCTCCCTCAATCATGAGGTAAACCACATATTCATCGGGCATTCTGGGCATAATGACTCGCAGCTAAAAACAGGTTGACTATACTGACAAGACGTTAACCATTTGTTCCTAGTGTCTCACCAATGGGTTACAAAGTCTACTCAGACTTGTATAGCAGGGAACAGGGAACAGAGGGGAAAAGGCTTCACAGTTTAGCTTTCAGCATCAGTTTTTGATCTAACCGTTGTGGCGACTGCTATACAGTATTTGTTACAAAATTTGTACAAAATACAGGTTCCCCCTTGACAGCACTGGGGATTCATGGGAAAATATTTATAATACAATGGGATGGGGACAATTTTAAAATTTTTGCAACCATCCCATTATATCAAAGCATATTCATACTATAGCATAGTAGCGAGTTGAGAGCAACCCCCAAAATTGAGAATTTTGGCAAAAAAACAAAACTGGATTTGTCAAGGTTTAATCAAACAGTTCACCCGAATCTGAAGCGATACCGTGAAAATGTGTTGAAATTTAGGAGTAAGCTGTATACTCAATCCCGTTTAATGAAGCTAAACGTCAACTGATATACTGGAATTCATAATGCCGAAACGTACCGACATAAAGAAAATTTTGCTTTTAGGGTCTGGGCCGATTGTGATTGGACAAGCCTGTGAGTTTGACTATTCGGGAACCCAAGCCTGTAAAGCTCTGCGGGAAGAAGGCTATGAGGTAGTGTTAGTCAACTCTAACCCCGCAACGATTATGACCGACCCAGAAACGGCGGAACGCACCTACATAGAACCCCTCGTTCCTGAAGTCGTCGCCAAGGTGATTGAAAAAGAACGTCCCGATGCTTTATTACCCACAATGGGAGGTCAAACCGCCCTGAATTTAGCCGTTGCTCTCGCTAAAAATGGCACCTTAGAAAAATATGGAGTTGAACTGATTGGTGCTAAATTAGAAGCGATTGAAAAAGCCGAAGATCGGCAACTGTTTAAAGAAGCAATGGAACGAATTGGCGTTGCTTGTTGCCCTTCAGGAATTGCCAATACCATGAATGAAGCGCGAGAAGTGGGGCATCAAATTGGTAGTTATCCCTTAATTATTCGTCCTGCCTTTACTATGGGAGGAACCGGAGGTGGCATTGCCTATAACCAAGAGGAATTTGAAGAAATTTCTCAATCCGGTTTAGATGCGTCTCCCAATTCTCAAATTTTAATCGAACAATCTCTCATTGGTTGGAAAGAATACGAATTAGAAGTGATGCGGGATCTTGCTGATAATGTCGTGATTATTTGTTCGATTGAAAATATCGATCCTATGGGGGTACATACGGGGGATTCAATTACCGTTGCTCCCGCCCAAACCTTAACCGATAAAGAATATCAACGACTGCGGGATGCTTCAATTAAAATTATCCGAGAAATTGGGGTAGAAACGGGAGGATCGAATATTCAATTTGCAGTTAATCCCCTGACCGGGGATGTGATTGTGATTGAGATGAATCCCCGTGTCAGTCGGTCTTCTGCCTTGGCATCTAAAGCCACTGGATTCCCGATTGCTAAATTTGCAGCGAAATTATCGGTGGGATATACCTTAGATGAAATTAAGAACGATATTACTAAGAAAACCCCGGCTTCCTTTGAACCCACGATTGATTATGTGGTGACAAAAATTCCCCGATTTGCCTTTGAGAAATTCCCCGGTTCTGAACCCGTTTTAACCACCCAAATGAAGTCCGTCGGGGAAGCAATGGCAATTGGAGGAACCTTCTGTGAATCCTTCCAAAAAGCCTTACGATCTTTGGAAACAGGGTTAGCAGGATGGGGATGCGATCGCTCAGAAAAACTCTCCAGTTTAGATCATATTCGTTCCGGTTTACGCACGCCTAACCCGGATCGGATTTTAACGGTTCGGAATGCAATGATATTGGGAATGGCGGTAGAAGAAATCTATGAACTGACGGGAATTGATCCTTGGTTTTTAGATAAAATGCAGGAATTATTAGAAACAGAAAAATTCCTCAAACGCACAAGTTTAAAACAGTTAACCGCAGATAAAGTGTTGGCGGTAAAACGGAAAGGATTTAGCGATCGCCAAATTGCCTTTGCGACTAAAACCACTGAAGATGAAGTCCGCGAATATCGCAAAGAATTAGGCGTAAAACCCGTTTATAAAATGGTCGATACCTGTGCGGCGGAATTTGAATCGACAACACCTTATTATTATTCAACCTATTGGGAAGAAGACGAAATTTTACCGTCTACAAAACCCAAAGTGATGATTTTAGGCGGTGGCCCCAACCGTATCGGACAGGGGATTGAATTTGATTATTGTTGTTGTCATGCCTCCTATTCTTTACGCGAAGATGGCTATGAAACAATTATGGTGAATTCTAACCCAGAAACCGTTTCCACAGATTATGATACCAGCGATCGCTTATATTTTGAACCCCTAACAAAAGAGGATGTTCTGAATATTATTGAAGCAGAAGAACCCGAAGGAATTATTATTCAATTCGGCGGTCAAACCCCTCTGAAGTTGGCGTTACCGCTACAACGGGCTTTAGAAAAAATGACCCTGAAAACCAAGATTTGGGGTACCTCTCCCGACTCCATTGATATTGCTGAAGACCGGGAACGGTTTGAAAAGATTCTGCGGGAATTGAATATTTTACAAGCCGAAAACGGCATGGCCCGCAGTTTTAAAGAAGCCTTAAAGGTGGCGCGAAGAATTGGATATCCGGTCGTTGTGCGTCCTTCTTATGTATTAGGAGGACGGGCGATGGAAATCGTTTATTCTGATGAAGAATTAGAACGATATATGATGTTTGCCGTTCACGTTGAACCGGATCACCCGATTTTAGTCGATCAGTTCTTACAAAATGCCATTGAAGTCGATGTCGATGCGATCGCCGACCAACAAGGAAACGTTGTCATCGGTGGAATTATGGAACACATCGAACAAGCGGGAATTCACTCTGGGGACTCCGCCTGTTCCATTCCCTTCCAAACCTTATCAGAAGCAGCCCTGACCACCATTCGCCGTCAAACCATTGAACTCGCCAAAGCCTTAAATGTCGTCGGGTTAATGAATATTCAGTTTGCCGTCCAAGGGGAAAAGGTCTATATTTTAGAAGCAAATCCCCGTGCGTCTCGAACGGTTCCCTTTGTGTCCAAAGCCATTGGGGTTCCCTTAGCCAAAATTGCCTCACGGGTAATGTCGGGTAAATCTTTAACGGAATTAGGCTTTACTGAAGAAAAACTCCCCACTTACGTTTCTGTCAAAGAGGCGGTGTTACCCTTTGCCAAATTCCCTGGAACAGATGTGCTACTAGGGCCGGAAATGCGGTCTACTGGGGAAGTTATGGGCATTGATACCGAGTTCGGTAAAGCCTTTGCCAAGGCAGAACTCGCCGCCGGACAAGTGCTACCCTTATCAGGAACGGTATTTGTCTCCATGAATGAGCGGGATAAACAGGCTATTGTACCTGTGGTTCAGGATTTCTTGGCGTTAGGGTTCAAAGTCACTGCGACCATTGGCACTCGCAAAGTGTTATGGGAAAACGGCGTTAAAGTGGATATGGAATTGAAACTCCATGAAGGACGACCGAATATTCTCGATGCGATCAAAAATCAGGCGGTGCAATTGGCTATTATTACGCCTTCTGGGGAAGAGTCCCGCAGCGATGGGATTCTGATCCGTCGTTCTGCTTTAGGGTATAAAATCCCGATTATTACAACAATTGCTGGAGCTAAAGCAACGGTTGCTGCCATTCGTTCCTTAAAGTCTACTCCGATTGAAGTCAAAGCCATTCAAGATTATTACGTCTAACAAATAGTATTGACAGTTGACGGCTGACGGTTGGCCGTTGGCCGTTGGCTGTTGGCTGTCTACCCCACACCCATGTTCTTCCCATCTCCGGTCTCGGTGCAGATCATTTTAAAAATGAGTTGTTCTTTTGGATAATAACTGTTCTTCTAGGGCCGCAATTCGGTTGTAGGCGGCTGTTAGCTGTGCGGTGAGTCGTTGAATTTGAATATCGGCGGTGAGGGTGGGTTCTCGACTGTAGTAACTCGTTTCTACATATTCATCATCGATCAGGATGTCTTTGTGTTCCTGTACAGATTTACTTTGCCGGATTTGTGGGGGATTGAGGGAAGCAGAAAAACCGTACTCAAGAAGGCTAGGGGTTGCTTTGACGAGTTCGGTGGATTCGTCCTGAGATAAATGGTCAGAGACTTGCTTCGTAAGCTGTTTAATCATTTCGGATAAGGAATCTACCTTATCCGTCAAAGCGATAACTTGTTGAGTTAGCCTATCCATAGAAATACTCCTGTTTAAGTAAAAAATCCTCTAAGCTTATCCTAGACAGCAAATGATCCAAGACCCAATTATTTACTAAATTATTTAACCTTTTTAAGATGGAATTATTTTTAATCAAATTTCAGATTTTTTGAGGATGAGCAATGTCAAATATAATTCATTCTTATGGTTAAGATAGGCCTGGGTTAAGTCAATTAAAAATAGTTGACTAACTCGCTCAAAAATTAATTTTTTATTAAAAAATAGTTAATATGAATTAATCTTATGTTATTAATAATTCCTTTCAATTTTACTCAAATTCAAAAATTAACTTAAAATTCCCTAGCTCTAAGAGATAAAACTGCATTTCTCAAAAATAGTGCTGTTGTCCTCATTTCCTAAAGCCAGCAAAATCGTTAAATTTTAAAGTTTTGTCAGGGAATTTTGATTTTTTATCACTGGGAACTTGAAAAATAGAGATACTTAGTGTATTTCTAACGTATAGCAGGGAACAGACAGGAAAAGAGGGACACAAGTTTAGGTTTTAGCATCAGTCTATGTCCTAACTGCCTTGGCGACTGCTTTAATTCTGCTTTCCGATAGATATTACCAACCGAGGGATTCTACTTTTGGTAGATTTTTCACCGAAGCAGAAGAAAATCATTGTCAGTTTGAGTTTGTTATGATTATATTAAGAATTATAACAAAAGTAGGACTTTTGCCTCTCCTGTGAGGGGATTCCATCAGTTAATCTCGTGTTTAGGAGCAGCCAGCATGAAAGCCCTGATACAACAAAACCCTTCTGATATCGCCGTCCAAGTCGCGGACTATTTTCGTCGCAGTATTGGAAATTGGCATTCAGAACGGCGGTATTATACACTTCCAGAGGGAGATACCCAAGAAGTTGCCAGCGAGATTACAGTAGAGTTTTTAGAACCAGGTAGTCCTGACCTGATCAATATTGCTGAATTACACAAATTAGAGGATTCGATCATCCTTACCTGTGGGTCAAAGGTCAACTGGAAAAGTTCTAATTCCGTCTCAGGAGAGAAAATGTCGCAGGGATCAACGGTTTTTGGTGTTTCTGAAACCCTACTCTATCGAGATCAGGGGTTTATGACACCTAAACCCGTTGTCGCCCAATATTATATGGTCGATGCGAATACGTTATGCCTCAGAACCGAGTACAATGGTTCTGTATTTGAAGAAGAAATTAAACTGGTTGGTCAACGATACCGCACCCGACAAACGATTATTTCACGGGCTGGGGAACAAACTATGATCGGCCAGTATTTAGAGAAACGTATTGAGTAGCGAGAGTGAAGCGAAGGTTTTTTCTACAAGGAATCAGTACCTTAACCTTGAGTAGTGTCGTAGTAGGATGTAAACAAGCTACGGCACTCATGGTTCAAGTTCTCAGAGGTTCTGTTCCGGTGCAAATGGTGAGCAAGTTTCGACAACAATCTGATCAAGGTGTGATTGATTTTGTTCCCCAACCGCAACTAAAAGATTTATTTGGATTATTGCAAAAATCGAAGTCTCAACCCCCAACTCAGCAGTCGCCTCAAACTGAGTTGGTGATGATTGGAGACTATTGGTTAAATTCTGCCATTCAACAACAACTAATTCAACCTCTCGATCCGAAATTATGGTCGCAATGGTCACAACTTCCGTCTCGTTGGCAAAATATTGTTCGACGGAATTCTGAAGGTAAATTTGATTCTAAGGGAAAAATTTGGGCGGCGCCTTATCGTTCAGGAAGTACGGTGATAATTTATCGGGTTGATAAGTTTAAGGCGTTGGGATGGACACCCCAAGATTGGAGTGATTTATGGCGGCCAGAATTGCGTCATCGGATTTCTTTACCGAATCAAGCGCGGGAAGTGATTGGTTTAACATTAAAAAAATTAGGCTATTCCTATAATACTGCCGATTTAAGCAAAGTCAAAAACTTAGAATCCGAACTACTTAAACTGCATCAAAATGTTATACTTTATGATTCTAATAGTTATCTGAAACCGTTGATTTTAGGTGATACTTTGTTAGCGGTGGGTTGGTCTACAGATATTCCTCCAGAAGTTCAATATCAGAATGAATTAGCCGCCGTTGTTCCCAAATCTGGTACTGCTTTATGGTTAGATTTATGGGTGAAACCTGCGGGGGTTCAAGCTTCTCCTACAGCAACTTTAGCAGATAATTGGATTGATTTTTGTTGGTCGCCCCAAGTTGCAACTCAACTATCCTTATTAACGGGAACAACATCCCCTATTATTCTAGGAATGAACCCGCAAGAGTTACCCCAATCTTTAAGAGAAAATCCCCTATTATTTCCGAAAGCTTCTATTTTAGAAAATAGCGATTTCCTCCAACCGCTTTCGCCAACTTCCCTCAAACAGTATCAACAGTTATGGGAAAAAATTAGACTGGGAACGTAAGATGAAATCCCTAAATATATGCTACATATTCTACAAATTCCCCCCTCGGTCAATCCAAAATTGATAGTTTGTAGCCTGTTGTTGTGTTGTAGAAATCATAATCAATTCAATAGGAATAATAATTTCTTGACAAACTTGGGGGAGTATATTAATTAATTGACTTTTGAATAAAACAATTAAAGGGGAACTATTAATCACTACTTTTTGCATTAATACTAGCTAACTCCTCAGTAATATCTTCAGGGGTATATTGAAACGGTGAAACGTGATAACGGGAGAGAAGATTAATAAATTGTAACCGAGTTAGACCTGCAATTTCTGCCGCTTTCCCTTGGGAAATTTCCCCTAGTTCATACCATTTAACTGCCGCAGCAATTCTCATTTCTTTGCCTAATTCTTCAGGATCTTTCCGCAATGCAGAAAAAACGCTTTCAGGGAGTTGGATTGATACCGTCTGCATCATAGCCTTTATCCTTTAAGGTTTCAAATTTTATTATAAGCTGTTAAGCATCTAAATTTCGATAAAAGCCCTGAACTAAAGTTCGGGCTAAAAGCTAACGTTATCTAAAGATAACTCAAGATTTGATTTTATTAACCCGTTTTAACGGGTTTGAGCTTTCAGCCTGAAATTTATTTCAAGGCTTAGAATTCTGCTTCACCGTCACCCCATCACACAAATGTCTATCCTCCTCACTCACACTCGAACTATTCTCCAGATAATCCTTCATCCACTCACAAGCCGATAACATTAATTGATCTAAATCAAAATGCCACAGCTTGATGGTGCCGTCATGACTCCCAGAAGCCAGGATTTTGCCGTCGGGACTCCAACTCACACTGATAACCCCATCCTTATGACCCTTGAGAGTCTGCAACAGTTGACCCTCTCGACTCCACAGCTTGATGGTGTTGTCCCAACCACCAGAAGCCAGGGTTTGGCTGTCGGGACTCCAACTCACACTATAGACCGAACTCTCATGACCCTTGAGAGTCTGCAATAGTTGACCCTCTCGACTACACAGCTTAAAGGTGTTGTCACTCCAATAAGCCAGGGTTTGTCCGTAGGGACTCCAACTAACACTCAAGACA
>CAITND010000270.1 GCA_903893625.1 uncultured Oscillatoriales cyanobacterium
GGATTCAAGCTAGGGCAGAAAGAGGAAACTACAGCACACAACGGATGAAATTTCACTCGGAGCAACAACAAAGTTAACTTTTCGTTACATACTTGTCGATTTTCTCGCCCACCTACTTAACTTAACATTGAGAAGAAAAATACCTGGTATATGACGACCTTCGTTGATGTGATCTATCAAGTGGACAGGCATAGATTTACGGTTATTCGTCACCAATATAAAATTATACTCCTCGCACCAAAGTAAAATTTCTGGATCTAAAGTACCTCTAGGGGGAGAGTGAGGTTCACCCACAGCCCAAATGATTAAATCAGACTCAATTTTACTTAATCCCACTTTGTAGATCGGATCTACATTTTCATCCAGCAAATATTTTAAAGGCATTATGCTTTCTCAACAAGATCTCTTTCGGCTCTTAGTTTTCTCAAGCGAATAGCAGAAGGGGATGGGTTAAGTTCTTGTGCTTTTAGTTGCTGATGACTCCACTCCAACCAATCAGCAATGTAGTTACTAACGGCTTCTTTATTGTGCAGATAATAAAGGATAGTAGCATAAACTTGTTCCAAGTTAAGAGATGGATAAGTTTGAGCAATTTGTTCGGGAGTGCGAGCGCGATGAATGAAATCATATAGGATGGTTTCAATGCCGATTCGCGTTCCTTTGACCCGAATATCATCAGGTCGCTGAAAGTCAAAATAGTCTTCGAGTTGCATGGGTAAATAATCTTATTTCAAAGTGGGTATAAATTGACTAGCTAATTGATATTATATCATGTCAAGATTATGAGATTTACAGATAACTGTTATAAACCTGCCCTGAATTAATTGTGCGATCGCTATTTACCGATCTCATTCTTTATAAGCTCGAATCATCGCTTGTGTTCCTTGATTTCCGCCTAATCCTTGATCTAATTCTTTGACAATTTTAAATAATTTATCGGCTAATTCTGTACCGGGTAAACAGGGATCAGAATCGAGGGTTTCTTGAACAATTCTGAGGTCTTTTAAGATATGTTTAATCATAAAACCGGGTTCAAAATTACCCTCAGCAACTTTTAACCCTAAATTCGATAATGCCCAAGATCCGGCGGCTCCGGTACTACAAATTTCAACGACTAAATTGGGATCAATGCCTTGTTTTTCGGCTAATAACATGGCTTCACAAATGCCGACTAGGTTTAAAGAACAGAGAATTTGATTACAGAGTTTAACGGCTTGACCACTCCCCACTTTTCCACAATAACGGATATTTTTACCCATTGTTTCTAATATCGGTTTAGAGGTTTCAAATATTTTTTCATCTCCACCGACCATAATGGTTAATGTGCCGTTTTTGGCTCCAATATCACCGCCAGAAACGGGAGCATCTAAGAATTGAATTTGAGCAGGTTCAAGCTGTTGAGAAAGGCGACGGGCTGCTTCTGAACCAATGGTGCTAAAATCAATCACAATAGCCCCTGGTTTCGCAAAATGAATCACGCCATTTTCGCCTAATATAACGGCTTCAACGTCAGGAATATCACTCACACAGGTACAAATAATATCAATATCTGTAACCGCTTCTTGAATAGAAGAAACGGCATTAGCTCCTGCTTCTGATGCTATTTTAACACCAGGGCGATCGCTAGTTCGATTCCAAGCGTTAACAGAATATCCTGCTTTGGCGAGGTTGGCACTCATGTAGCCACCCATCACTCCTAAACCTAAAAATGCTGTTTTCATTTCTCTCTATTTTTGTAGCAGGGAACTCTTAACAGGGAAGAAAGTTAACTGTTTATTAGTGTTTGAGGTTCTTCTTGCTCCCATTTACGATAAGATATCAATAATTTAAAGGAATAGGGAATAGTTCTTGCTTCTGTCTCCTGTGTCCTGTCTGAATTCAGTATATAAGGTGTATTGGCAAACATGGGTTTTGAACAAGATTACAATAAACAGTGCTTAGAAAAGCTGATCTGGGCGTTGCAGAAGCTTGAAATTGATTGTGACGAGACAGAACTGCCTAAAATAGCAGAACTGATTGTACAAACGATGACTGGGCCTTGGCGCTATTTTCACACCCCGAATCATATTTTTGAGGTGGGGGGAGAAGATGATCCGATTGAAGTTTTAGCTGCTTTGTTTCATGATGTTGTCTATGTGCAGGTGGATCAGAGTGTTAATTTTAATTTAACCTACTATATAGCACCTTTTATTCGGCAAGTTAGAGAACATTTACTGATCCGTGATCCTGAAGATTTACCTCAAGATCAGGGTTTTGAGATGGTGAGAGAAATCTTTGATTTTGCTCCGGGTCAAACCCTGTCTCCCATCAGTGGGCAAAATGAATTTTTGAGTGCATTAGTGGCAAGCAAAGTATTAGAACCGTTGTTACCTTTAGAGTTATTGGTGCAAGTGGTCGCTTGTATTGAAGCAACGATTCCTTTTCGGGCAAAAACGGAATTAGGCAGCAATAGCGATATATTATATCAACGCTTAAAAGAGGTTTGTAAAGCGTTGAAACTGAAATTAACCGATGATGAATTAGTTGAAACGGTGAAACGTTCTGTGAGACTTTCTAATCGAGATGTGGGGAGTTTTGCCCATATTAGTGCGGCTAAATTTTTAGATAATACCTGGAATTTACTACCAGAAACGAATCATTATCTCAAGAATTCCAGTTCCTATACAATTAATCAATATCGGACAGCATTGCAAAAAATGGAAGGGTTTATGAATTTTATTAAACCCGAAATTATTTTTCATCACTTCCAAGGATATCCTGATGATTTAACCTATAATGGGTTAGTCGCCAGAGCTAGAAGAAATATTGAGGTGGGGCGATTGTATTTAGCCAGTAAGTTATTTACCATTGCCTTTTTAGAAGCGTTATCCTTACGATTTGGGCGCGTGATTCCGGTTTCGACCTTAATGGGTGAAATGCCGACAGAAGGATTTTCTGCCGTTTCTTTAGTGGATTTTCTGCCCCCAAACCCTAATCCTCGCCAGCCCAAAACGGAATTAGAACAACTGGTTTTAACCTTGTTAGATGAAGGACGAACTCAAAGTTCATCCTATGATATTAAAAATTCTCCATTAGCGACTTATATGGTCAAGTGTTTAGGGTTTGATGAAATTATCCATCAACGCAACCGCGCCCAAGAATTTTTTCAAGAGAAAATGACTCATGAAGAATTTTTAGAGGGTTGTGATTCTGATGTTAAAAAAGCTGTTACTGATGGAATTGTTCAACTATTTGACTCTCGCAAAACAGCCCTTTGTCAATCTTTATAAGAGGGAAGAGGGAACAGGGAACAGGGAACAGGGAATAGAGAATAGAGGGAAAAGGAGATTTAAAAGGATTTTATAGTATTCGAGTTAATGACCAATGGCGAATTATTTTTCAATGGCAAAATGGTAATGCTTTAGCAGTAGAAATTGTTGATTATCATGATTAAACCACTTATGTTACCCCACAACCGAATTCCTACCCATCCTGGGGAAATTTTAGTTGAAGAGTTTATGATTCCCTTGAACTTAACTCAAGCAGCTTTAGCAGAATATTTAGGAGTTCCTCTTCAGGAAATCAATGAAATTGTCAAAGGAAAACGAGGAATTACATCTGAAACCGCTTGGTTATTAGCTCAAGCGTTCCAAACATCTCCTGAGTTTTGGATGAATTTACCGAAAATTTTGGGTTAAAGCCCCTAAGTTCCACTTAGGATTTTTATTCTGATTTTAATGTATAATAAAACAAGTTAATTCAACAAAGGTATGAAAGCCAGATATCGATATAGATGCTATCCAACACCCTCCCAGAAATTGGCATTAGCCAAGTTATTTGGGTGTGTGCGGGTGGTATGGAACGATAGTCTGGCTTTCTGTATTTCTGAGTACAAAGGAGGTAAAAAGAAACCCAAGAATGGAGAACTTCAGAAACAATTCATCACCCAAGCCAAAAAATTAGAAGAACGGGAATGGTTGTCAGAAGTGTCAGCAGTTCCACTTCAACAAAGCTTGAATGATTTAGAACAAGCCTACAAAAATTTCTTTGATTTTTGCAAAGGAACTAGGAAGGGTCAACGAGTTAAACCCCCCAGGTTTAAGAAACGGAAATCCAAGCAATCAGCAAGATTCACCAAGTTGGGATTTTCCTTCAAAGGGGAGAAGGTTTATCTCGCCAAGATTGGTAATCTTAAGGTGGTTTGGTCAAGGAAACTACCATCTGAACCCAGTTCAGTCACAATTATCAAAGACAGTGCTGACCGATATTTCCTGAGTTTTGTTGTAGAAATTCAACCCGAACATCTACCCCAATCTGAAAACTCGGTAGGAATTGATTTAGGAATCACAACCTTTGCCACCCTTAGTAATGGACAAAAAATCAAAGCTCCCAAACCGCTAAAACAGCGAATTCAGAAGCTTAAAAAGTTTTCTAAAAAGTTATCTCGAAAAACTAAAGGGTCTAAACGTTATGGAAAAGCCAGAAAAAGATTAGCTAAACTTCACGCTAAAATTTCTGATACCAGAAATGATTTCCTGCATAAATTGTCTACCCAGATTATTCGTGAGAATCAAACGATTGTTCTGGAAGACTTAAATGTTTCGGGAATGGTTAAAAACCGGAAGTTGTCTCGCGCTATTTCTGATTTAGGTTGGAGAACTTTGAGAACTTTCCTAGAAGCTAAGTCAGAAAAATATGGCAGGGATTTCCGTGTCATAGACCGATGGGAACCTACATCAAAAACTTGTTCCTGTTGTGGATTCAAAATTGGTAAACTAGATCTATCTATTAGAGATTGGATTTGCTTAAATTGCGGCACTTCTCACGATAGAGATGTTAACGCTGCAATTAATATTTTAGCTTGCACTGAGCCAGGTCGAAGTGTCGCCGGAGGGCTTTCGGAGACTTTAAATGGACGTGGAGAGAAGGTCAGACTTTCCAAGGAAAGCGCATCTCAGCGAAGCGTCAACCCGCCAGAATTTCAGCAGTTGTCAATTTTTGATCTGCTAAAATAGATGGAATCCCCGTCCGTTCACGGCGGGGCGGATGTCAAAAACGCAATATGATTTAGCTTTAAATCAACCTAAAACTCAAAAACCTCCGATTTTGCGTTAATATTTGTCGATTTATCTTGAGTAATGTTCTGAGGTATTTTCAATCAGTTTAACAATGCCAATTCCCCCAAAATAAAGCCCTAATATAGCCCCGGCTAATAAACTTTGGGTTAAGGGGTCAGTGGAGGGTGTTAATACCGCCCCTAATACTGCTCCTGCTAAAATAACGTATCGCCAACCGGATAACATTTTCTCAGAAGATACGATTTTTAATGCTCCTAATATGGCTTGAATTACAGGAATTTGAAACGCTATTCCTGTACAAAATAATAACACTAAAACAAATTCAAAGTATTTTTCAATAGAAAAGAACTGTTCCACAACATCCGCCCCATAACTAATAAAAAAGTTCAACGCCGCCGGAATTAACGCCACATAAGCAAAAGCTAAACCCAATAGAAATAAAACACTTGAACCTAATACCACTGGCCCTAATAAACGCCGTTCTTTGCGGGTTAACCCCGGTAGAACAAACAGGGTAATTTGGTACAAAATAAACGGAGTCGCCATCACTAATCCACTATAACCTGCGACTTTTAAGGAAACAAAGAAATATTCTCCGGGGGCGAGTTGTACAAATTTAATTGCTCCGGCTGGACGTTGTAACAGTTGTACAATTGGATTAACAAATATAAAACAACCAATAATCGCAATAAATACCGCAATTAGAGCATAAAAAATGCGTTGTCTTAATTCTTCCAAATGGTCAAATAATGACATTTCTACTTCATCGGGAATTTCATCAAAAAACTCTTGTTTTTCTTCCGAATCCTCCTGAATATTATTCTGAGATGAAACAATAGGGGTCTGATTAAAGTTAGATTTTTGAGGATTATAATATTCTATTTGAGATAAATCCTGTTGCGGAACATCAACGGACGTATCCAGAACAGGTGTATTTTCTTCCTCTGTTGTTAAATCAGTTTGTGTCGCTTCTGCTGTTAAATTAACAGATTCATCTAATACAGGTTCTACACCCGATAATTCCTCTTCCCCAGCAACATTAACCTCCTGGGAAGTTTCCTCAAGAATTGTATTCTGTTCCTCCTCAAAAGATGAAACAACATTAACATTTTCATCCGGTTGAGATAAAAATGGCTGATTTGAGTTAGATTCCGGTGTCTCCAAATTTGAGGAAGGCGTCATAATTATCAGTGAGCGTTTAGACTAAAGTTTAAGACTCCCCACTTGAAAAAGACGGGGATAGTCAGGACTAATGATGAATTTTTAGCAAACGTTTATTCTACTTCAGAATTTAAGCGTTAGATTAGATTGAATAACCACCAGGCTGAAACTGAGATCAGGAACAGGATTGATCTTAATCCCCTCCCCTGCAATTTTCAACTTCAATCTTATGAAAAGAATACAACGTTATCCTCTGCTATTTTTAGACATTTTAAAGCATCTGGGTTGTTTTTGGACGAGAAACAGCGTTTACAAACGGATGCGGCGAACCCTTCCCATTGTCCTATTCAGTTTGATGGTGATGGGACTATGTTGGGGGAATCCAGCGACCGTCAGGGCGAGTTTACCCAGATTGTCTGCTGATAGCCCAAATCTGACAGAACCTGCCCCTACTACACCCCTATCGATTGCTAGTGTTGCCAATTGGAATACTGAAGTCAGCAAAGTTGAAACAGAATGGGAATCGGACTATGAAACCTATTTTGAGCGAAATTTAACCGATAGCAAACTCACAGCCCCCGATATTGCTAAAATTTTAACTCAAATTAGCGAAAAAACCGGAACAAAACCCGCCGTTCTCTGGGTAGTTCCTGAACCCGAAGGATTAGTTTTAGCCTTAGTTACCCCTGGAAAAAAACCTTTAGGTCAAGTTCAATCTAATATTAAACCAGAACAGTTAAAAACTGGGGTAATGAATTTATATCAAGAACTGACTAATCCTCGAAAATTAGAAAGCCGTTCTTATCTTCAACCCGCACAACAATTGTATAACGCAATTATTAGACCCTTTGAAACTCAGTTAGAAGCAGAAAATATTGACACAATATTATTCTGTTTGGGAAGTGGGTTAAGAAGTCTTCCCCTGGGAGTTTTACATGATGGAGAGCGTTTTTTAATCGAAAAATATGCTTTGACTCGCATTCCGGCTTTTAATTTAATGAATCCAACTTATGAAACGGTTAAAAATGCTAAGGTTTTAGCGATGGGAGCCTCGGAATTTCAAACTCAAAATCCCTTACCTGCGGTTCCTTTTGAGTTATCTAATATTGTCCAATCTGAGGGAATTATACCCACTGGAAAGGGGGCTAATTCAGGACAGTGGTTAGGACAATCTTTTTTGAATCAAGGGTTTACTTTAGATAATTTAAAACGTCAATTAGCCTCCCGTTTTTATGCAATTGTTCATTTGGCGACCCATGCGGAATTTAAACCGGGAAAACCGGGAAATTCTTATATTCAATTTTGGGATAATCAACTAAAATTAGATCAAATGGGTCAGTTCAATTGGAAAAATCCCCCGATTGAATTATTAGTTTTAAGTGCTTGTAAAACCGCCGTTGGGGATAAAGATGCAGAATTAGGATTTGCAGGATTAGCCTTTCAGTCGGGGGTAAAAACGGCTTTAGCGAGTTTATGGTACGTCAGCGACACGGGAACATTAGCCTTAATGAGCGAATTTTATCAACAATTAAAAACCTCCTCCACAAAAGCCAAAGCACTCCAACAAACTCAAATTCGGATGTTAAAAGGTGATGTCCGTTTACAAAAAGGAGAATTATTATTATCACGGGGTGAAATTTCTTTACCCCCTGAAATTGCACAACAGGGAACAGATAATCTTTCCCATCCTTATTATTGGGCGGCGTTTACATTAATTGGCAGTCCCTGGTAAGATTGGGAAATCCTAATTTTACCCGCATTAGCATTAGGTAGGTTAGGTTAACAATAGAAACCCAATTTATGTCTCAAACTGTTTGGATAGCACGACATGGAAATCGGATTGATTTTGTCAATCCCGCTTGGTTTGATACCGCAGAAAGACCTTATGACCCCCATTTATCCGATGATGGTCAAATTCAAGCTAAACAATTAGCCAACCGTTTAGTCGGGGAAGGAATTACTCAAATTATTGCTTCTCCGTTTTTAAGAACAGTACAAACCGCTAATGCTGTGGCGAAAAAGTTAGATTTACCGCTCAAATTAGATTGGGGTTTAGGAGAATGGTTAAACCCGGAATGGATGGGTTTTCCTGAAACTTTATCTCCAGATTTTTTAGCTAAAAAATTTCCTAGAATTGATTTATCCCATCCTCTGGGAGTTCCTAATTATCCTGAAACTTGGAAAGATTGTTTACAACGAACCAGAGAAACCTCCCAACGTTTAGTAACAACTTTTCCCCAGGATAACTTATTATTAGTCGGACATGGTGCTTCCGTCTTAGGGACAGCAATGGGATTAATTCCGACCTTAGAAGAAATGGATATTAAAGCCTCCCTTTGTTGTTTAGTTAAAATTGTTCAAAATGGAGATAAATGGATACTAGAACTCAATGGAGATACCTCCCATCTAACTGAATCAGAAACCATAATTCGGTTCAATTAATGGGATGAGGTATATTGGGGATTAAAAACCCGGTTTCTCGAAGAAACTGGGTTTTTGGGGTATACTTCCAAGTATAAACATAATTTTAATGGGAGATTATTCCTCCTGATCATCATTTCTAGGTTGAACTTAGAAATGAGGTTTTAACATACTCATCAAAGGTTACATATTCTCCTGTGGCGTATTCAGTTTGAACCGCTTCAATTTCAGCAAGGGTTTGGGAATCATCTTCATAGTTTTCTTCTTCTGCTTCAAAAATTTGTTGTTCTAAAATCTCGACGAGTTGACGTTTTTGTTCAAGACTAAGACTAGAAATCGCATCCGTCAAGGATTCAAGGGTAATTTTTAACTGAACAGTTGCTGTCATGTTATCTCTCCTTTAGGGTGTTTTTAATGAGAATTGCATAATAATAGTATAGGGGTAATTTAGGGTAATTAATTATCTTTAAGTATAGCCGACTTATTTCAAGTAGTAGCTGAGGGAAGTTTGTATGATGTTAACGGATTATATTCACGCGGCGATGAATCAGGCAAAATATGAAGTCCTATTTTGCAGTTTGCTATGTCAGCTTAGGAATGCTAGAATAGATCATAATGCTGACGGAGAATTGAGAAAATGCTATTTGCGTCCGTTCGTCGGTTTCAAACTCAATGCTAAAATGAATATTAAAGCTATTGTTCACGAAGCGGAAGAGGGAGGGTATTGGGCAGAAGTTCCTGCACTTCCTGGATGTGTGACCCAAGGAGAAACTTGGGAAGAAGTGATAGAAAATCTGCAAGAAGCGATAGAAGGTTGGTTAGAGGTGGCAAATGAAAGTCTAATCGCCCCTACCCAAACCTCAAGGGATTTGCTAGGCTAAATATCAAGGTTATATCAACAGGACTTACGCAAGCAGGCTATATATAGCGTGTCAAAAGTAGGCGATCGCCCTAAAAAGTCCTAATTATTTATTTTCCCCCCAATGTTGGGGGCTAGGGGGCTAGATGGCTTGAAATGTATACTGTTTAGGATGCTAAGGTTATGAAGGATTGATCAGCAGTTTTAGAGACTATTTCTCAAGCAGCAATATTTGCCCCCTAAATCCCCCAAAATTGGGGGACTTTAAGAGGTTGTCCTGTTAAAGCGATCTCGTTTGAGTTACGAGCGCGATCGCTAACTCATTAGTACGCTACATATAGCGTAACTGCGTAAGTCCTGA
>CAITND010000271.1 GCA_903893625.1 uncultured Oscillatoriales cyanobacterium
CCCCCACCTTTGCCGATATCGATCAGGACGGTGATCTGGATGCTTTTGTGGGAGAATACTACGGCAATACCTATTATTTCCAAAACACCGGCACCGCCAGTAACCCCAGCTTTGCAGCAGTCCAAACCAACCCCTTTGGCCTCACGAGCATGGGGATGTATGGTGGTCTGAGCAAACCCACCTTTGCCGATATCGATCAGGACGGTGATCTGGATGCTTTTGTGGGAGCATACGACGGCAATACCTATTATTTCCAAAACACCGGCACTGCCAGTAGCCCCAGCTTTGCAGCAGCCCAAACCAACCCCTTTAGCCTCACAAATGTGGGATATTGCAGCGCCCCCACCTTTGCCGATATCGATCAGGACGGCGATCTGGATGCTTTTGTGGGAGCATACGACGGCAATACCTATTATTTCCAAAACGTCTCCGCAACAGCCAACACCGCCCCCACGGATATCAGCCTTAGCCTTAGCAGCATTGATGAAAACGTTGCAGCGAACACCGTTGTCGGAAGTTTCAGTAGTACCGACCCGGACGCGGGTGATACCTTTACTTATGGTTTAGTCACGGGGACAGGCTCGACCGATAACGCGGCTTTCACGATTGCAGCAGGTGGACAACTGCAAATCAACGCTTCCCCCGACTATGAAACCAAGTCTACTTACAATATCCGGGTTCGCACAACGGACTCTGGGGGACTGACTTACGAAAAGCCGTTGACGGTTAATATTAACGATATCGATGAGTTTGTCTACCTGACACCGAATAACGATATTTTCAATGGTACTGCTAGTGCCGACCAAATTAATGGTTTAGCGGGGAGCGATCGCCTTTATGGTAAAGCGGGAAACGATACCATTGATGGTGGCGAAGGTGACGATATTGTCTACGGTGGCAATGATAACGATTTGTTGCGCGGTGGTGCAGGTAGCGATCGCCTTTATGGTGATGCAGGTAATGACGAACTCCTCGGCGGTGATGGTGACGACATCCTCTATGGGGGAGATGGTAACGATATCCTGAATGGTGGTGCAGGTAGCGATCGCCTTTACGGTAACGCCGGGATAGATACTTTTGTCCTAGCGCCAGGAGTAGGTCAGGATATGATCTCCGGTTTTGAAGATGACACAGATAAAATCCGATTAGATGGCGATTTGGTTTTCAGCGATTTACTGATTACTCCAAGTGGCACTTCTACCTTAATTAAAGTGTTACAAACTGGAGTAACTCTTGCTTCTTTAACTAACGTAAGTTCAACCCTAATTGGGTCGGATGATTTTATTTAATCTAGGCTAGAAAACCGAAAGTTAATTGATTTTTTCTAGTCTTAGACCCCCCTAGCCCTGCTTAAAAAGGGGGGAACCGGATTTCAAAGTCCCCCTTTTTAAGGGGGATTTAGGGGGATTTAATCTCAAGGTGTAATCGGGGGTTAGAAACTGTTAACTCATTTCTATAGTTCCCAGCGAGTGAGGACACTCGCACTACCACAAAATACTCTAATTATTAATCCTCTAATTCCCAATCTATTTTAACTTTTAATTCGGGGTGTTTTAATTGTAAAAAATTCTAATATTAGGATTTTTTACCGTATTTGCCATGATATTTACCCTCGATTTTATTAGTTTATAATCATGAACTTTCCCGGAATAATCCTTAACTTTGCTCCTAGTATTTCCACAACATATAACCGGACTATTTCCCTCAGTTTAACTGTCTTGAGTATTGTTTGTACAGCCCCAATTCTGGCACAAACCAAATCCAATTTACCCAACAATACCCCCGATCAAAATTCCTCAGAGATCAGGGTTCCCGACCCTCCAGAAGCCCCCTCCTTATCAGAAACAATCAACTGGTCTCATTCCGCTACAGACCTGCAACCTTTATCAGAAAATTTAAGCCCTGAACCCAACCCCAAAGAACCTAAATTAAATAAAAATCCTAAGAGTTTAACTAATACCTACCTAGACCCCAATTATATTATCCCTCCTCGCATTGCTCCCAAAGAAAAAATTAACCCAGGAACAACAACATTACCGCTTAATGATATTCCCATTAGTCACTTGACGGAATGGCAATTGAGTGCTTTACAAGCCTTTGCTGAGACTACAAACAGCGATATTTTTTTTAATGGTACGCTCAAAATTCAGAGTCGAGTTATTGAAAGTTTAACCCGTAATAATATTTATACAGTAGACCAAAAAGGCAGTTATTTTCAACTGCGAACTATTCCCCTAGAAAGAACAATTACCACCACCACAATTGAACCCCAAACTATGAATGGGTTAGAAATGCAAATGAGTTTAACCGGGGCTTGTATTTTTGCTGGGACTAACTCTAATCAACAATGTACTTATATGCCAGGTTTAGTTACTGATCGTAATAGTATCGACCCCAAATTTTTCGTTCCCACTCGCGTCTTACAAACCTCTCAATTGGGGGAAGTTGTCAAACCAGAGACTTTAGCTTTTATGCAGCTTCCTAGTTTTCAAGGCGGAACTCAAAGTCAAGAAATTGGGGTAGATTTATATTTTCCTAATACGGGTGCTTTCCCTGGAAATAGTCAATCTCAAGAAACAGATTTTCAGCGAAAAGAAGAAATTAATTATACCCTCGCCGGGACATTTTCTAGGGTGCGTCAAGTTATTAAAGCTAACGATACAGAAGCAGTTTTAGGGCGAACAATTCGAGGATTTACTATTTTTGTTGATGGCAAAAATCCCTGGCTTAATACAGCAATTCAAGCCGGAGCACAACTTTTACCCGATGTCATTCCTGACTTAGAAGGAAGTGTAAATCCCGCTAATCCTAATATTAATCGTAACTTATTTTTAGCTGCTAATAATACTCGTTTACCTAGTAGTAGTTTTACCATCTATTCTGCGGGTCTCGGACGGGCAGAAAGTTTAACCCCTAATATTACCAGTTTAAACCAAATTCCTAGAGCAAATTATCATAGTCTTTGGTTCGGTCTTTCTCCTGTTATTGAGCGTAACTTTGAAGATAGCGAAACCTTTTACCAACCAACAGGCCCTCAATTTTCCCTCGCCAATGCGGGTGCAGAAGGTGGGGAAAATAGTAATGTTCAGTTAATTTCTGCGGTTAATCAAGACACCTATTCAACGGCAAATATACAGAATTTTTATACTCAAGTTTATTTGAATTTTTTACAACAAGAAGTTAACTTTGTGAGGGAAAATATCTATCGGGAAAAAATGCGTTATTATCCCCATTTAAGCTTTACGGGAGACTGGACAGGTAGCCAATATCTTCTCCGATATTATGGGGGTATAATTGCTTCAGAAGAAGTTAAACTTTATCTAGGTACTGATTATACGAGAAACACTGTTAATGGTTGGATTTTTCGTGGTGGAGTGATTGGTTATATTAACCCGGATCGGGATTATTATAGTCAAGTTTGGGGTAATGTCGGTAAAATAATTCGCTTTAGTAAAAATGCTAATTTAACTTTATCATCGGGTTTTAATTATGCCATTGATCGGGATACAAAAATTGGTGATATTGTTAGTATTTCACCCGCCAGTGAAGTTGCGATCGCCACTCGTTTAAACTGGGGAATTGTTTCCATTAGTTTAACTAACTATTTTGGTGGTATTCTCCCCAATTCTTACGATAATCGCTTACTCGCTGAATTCAGTATCAGTCCGATCAAGACTCTTACTCTCTCTGGTTATATCGCACCTATTGATGAAACTTCTAGTCGTTCTCTTTATGGTGCGGGTATTATTTGGCAACTTAAAAACCAGTATAACAGTCCTACCCTATCTTTTAACTGGCAAAATCAACAATATGATTATGGTAATGATATTTTTGGGAATAAATTATTAGTCAATGATAATATTTTTACGGTGTTATTTCGCGTCGGTCATCCGGGTAATCCCTTCTAGTAGGGGGGATCATCGTGGTTCGGTTATAATTGGATTTCAGATCAGATGGTGCGTGCGCGGAGCTTACGCACCCTACTTTTTGATCGCAATTTCCCAAACACAGAAACAGAAACCGGGTTGTTAAGAAAAACCCGGTTTCTAAAATTATTTCCCTGTCAACTTCTTCAAACGCTCCGCTTCAAAGGGTGCACCTTTTAACATCCGATTCCAATATAACCAAGGTAAAATATAGCGCTTGGCTAACCACATACTATAGCGTTCTTGGGTAGAGTCAAAGGGAAAACTAGAGTCGGGTTTATTCTGGTATGTAAACTCGGCCATAATCGTTTTTCCATAACCCGTAATTAACGGACAGCAGGTATAACCATCATAACTTCCCGTCAGTTTTTTAGACTGAATTAAACCATAGAGATTTTCTACTAACGCAGGCGCTTGTTTGCGAATAGCCGCTGCCGTTTTGGAAGTAGGTAGAGAAGACGCATCTCCTAATGCAAATACATTCGGATAAACATTGTGTTGTAACGTCGTTTTATTGATATCAACCCATCCCCCCGGTTGCACTGCTAAGGGACTATTTTTAATAAAATCTGGAGGACTCATCGGCGGCGTGACGTGAATCAAATCATACTTAATACTGACTTCCTCCACACCGTTACCTGTGGTTACGGTAAAAATAGCTTCTTTTGTTTCCGGTTTAATGGCTTTGAGATTATGTTGATAATTCACCTCAATATTGCGACGTTCAACGACTTTTTCTAACGCTTCACAATAGCCCGGAATTGGGAACATTTTGCCAACGGCTGTACAATACATCACCCGGCTTTTTTCCCGTACCCCATGATTACGGAAGGTATCATCCGCTAAATACATAATTTTTTGGGGTGCTCCTCCACATTTAATCGGTGTGGACGGAAAGGTAAAAATTGCTGTTCCCCCTTTAAAATTCTTCAACAATTCCCAAGTATAGGGTGCGTATTCCAGGGAATAATTACTGGTGACTCCATTTTTACCAATCGCATCTTTTAATCCTTCGACTAAATGCCAATCAATTGAAATCCCCGGACAAACGACTAAGTATTGATAATTAATTCGTTGACCGTCTTTAGTAATGACTAAATTATTTTCGGGTTCAAATTTATCCGCATAGGCTTTAATCCATTTGACACCTGCCGGAATACAGTCTTGTTCATCCTTAATCGTATCTTCAATGTTATAAACACCTCCACCCACTAACGTCCAAGCGGGTTGATAGTAGTGTTTATCCGAGGGTTCAATAATAGCAATATCGAGACTAGAATCTTTCCGCAGCAGTTGGGCGGCGACGGTAATTCCTCCGGCTCCTCCCCCAACGATAACAATTTGATGGCGGGTTGTATCGGAATTTGACGGTTGTAGGTTTGTACTTGACATAATGGCTGGTCGCTTTTGGACAGATCTCCTTTTTGAGTGTAGAGGGGAAGTGACCCCAAGGTACAATCCATTAACAACTTTTAAGAATTCTGCCCAAAGGGGCTGTTTAAGGCTCCCCCTCGACTATTTTATTCTCCGCTAAAAAGTTTTTTTGAACTCTCCCCGAATCCCTTAACCGTAGGTCAAGGGGAGAATAATTATTAATATTAATTATAAA
>CAITND010000272.1 GCA_903893625.1 uncultured Oscillatoriales cyanobacterium
AGTAACATTGCCAGTTAGCAGTGCCAAAATAATGATAGTCAACACTACCCATAATTCATGTCTTTTGCCACGATTTTTCCGAAAATCCTTGACTAACTTCAGTTGTTCAATTATACTGTTTAACATAGTTTTAAAATCAAAAAAAGTGATCTCTTTTTGATTTTATCAAGAAAAGATCACTATTATTTTCTTTTTTACCCCCGACTTTGAAAACGCCCTGCTTAATAAGGGGGGCTGGGGGGGGTTCAAGGGGTAAAGCGTGGAGGGGGAATAAATGCAAGGCGCGATAGGGAACTAAGACTAATTGCTGACAATTGGGGGGAATTTGGGAGATGAGGTGATCGAGTTCTAGTATTTCCGCTAATCTTTGCAGGTACGAGGGTAACTCCTGCTGCCAATGGTTGTTATCGTTGAGATAATCGGTTAAATACTCCTCTTTCAACTGTTCTAAGGCATCTACGGCACTGCTATCGGTAGAGACAACGATGGGCTGTTGTCCTTGGTGGGTGACGATGAAGGCTTGGATGCCTTTAGAGGTAACATACCACTCGACAATGGCGGTTTGTTGATTGACTAATGCCTTAATTTCCCCGTAGCCAATGGGGTCTACTTTTTGCCCGAAGCGGAATTTCGGGTCGTGGGGGGTGATTTCGGTGGCGATGAAGTCGTCGATTTCTTTGCGTAACTGGGTGAGGGTACGGGAAATTTCGATGCGGGTGTCATCATTGTTGAAACTGTTGCTAAAGGAGAAGTCGCTACTGTCGCGTCTTTGCTGGAGGTTCCACCACTGTTGATATAAATAGTCGTAGCGTTCCCAGATTTCAGAGGAAACGTCTTTCGGTTTGAGGCGGGTAGCGGCAAGGAGTTCAACTAAGTTTCTGGCTTTGCTGCGTTCGGCATATTCCAAGGCGGCGGCGTATTTGTTCAATTCTAGGCAGACTTCGACCATTTCCCGATAGAGTTTCTGCCATTTTTCCGCTAATTTCTGTTTATCTGCCTCGCCACCTTCAATGATGCCACTGCGAATCTCTTCTATAGTGTCGATAGCTTTGGCAAAGGTATCGTCGGCATTTTGTAATTGGAAAGCTTCACGATAAGCAACTCCTAAATTAAATAAGGTTTCGGCATGGTTTTGAGGAAAGGCAGCACGGGTATAGATTTCTAATACCGCTTGATGTGCAGAAATAGCCAGTTTTAGGTTATCCTCCGGCTTTCCTTTGATGCGGTTTTGGTAAGCAGCCCCCAAGTTAGTTTGAGTCATTGCCCATTTTTGGGGAAAGGCTTCACGAGTATAGATTTCTAATGCAGCTTTAAAAGCAGCGATCGCCTTTTCTATGTTGTCCGCCCGCACCCCTTTGATACGGTCTAAGTAGGTATTCCCCAAGTTATTTTGCGTATCTGCCCATTGTTCAGGAAAAGCAGTACGAGTATAGATTTTTAATGCAGCTTGACAGGCAGCAATTGCCTTTTCCATGTTATCTTCCCGGTTCCCTTCTATGGGGTTAAGATAGGCTTTTCCCAAGTTATTTTGAGTCATTGCCCATTTTTCGGGATATTTTTCACGAGTACGAACTGTCAAAGCAGCTTCGTAGAACTTGATAGCATCTTCCAGATTTGTTGCTCGTTTCCCTCGGATGCGTTGTCTGTAGACTTCCCCCAAGTTATTTTGAGTCGTTGCCCATTCTTCAGGAAAGGCTTCAGGAGTATAAACTTCTAAGGCAGCTTGTAGGGCAACAATAGCTCGTTCTTGGTTGTCCGCCTGCTCTCCTTTGATGTGGTCTAAGTAGGTATTCCCCAAGTTATTTTGAGTCATTGCCCATTCTTTGGGAGATGATTCACGGGTATAGACCTCTAATGCGGCTTGAAAGGTAGCAATAGCTGTTTCTAGGTTGTCTGCTTGCTTTCCTTTGATGCGCTTGCTGTAAGCAGTTGCCAAGTTATTTTGAATCATTGCCCATTCTTGGGGAGAGGATTCACGGGTATAGACCTTTAATGCCTTTTGATAGGCAGAAATTGCTCGTTCTTTGTTGTCGGCTTGCTCTCCTTCGATGCGATTACGGTAGGCAACACCCAAGTTAATTTGAGCTATTGCCCACGTTCTGGGGTCTTTCTGTTGGGTAAAAGTGGAAATGATTTCGTAAGCAGCAATCACAATTTCGAGATTATGCGATCGACTTCCCAAGGGAAAGTCACTGATTAATTTAGCCAAGCTGCCAATATCGGCAGCAGTATTTAACGCTTTTCTTTCATCAGATTTACTTAAGTCTCGACTTGCCAAAATACTCAATTTTTGACTAGCCCATGCTTGCAATGTCTTGGCAAATCTCAAATTCAATTTATCTAGGTTCTTTTGCAGCAAGGGATAAACTACCGAGGGATTCCCTTGACTCTTATCAGTCGCTTGCAACAATTCCATTAAAAAATTGAAATACTCTTCGTCTGTCGCATTACCTTGAGTTTCCCGACCTTCACCCCCAGAGGCGTTGAGATATTCCCCCACCTGTTGCGCCAGATTTCGCAAAAAACCCGCCTGATTCTCTTCCCCGGCTTCCTGTAACTGTTGCGCCACCTGTTGGCACACCTGCACAAAACCCTCATCTACCAAATCGAGAGATTGATTCAGGATTTGGGGTTCCTCGCCATTGGGACAGGTGAGGAGTTGTTGAATTAAAGTGAGATAAGCTTGGATGCGTTCTTCATTCATGGCAACCTTTGGGAAACGGGGTTTCTGAGTTAAGTCTGGTTAGATTAGGTTAATTATAAACCCAAACAATAGCGAACAGTTTCTTCAACTTCTAACATTTTTTCATCGGATAACCTGCCTGCTGGTTGGTCGGGAAATCGATAGTGGTCGAGGGAACGAATTTGAAAACAGAGAAATACGGTTTCTAAAGGAAGTCCACTTTCTTCAGGTAAAACTCTAACATTGGTTGGAAAATCTTGGCGAATATTCGTGCCTTTTGTCCCCACAACTACCGTCACAACTAGAGGCAATTGATTGAGGGCGTCTATGGACAAAACTAAAACGGGTCGGGTTCCAGCCTGTTCTTTTCCCTGAATTGGGTTGAGATTAACAAAATAAATTTCTCCCCTTTTAATCGTCATCAGTTTTCTAATCCATCCATTTCAGTAATTTCAAATTCTTGATTAATTGCCATCACTTCTTTTTGAATTTCTGAATCTTGAGCGAGTTCTTGAAGTTTTTGTTCTAGGGAAGATGAATCTGAAAATTTACCCGTGTTTTGGGTTTGGCTTTGGATTCGTTTAGCTAAATTTTCCAAAAGCCACTGTTGTTCTGCTAAGGATAATTTGCGGACATCACGAGCGATTTCTAATAGTTTAGGTGAAATCATTTTATTGTGTCTTAAATCAGTATTTTTAGCAAAGAATAGTTTCCATTATAGATGAGTTATTCACAACTGTGCCGTCACCTGTTGCGAAACGGGGTTTCTGAGTTAACTCTGGTTAGATTAGGTTAATTATGGCAGAAATCGGTTTTTTTGTCCTGGCGGTTGCGGGGTGTTGATTATGAGGTACAGCCGAAAGCCTTGAAATAAATTTCCGGCTCAAAGCTAAAACCCGTTAAAACGGGTTAAGAAAGATAAGTATTTAGTTATCTTTAGATAACTTTAGCTTTCAGCCCGAACTTTAGTTCAGGGCTAACTCCTGGCTGATATTGATATAGTAATCGGTGTAGGATTTGTGAAAAAATTCTGTAGGGGTGATGTTCATCTAACATTAGTGTCAACATAGAAAGTCATTAATTAAGTAACCAATTTTGAATTAACAAAATTTGATCTTCTGCCATCAAAGCGGGTGCATGACCGATATTAGGAAGATGAACGACTTCTAAATTAGAATGATCTTGCTGCATTTTTTCAATCGTTTCTGCTAGTAATAATTCTGAATTTTCTCCATGAATTAATAGGGTCGGACAGGTGACTTTAGACCAAGTATCCCATAATTCAATATCTTTTGAAGTAATTCCATTTTGTTCAGCAAAGGGAGCCGCGAGTTGCGGATCATAATGCCAACGATATCCGGCATCAGAATCAGGAACAATTAAAATATTTAATAATTGTTTCCATTGTTCATCGGTGAGATCTCCAAAGGGAGCATAAATTGAACGCAGGTTATTTTCTGCGAGTTCTAAATTAGAAAACTCTTTTGGACAAAATAATAAATATTTGGCAATTTTTTCCAGGGATTTTTGAGATAGGAATGCTCCGACATCATTTAAAACTAATTTTTTAATTTGTTGAGGGAATTGAGCCGCCATAAACATTCCCATAATTCCCCCTAGGGATGTTCCCAACCAATCAACCTGATGCAAATTTAACTGTTGTAGAAAATACACCAAATCAGCGAAATACGTCGGCCACATATAATTCTTCGGTTCTGTTAACCAATCACTATTTCCTCGACCGACTAAATCAGGACAAATAACTCGATAATGGGAGGCTAAAACCGTTGCTAAATTCTCAAAACTTCTCCCATTTAAGGTTAAACCATGAACACAAATTAAAACCTCTCGATTATTGGGATCTCCCCATTCCCAGTAAGCCATGCGATGTTCTTCGGGAGTCGGACAATCTATAAAATCATATCGGGCAGTAAATTCTAACATAAACTATAATTGTTAACGGTTGACTGTTGATGGTTGACGGTTGACTGTTAACCCAAACCTTCATCCCCTAAATCTGAGCCAGACAAAAATCTGTCCTCTATTTATCTTGAGAGTCCTAAGCAAGATAGGATAATAGTCACAGTATAGAATCATCCGATTGTGGATGTTCCGACCAACGTTGTTGACTGACTAAAATTGTTTGCTATGATTAATCTAACTGACTGGCGTTCCCTGTATTCTTCTCTACAATGTTTTCCTGAAATTTGGCCAATTTTGGACAAAAATATCGGTCAAGTTATTGCGCTACATGACCCTCATGGGAAACCAGAAGTGCGTCTGAGCTATTCTCAAGTGTGGCAGCAAATTCAACAATTTGCCACGGGGTTACAAACTCTTGGAATAGAGCCCACAACGGATGGGCTACCGCCACGCATTGCCCTATTCTCCGATGATAGCCCCCGTTGGATGATTGCGGATCAAGGAATACTCAGCGCTGGAGCGGCGGATGTTGTACGCGGGGGAACAGCCGATCCTGCCGAATTAGCTTATATTCTTAAAGATAGCGGTAGTATCGGCTTAGTGGTGGAAAACTTTGCCCTGTTGAAAAAATTGCGTCCTGAAATTGAAGATTTACCGATTCAATTTGTGATTTTGCTATCGGATGAAACCCCCAATTCTCGTGATTTACCCACTATTCCGGTTTTAAACTTTAGTCAACTGATGGAAAAAGGGAAAAATACCCCTTTTAAACCTGTTCAATACAGTCGAGAAACCTTAGCCACACTCCTCTATACTTCAGGAACAACCGGAAAACCTAAAGGAGTGATGTTAACTCATGGGAATTTACTGCATCAAATTAATGCTATTCCCGATGTCATTAACCCCGACCCCGGAGAAGTGTTTCTGAGTATTCTTCCGACTTGGCATACCTTTGGACGCACCGGGCAATATTTTTGTTTATCCCAAGGTTGCACCGTTGTTTATACGAGTATTCGCTATTTTAAACAAGATTTAAAGCAATTTAAACCCCATTATATGATCAGTGTGCCTCGTATTTGGGAATCGATTTATGAAGGCGCACAAAAACAATTTCGAGAACAATCTTCTAATCAACAAAAAATTGTTAATTTCTTCCTTTCTATCAGTGAAAGATATATTTTAGCTCGTCGGGTTGTGCAAGGATTAACTTTAAATTTAGAACCTCCTTCCACCTCTGAAAAATTCCTCGCTCAGTTACAAACTTGGATATTAGCGCCTTTGCATCGTTTAGGCGATCGCTTAGTGTATCAAAAAGTTCGAGAAGCCACAGGGGGACAACTGAAATTTGCCATTAGTGGCGGAGGTTCCCTCGCTATGCACCTGGAGAATTTCTATGAAAGTGTGGGCGTTAATTTATTAGTAGGCTATGGGTTAACTGAAACCGCCCCGGTGTTAAGTGCTCGTCGAGAATGGCATAATTTACGCGGGTCATCGGGTAGACCCATCCCCGAAACTGAACTCTGTATTGTTGACCCCGAAACCCGCCAAATCTTGCCCTGTGGTGAAAAAGGGTTAATCTTAGCACGGGGGCCCCAGGTGATGACGGGCTATTTTGAAAATCCCCAAGCCACAGCTAAAGCCATTGATCAAGATGGATGGTTTGATACCGGAGATTTAGGTTGGTTATCCCCGCGAAATGACTTGGTATTAACAGGTCGGGCAAAAGATACAATTGTCTTAACCAATGGTGAAAATATTGAACCCCAAGCCATTGAAGATGCTTGTTTACGCAGTCCCTATATTGACCAAATTATGTTAGTGGGTCAGGATCAAAAAAGCTTAGGGGCGTTAATTGTTCCTAATTTAGAGGCTTTAAAACAATGGGCAACTCGGCAAAATCTCAACTTGAAACTGCCGGAAGAAGCCCTTAACTCAACTCAGGGAATCACCTTAGACAGTCCCAACATTCAAAACCTGTTCCGAGAGGAACTCAACCGGGAAGTCAAAAACCGTCCCAGTTATCGGATTGATGATCGGATCGGCTCGTTTCAGCTACTTCGAGAACCTTTCTCGATTGAAAATGGAATGTTAACCCAAACTTTGAAGGTCAAGCGCCCGGTTGTAATGGAACGCTACCGCGATATGATTAACAAAATGTATGAAACCGTCACCCGTTAGCAGTCTAAGGTTGTGTACGGGCGACGTGCGCGTCGCCTTTACGTTGCACGGGTGACGGAGGACTGACAACGGACAGGCATAACAACTTATGGACAATCTCAGACAATTACTGTTAAAACGACCGATCAACGTGAAAGCGGTGGTCACACCCCGTTGGAAGGAAGAAGCTCAACAGCAACTTCAAGTCCAAATTAATCAAATTGATAGTGAGTTGCAACAGTTAGAAATGAACGGACAACGGATGGTGGCAGAAATTAAACGCCAAAGTCTGCATCCCCTTGGCCCCGACGCATTGCAACAAGTAGAAAATATACAAGTTCAGGTTAATGAACGCAAAAGTCAACTCTTAGATCAGAAAAATCAAAACTTGCAACAACTTCAACAAGTTCAAACCTTAGAACTTGAACAAGAAGTCAGTCAGGGACAAATTGAAAGTATCTTTACCGTTGTAGAAGGTGACAATTTGATCACTAAAATGCAAGTGGAAGTTCTTTTACGAGATGGTGTCATTGAAGAAATTCGCGGAGACATTTAAAGATTGTTGTCGGTTATCGGTTGACGGTTAATTGGGAATCGGGAATGGGCATTCTCGCAACACCTCAACAGTCGTAGGGGCGGGGTTCCCCCGCCCGGACATAGTAAACAATCAACACTGATTTCACGTTTGAACTCTATTTCTGATCACGCTTATGGCAATTCATGAAGTTTTTATGCCCGCCCTGAGTTCCACGATGACCGAGGGTAAAATTGTTTCTTGGCAAAAGTCCCCCGGCGATAAAGTTGAAAAAGGGGAAACCGTTCTGATCGTTGAGTCAGATAAAGCCGATATGGATGTAGAATCCTTCTATGAAGGCTATTTGGCAACGATTATTGTTCCGGCCGGAGAAGCCGCCCCTGTGGGCAATACCATTGCGTTAATCGCAGAAACCCAGGAGGAAATTGAACAGGCGAAACAGAAAGCCTCCTCTGCGAGTGCTTCAGTTTCGGCCCCAGCGACCGTAGCTCAACCCGTTGCAGCCAGTCCCGTTGTGGCGACGGCTGTTATGGAAGCGACCCCCGTAACTTCTCGGAATGGCCGAATTGTGGCTTCTCCGCGCGCCCGCAAATTAGCGAAAGAACTGAATTTAGATTTAGCGACATTAACCGGAAGTGGGCCTTATGGTCGCATCGTCGCAGAGGACGTGGAAACAGCCTCTGGACGTCCGGCTGCACCCCAGACTCAACCTCAGATCGTAGCCCCCGCCGTTAGTCAGCCTGTGGCTTCGGCTCCGGCTCCGGTGGCTGTAGCTGTTCCTCTGGGTCAAGTCGCACCCATGAACACCCTGCAAAATGCCGTTGTCAGAAATATGATGGCGAGTTTGTCCATTCCCGTGTTCCGGGTGGGATATACGATTACAACGGATGCTTTGGATCAGCTTTATAAACAACTGAAATCCAAAGGTGTAACCATGACGGCACTGTTAGCAAAAGCAGTGGCAGTAACGTTACAAAAACATCCGATTGTGAATGCCAGTTATGTCGAAAATGGGACTCAATATCATGCTGGTATTAATATTGCGATCGCTGTAGCAATGCCCGATGGCGGTTTAATTACTCCGGTGTTAAAAAATGCCGATCAAATTGATATTTATTCCCTGTCTCGAACTTGGCAAGATTTAGTCGAACGGTCTAGGGCTAAACAGTTACAACCTGATGAGTACAACAGTGGAACATTTACCCTATCAAATTTGGGAATGTTTGGAGTGGATCGGTTTGATGCGATTTTACCTCCCGGCCAAGGTTCAATTTTGGCTGTAGGTGCGTCTCGTCCTCAATTAGTGGTTTCCCCCGATGGTTCAATGGCTGTTAAACGCCAAATGCAAGTGAATATTACTTGCGATCATCGAATTATTTATGGCGCTGATGCAGCCGCATTCCTGCAAAGTTTGGCAAAATTAATTGAAACCAACGTACAATCGTTAACGATGTAAACGGTGTTTAAGGTGATTTATTTTCGCCTGATTCAACTATCTTTGTACAACATAAACTTGTGGTGGGCATAGCCCACCCTACTTGTCTATGAAAGCAGTTATTATGACAGAAGTTGGGGAACCCGATGTTCTGCAACTTCAAGACGTACCTGATCCTAAAATTCAATCCCCTACTGAAATTTTAGTCCGTTTAAAAGCGGCGGGAATTAATCCTATTGATGCTAAATTACGCAGTCGAGGTACGTTTTATCCTGATCAAATGCCCGCTATTTTAGGTTGTGATGGGGCGGGAATTGTGGAAGCCGTCGGTTCAGAAGTCGAAAAATTTCAAGTTGGGGATGCGGTATATTTCTGTAATGGGGGACTGGGTGGAGAGTATGGAAATTATGCAGAATTGACCGTTATTGATGAAAAATTTGCTACTCTGAAACCCCAAAGTTTGAGTTTTATTGAAGCGGCGGCATCACCATTAGTATTAATTACGGCTTGGGAAGCGTTGTATGATCGGGGACGATTACAACCGGGACAAAAGGTGTTAATTCATGGGGGTGCAGGTGGCGTGGGTCATGTTGCAATTCAGTTAGCAAAATTACAAGGAGCAGAAGTTGCCACAACCATTGGTTCCTCGGATATGACTGCTTTGGTGCAGGAATTAGGGGCAGATTTTGTAATTAATTACAAAGAAACGGATTTTGTGGAGAAAGTTTTAGAATGGACGCAGGGAGAAGGGGTTGATTTAGCCTTCGATACCGTTGGTAAAGAAGTGTTTTATCAAACGGTTTTAGCGGTTAAAAATTATGGGGATTTAGTGAGTATTTTAGAACCTGATCCCAAGTTAGGAACGTTAAAAGAAGCTCGGTTGCGAAATTTACGCATTAGTTTGGAATTAATGTTAACGCCAATGTTACAAGCCCGGATTAATGATCAAGTAGATCAAACTAAAATTCTACAACAATGCGGTCGGTTAATGGATGAAGGAAAATTAAAAATATTAGTTAATCAAACCTTTCCCTTAGCAGCAGCTTCCGTTGCTCACAAAGTATTAGAAGCCGGAGGCATGAGAGGTAAATTAGTATTAACAATGGAATAAAAAATAGGGGGACAAGAAACAAGGAACAAGGAAAAAACCATCTCATTTCTTAGTTTTTGCCTTGTTCCCCATTCGTAATTCGTAATTCGTAATTCGTAATTCGTAATTCGTAATTCGTAATTCGTAATTCGTAATTCTCTATTCCCCATTTCCCTTAGAAAAATAAGTTTGAAACATGGCTTTAGCAATGGGGGCGGCAGATTTAGCGCCATAACCGCCATTTTCCACCACAACGGCGATCGCAATTTCTGGATTATTAGCAGGCCCAAAAGTCACATACAGGGAATGAGAGGTTTGTCCCAACACTTCCGAAGTCCCGGTTTTACCCCCAGTTAAAGGAATGGAACCATCATTCATCCCTTGACCTGTCCCATACTCAACCACAGCAATCAGCCCTTCTTTGATTACCTGAACCGCTTCCGGTTTCAGTCCAGTCGGTTCCGGTTTCGTTTCTGCTGTTTTGGTTAAATCAGCCAATAGATGGGGTTTAACCCGATAACCGCCATTAGCAATAGCCGAAACCATCACCGCCAACTCTAACGGCGTGGCTAACACAGCCCCTTGACCAATAGACATTGTAACCGTATCCCCCAAATACCAGGGTTCCCCATAGGTTTTTTCCTTATCTTCAGGGGTAGGGATAAATCCTTCTGATCCTTCCTGTAATCCTAAAATTTTTAAACTGGTGTTCCCAATTCCCAAACGTTTACCCCATTCGGCAATCGCTTCCGGGCCAACGGCCATTCCCAATTGATAATAAAACGTATTGCTACTGAAAGCGAGGGCATCTCGAAAGCCAATTACCCCATAACCCCCACTATGTTCGTTAAAGGTAATGCCACCTACGGTAATGGAAGCATAGGTACCCAGCACGGAATCTGGACTAAATTTACCCGATCCCATAGCTGCCGCCGAGGACACAATTTTGAAGGTGCTACCCGGTGGATATCCTTGCAGCGCTCGGTTTAAAAAGGGATCATCTTCGCTTTGCAGTTCTTCCCATTGTTTTTGACTAATGGGTTTAGTAAAAATATTCGGATCAAACCGAGGACTACTGGCCATCGCCAAAATTTCTCCGGTTTTAGGATTTAGTGCCACAGCCGCCCCCCGACGATCTCCTAGGGCTGTTTCTGCGGTTTTTTGTAAATCCAAATCGAGGGTTAATTTAACATTTTTTCCCCCTTGAGAGGGGCGTTCACCCAGTTCTCGTAATTCTTGGTTCATGCTATTGACTTCAATTAAGCGAGAACCCCATACCCCCGACAGTTGTTGATTTGCCATGGCTTCAATTCCCAACTGTCCCACAACCATGCCCATCGGCCATTGCGGGTGTTTTTTCATATCCTCGGCAGTGGCTTCACCAATATAGCCCAAGACCTGTGAGGCGACGTTCCCCTGGGGATAATAACGGCTGGATTCGGTTCTGACTTCCAAACCGGGTAACTCGGCGGATTTTTCTCCCAACCAAACAAATGCCTCTGGTGTCAAAAACTGACTAATTCTCACGGAGGTTGCTGATTGATACCCCACTTTTTCAATTGCAGCTAAAACCTGTTCGGGAGCAATGTTCAGAACCGGACTCAGCATTGTGGCAATTTTTGCCCATTGTTCTGGCGTTTGTTCCTTGGGCCAAATGTATAAGGCACGGGTTAAATGATTTGCGGCTAAGGGTTTATTATGGCGATCTAAAATATAACCCCGATTGGACGGGATAGGAATCAGGCGAATCCGATTTTCCTCAGCACGTTCTCGGTTTTTCTCGCCTTCGACAAATTGCAGTTGTACTAGACGAAACGAATGTAAACCCATCGCCAGAGTTGCCAAGAACATCAATAACACCGCACGATGCAGAGGACGGATATCTCGTTTTTGAGGCGATCGCAAAGGAATTTCAGTCTGACGAAGATTCGTACCCCAAGAATAATTGCTCTCCATATTCCCTATATTTAGAATTTTAGATTTATAGATGTTGACTGTTGACTGTTAACCCTCAACCAAAACCCTTTATTCACCAAAACACCAAGATAGTACGACTAATAATACGACTAAACTTATCGAATTGGGCAAATGTAGACCTGCGATCGCATCAGTGGGGAGTAAAATCGCCACCTGAGTAACCAACATAGATCCAAATATAATCAGGCTTAGGAGTAATAACAACATCAATTTTAAAATAACGATTCCCAACGTGATCCAGATGCCTTGATCCTTTAAAATGAGAAGAGTGGTCTGTAAACAATAATTGGCTATTAATGGTACTCAAGACCCTTCGAGATGACTTCCGCATTATCTTTGAGCGTGACCCTGCGGCTCGCAACTGGTTAGAAGTCCTGTTCTGCTACCCCGGTCTTCAGGCTTTGTTATTTCACCGCCTAGCACACGGGTTATATGCCTTGGGACTTCCGTTTATTCCTCGTCTGATTTCCCATATCGCTCGCTTTTTGACAGGCATTGAGATTCATCCAGGGGCCGTAATTGGCAAAGGTGTATTCATTGATCATGGCATGGGCGTTGTGATTGGTGAGACAGCTATTTTAGGAGATTTCTGCCTGATTTATCAAGGCGTGACCTTGGGAGGAACGGGGAAAGAAAGTGGGAAGCGTCACCCAACCCTCGGAGAAAATGTTGTTGTTGGAGCCGGAGCGAAAGTTTTAGGCAACATCCAACTGGGTGATAATGTCCGTATTGGGGCGGGATCGGTTGTACTGCGGGATGTTCCGACTGATTGTACTGTTGTTGGTGTTCCCGGTCGCATTGTCTATCGTTCTGGGGTTCGGATCGATCCCCTTGAACATGGCAGTCTTCCTGACTCAGAAGCGCAAGTGATTCGGATGTTGGTGGATCGGATTGAATTGTTGGAACAGCAGGTACAAACGCTGCAACAACAATCCTCCGTTGCTCAAAATCAACTTGAAGCTGCTCTGAAATTGGAATATTGCCCTGATCAAGATAGGCTAACCTTCCCAGAACAAACCAGAGATTCTGATCAAGAATACTCGGTTTTGACTGCGACCCATTGCCGTCTCAAAGATCGTACCATTCAAGAGTTTTTAGATGGTGCGGGAATTTAAGAATTTCATGAAGAGGGGTGTCAATAGTCAACTAATAATTACGAATTACGAATTACGAATGATTAATTCAATTAATTCGTAATTCGTAATTTCTAATTTTTAATTCTTAATTCTTCTTGTAAGGCAATTTTAACTTGCTCAAATTCCGTTTGAATTTGGGTGTAGATTGTTTCACTTTCGGCTAGAGATAAAGGGTTTTGAGTTTGATTACAATGATGAGCTAGAGTTTCTAATTTTTGACATTGTTCTGACAAACTGAAAGCACCCAGGGTGCCACTAATTGATTTCAGAGAATGGGCGGCGGGTTGTAATTCCTTAGCATCAATATTAGCGATCGCAATTGCAATGGCTTCTAAGAGTTCCGGGGCGGTATCAAAGTAAATTTCAATCACTTCTTCCAGGGCTTCTATCTCTCGTAATCCCTGTAAAACTTTAGCATCCAAAATAGTTGGATTTGAAGTTATTATTGTTAAAGGTAATTGTTGATTTAAAGTAACATTTAAGGGTTTATAGTTCGTTGTTTCGGAATCTAAAGTAACGGGAATATCTTGAAGGGGCTGACATTTACTCAGAACTTGGATTAATTGTTCCATGCGGATCGGTTTACTAATATAATCATCCATTCCGGCCTTCATACATTCATTGCGATCGCTTTCCATTGCATTCGCTGTCACCGCAATAATTCGAGGTCGTAGTAGAGACGTGCCATGGCACGTCTCTACAGATTTCTGAGGATTTCCATATAATTTTTGAATCTGACGCGACGCTTCTAACCCATCCATTTCGGGCATTTGCATATCCATTAAAATCACATCATATCGTTGACGACGCAACGCTTCTAAGACTTCAAAACCATTCCCTGCTACATCCGCCCGATATCCCATCCGTTGTAAAATTTGTAACGCCACTTTTTGATTAACTAGATGATCTTCTGCTAATAAAATTCGCAGGGGTAATTTTTCCGCTAATAACGGAATATCCTGCGATGATCGCAAAGTTCCCCGATTTCTACTGTGTAAATAGGTTTGACTTTGAACATGAACCTCTAAAGGTTCGCCTCCCAAAATATTAATTAAAACGTTATAAAGTTGGGATTGTTTAATCGGTTTATTTAAACAAGCCGCGATTTCAATAGATTTAGATTTACCTAAAAAATTCCCCCCTACCGATGTTAATAAAATTAAGGGTAAATTTTGACAGGATGGCAATTGATGAATTTGTTTAGCTAATGTTAACCCATCCATTGCTGCCATTTGCATTTCAATAATTGCAATATCAAATTGTTTGCGCTGTAACCATTCCAACGCTCTTACCCCATTTTTAACCGTTTGGCTGGACATTCCCCAAGCTTGGGTTTGCAGCTTTAACATTTGTCGGCTGCTGACATTATCATCCACAATTAATAACCGTTTTCCCGCTAATTCATGCAGCGTTGACCATTCAGGAGATAAATTAGAACAGGACTGAGCAACAACAGTAAAATAGAAGGTTGAACCTTGGCGAGTCTCGGTAATTTTTTCGGTTTTATTCTCATCTTCGTCTGTTCCTTCACCCTCTAATATACAAAAGGAATCTAAGGATTGTTCGAGTTTAAAATTCGCCGGAGGATCTCCCGCCATTGCGCCTCGACTTTCCACCCACATTTGACCCCCCATGAGTTCAGCTAATCGTTTACTAATGGCTAATCCTAAACCGGTTCCGCCATATTGACGATTAATTGAAGAATCCACCTGACTAAAAGACTGAAATAGCCGATCCATTCCATTCAGGGAAATTCCAATTCCCGTATCTTGAACGGCTACTTTAATTTCATATAAAGAACAGGATATAGAAGGATTAATAGAACTGTCTTTGTCCTTATATTTTTCTAAGCTTTGACTTTGATCGTTACTCGGATCATCCAGTTTTTCTGCGGTTACGGAAACAACCACTTCTCCAGTATCAGTAAATTTCACTGCATTACTGAGCAGATTAACTAAAATTTGGCGTAATCTTGCCATATCCCCAATAATTTGATTGGGGGTACAAGGATCAATTAAATAGGCTAAATCCAGATTTTTACTGGCTGCTTTAGTAACTAATAAATCTAAGGATTCTTCAATACAAGTTCTTAAATTAAAGGGATGATTTTCTAAATCTAATTTTCCTGATTCAATTTTAGAAAAATCTAAAATATCATTAATTAAACATAATAACGCATCACTACTACTACGAATGGTTTCTACAAAATCCTGCTGCATGGGGGTTAAGGTGGTATCTAATAGTAACCCCGTCATCCCAATCACCGCATTCATAGGCGTGCGAATTTCATGACTCATTGTTGCTAAAAATTCACTTTTTGCCCGGGTTGCTGCTAACGCTTGATCCCGTGCTTTTGCTAAAGCACTAGCGGTTTCTTGACGTTCAATTTCACCCCCGATCCATTGTGCCATTAATTTTAATAAATCTCGATCCACCGCTTGAAACGGCTCAGATAAAGCTTGAGAACTCCAAAAACACAGGGTTCCATAGACATCTCCCCCCACAATCACCGGAGTCCCCATATAAGCTTCAATGGGGAGGATTTTATGAGCCGGACAAAAGGATAAACCCGAAAATTTAATCGATTCAAAATAAAGAGGTTGTTTAGCTTGAATTGTGATTTTACAAAAGGTATCTTCTAACTTATAAATTTGTCCGGCTTGAATGGATTGATTAGGGGCAAATACGGCTATAATTTGATAGGTAGAATTCAATTCTTGACCATCTTCTGAGGGGAGAATATTAATTTTAACATGGGATAAAATACCATATTCTAAACCGAATTTAGCACAGCCTAATTCTAAAATTTGTTGCAGTCGAGTTTCAAACGTAAACTCCTGACAAGAGGTAATTTGATAGAGCGCTCTAATAGAAGATTCGCTGTCTTGAAGTTGTTGTTCTCGTTGTTTGCGTTCGGTAATATCCCGTGATACCCCAATAATTTCCTGAACACTTCCGGTTGTGATATCCCGAATGGCACTACTGGTGGTTTCAAACCAAATATAATCGCCGTTTTTGTGACTAATACGATATTCAATGGTGTAGATAACATTTTGTTGTAAAATAATGCGATAGGCTTTAACAATCACATCTAAATCATCAGCATGGATGAAACATGGTAACTGATTTCCGATTAATTCTTCGGGTTCATATCCTAATAACGTGCGACAAGCCGGAGACGCATATAAAAATACTCCTTCTGGAGAATGGCGGGTAATCATATCTGTTGAATTTTCCGCCATTAATCGATAGCGTTGTTCACTTTCCTGACCTTGAAATTGGGCATCGGCTAAGGCTTGTAACATTCCATTAATGGCTTCTGCCAAACTCGATAATTCATCCTTTCCTGCTACGGAAATTCTCAAGGCTAAATTTCCACTTTCCCCGATTTCGTTAACTGAACTATTCAAAGCAGTCAGTCGAGAAAGCACTAATTTTTCTAATAATAAGAGGGTAATTCCTCCGAAAATTAACCCCACGACTAATAAAAATAAACTGAAATAGCCTAAAGTGGTTTGACCTTGTTGATAAATTGGACGATCAACTTGAACTTGTAAAGATAATTTTGGTTCCCCATTCAAATCTGCGATCGTGGCTGATGCGATCGCGATTTCTGCATTTAGGGGGTGCAACCGAATGGCTTGAGAATTGATAATTGCTTCCGTATATGGTTGAATTTGAGGAGATAATAGAAAGGGATTACTAGCCATTCCCTCAGAAATGGGCTCAAGAGTCAAGGACAGTTGGGTAATTTCAGCTAATCGTTGCAGTTCCGGGGCGTCGAGATAACGTCCTAAAATCAATAATCCTCGACTTGGCCCCGATGCGGTACTGGTTAAAATCGGTCGGGAAACCACTAACAAAGGACTTTCGGGTAAAACAATAATTCCTTGAATGGGAGAGGGAATTAAATTCAGTTGTTTGAGACTCGCTAAAAGTGGACTATTTAAGGTAAGATGCGAAGATAGACTGGGGGGAATCGGTGTTTCCTGACGGCGTTGCGAATCAAACCCCTTACTAAAAACAATTTCACCCTTGGGGTTCATCAGAATAAATAGGTTCAGCCGTAAATCGGCGAAGGTGGTATCAACTAAGTTAGAAACCACATATTGGCGGTTTTGAGCATCAATAAACCGATAGGTATCATCCCATTTAGCCTGATCCTGGGCGATCAAATCCAAACTATCTAAGTCATCATTAATCGCATTTAAGGCCCGCACAATATCTTGACGGACATACTGGTTTTCTAGTTGGCGAAAATCATGCACCAGCAGCATCGAGGCGGTAATATACATCGCCACGATTAACCCAATCAGGGCTGCACCAATAATCAGCAGTGTTTTCTTTCGCAATTTCATGGCGGTGTTACCTTAAGGCTTGCTGTTTGGCAATGAACGAGGTTGTATTTGCACCCATCCTCTAAAGACAACGATTCTGCATAAGCGTAGATGCGAAAATTAACAGTTACACGGGTTTCAATCGCTGAACCGTATTTCCACTGAAATCAATTCCTATCCTCATTGTATCTTGGCTTTTGGAGTCCGTAGAGATGTCGGTTGGGGCCTTTCGGCATCGCTTTGTTTAGAGGGGTCTAAACAGGAGTTAAGCGTTAAGGTTAAAAGTTAATATTTTATTTTTCCTCAGATTTATTTTTATTGATAATTATTAATTGAGTTCAATTAATAATTATCAAGTTTAGAATAGAGTTGGGACTTAAGGTAAATATTTCTGTACGATCACCCACCCGGATAAAGACACCGCAGTAAAAGCAAAAAATAAACCCATATTTAGGCTAATATGGAGCGATCGCGCCCAAGGATTTTTAGGATTAATTTGGGTTGCACTCCAAGCCGATCCTAACACTAAACTCACCACAATTAATCCGGCGGCTAGATGAATCGAATGTCCTAAACTTCCATAATACCCAAGAGTTCCCACTAAACCAATGGCGAGTAAAGCCAAGACTAAACAAACCATCCCCCCCCCGACAAAATAATGGAGAGTTCTCAGTTGTTTAGGTCGAGGTTGTTGATTTTTGCGAGAATACAGCATCCATCCCCCCGTTATCGCTAATATCAGGTAAGCGAAGACAGAACATCCCATTGACCAAGCTGCAATTTTCCACAACCACAAAAACGAAGGTAAATTCATAAGAGGGATTTAAACGAATTAAATAGATTTTATAGAAGGTTGTCTGTTTTTACTTTTGCCGATAAAGGTTATTTGATTTGCAGAAAGTTTCTATCATTGATAAAGAGGGTAGCTAACCTATATTTAATGTTAATCCAAATTGCCATCCCATAAACCAATAAAATCCTTTGTTCCAATTAAATCCGATAAATTAGGGTTTTTCCAGAGTGTTTTCGTGACTCCAGCATCTTCTGTTTCAGCACTAATATCTCCGCCATAAAGCAATATCCGGCTGAGAGCATTATTAAACAGGCGACAGACAACTTCTGGTAAATGCAAACATCCATTACAAGCTCCACCTAAACTCTCCTCGCAATACGGATCAAACATACAGTCTCCACGCTCTTCTAAGAGACTCTTAAATGCCTGATCTAAACGCTGTTCAAAGAAAGTTTTTAGTCCCCCCAGGGAAAACTCTTGCAGACGATTTACAAAAATTATAGTTTGGTTGAGACTAAACAGCAAATGCTCAGAAAGAGCGGTTTCACCGAAGCTACTTTGATCAGCGATCGCTTTAATTAAAAGATGATTAGCACTATGGATTGCTGAACTGACTAACCAAGGAATCCGAAAATCTGGAGACAAATTATCATCAAAAGCTGGCCCACAACGGCTCGTAATTCGACTGTGACGCTCCAAAAGCCAAAGCGTCGGTTCTTTGATAGTTTTTGGATCGGGAGCTAAATTATTGGCGTGGAGCCATTTGACAATCCGTTGAGCATCAAACTGGAATAAAAGTGCCTCTGTTGCTAGTTTATAAACAGGCATAGGAATCCAGTTTCCCTTGGGTTCGTCACCCGCTAAATCAAAGTTTTTCCGGTCAAATGCCCACAAAACAGACGCTTCTGGTTGGTGAGAGAGGCGAGTATATCCATAAGCTAGATGCAAAACGGGTAAGTCTTGAATAATTGTAACTTGACTAATTCCTAAGCTCTTCCGCATTAAATTCCCTGCGGCTTGTAAATTAGTGCAGAAAGAAGAGTTAATTCTGCCTAAATCTTTGACCGTATCATCAAGAGTTTTACGGTCTAAATCCATGATCACGGCATAGTCACTCAGTTGTTCTCGAAGAGTACGAGCATTTTCCTGGGCTGTTGTTAAGTTTTCTCTGCGATCGCGCGTTTCTCTTTCTGCTTTAGCATCTCCTAACAGTTGTTTTGTGCTAGGAGAAAGTTGATTTAGTGCTTTTCTTAAATTCGCAACAATTGGGCCACCTGCATCACTCTCCTGAACTTGTTTTCTATTTGCTAAAATATTGTTAATTGTTGCTTCATCTAACCCGCTCATTTCCAGGGTTTTAATTAATTGCTCTAACTCCTTTTGGTCTGCCTGTGTTCCTTGACCCAGAACTCGAATTATTTCAGTGATTTCAGAAATATTTTTACCTTGGCTATTAAAATAAATTAAATGGATTGCTAAAAGAGTAGAAAGTGATTCTTCATAAGCTAAAAACTTTTCAACATTGGGAGTAGGATTAATTCGAGAAATAGAATGAACAACCTGAAGTTTTTTGTCAGAAACATTAGTTAATGTCATCATTGGACTTGGTGGTTTCCCCGTTTTTTCCTCTATAGAATTAGCTACATCAGGGCGCTTCATAATCGATTGGTTTGCTAGAGAACGGGATATTGTTTCTGCATGATTACAGCCCTCCACCTTACACCGCCAACGTTTTTGATAACCTCTTTCTAAGACTAAATATTCTAAATTATGATCGGGACAAACCCTGGGGATTAATTGAACCATTGTGCCATCAGCATGAGCAAAAACAAACGGTATTTCATTCAGGGTAGAATGACCGCACCGATGGCAAGGAGCATCGGGATCTGATCTCCATTGCTTCATGTAACGAATTGCTCCACATTTAGCACATTCACGGACTTCTAATTTTTTTCCCTTCACTAATTGAGTTGTCACAAAAACACATTCTGCTGTGGATTTTCGGAAAGCCTCCATCTGAGCATCTAAATGCTTCCATCGGGTTAATTCTTGCCTAACAGTATCCTGTAAATTCCTACCCAAATCATTAACTTTGCGTGCATAATGTTTAATAATTTCAAGGGTTCCGATTGGAATTGTTGCAACACTTCCTGGTTCAAATCGGTGTAAAACTTGCCCTTTAGATCGGGTATAAGCTTGTTGATTCATAAACTCTCTCTCCGATAAAAATTAATTAGTAACCCGTAATTTGAATCCCTGCATCAACATCCCGCAAAGATAACAGTAAGCGAAACTCATTAGACCTATCATCTTGTGTGAGAGCGCTTGTTACTTGTTTAGATTCGTTAGGATTTTGTACGATGCGATCAATTTGAGATATAAAAGCATTTTCTACCTTGCTTAAGGGTATTTGAAAAACCTCGCCTTCTGGCAAGCAATCTGGATTAAGAGTAGCATTAATTTTGTTAATTACCGCACTAATATTAATCGCTGAACGTCCTTTCCCAATACCATGAATTAGCTCTCGTAGTTTATCAATTTTATCTAATTCTGCTAAATCGATTTCCTGATTTCCTGATCGCGCCGTAGGGCCATCAATGTGTAATAAACGCCCAAGTAACAACCCAAAAGCTGTTCGATACAGTGCATTGTGAGCAAAGCGGTCAATGGGAACAGTTTCCACCATTTGATCTAAATATTCATGGGCTTTTGCAAAATAATCGAAAATTGATCTTTCACGATTGCGTTGCGGTCTGAATAAAATAAACACTAAACCAGGAACAGTTCGTCCAGCCCGACTTGATGCTTGGATATATTCAGCCGTTGTATTAGGCCATCCATAGAATAACATTAAATTCAGTCGGTCAATATCCACACCATGAGAAATTAAACTGGTTGCGACGACATCCGATAATTTTTCTGGGTCATCCGGTTGTAAATTTCTCTGGGGTGTTTCCATACGTTTGAGAACAGCTTTCACAACATCAATGCCATCATCTCCAGAAAGCGTGATGGCTTCTGGAAGCATCGTATTTGCTTGATTTTCTCCAAATTGTTCCCTCAATACGCCTTTTACTTGTTCATTAATAGAACGGCGAATATCAGACCCATCATTTTTTGAGTTCACATAAGTACAGCAAAGATTATGCTCATCAACTAACTGCAAAAATTCATCATCCGTTAAAGAATTGAGTCCATACTCAATCTTATATTTGGTCGGTTCATGACGAATGATTTCTAACTCGGTTCGCAACGCTAAAAGTAGAGCCATTGACGCATCAAGAGCATTTGCCGCTGTTGGGCGTAGTCCCACAAAACCTCTAGTTACATAACGGCTATGTTCATTGGCATAAAAACTCCGCCCCTGAGCAGGCCCTCTGACGGGAAATTGAGAGAGTTCTCGCCAGTAAAGATGCCGGATTTGTTGTTCTGCTCCCTCAATGGTAGCGGTTGCAGCTAAGATTTTAGGGCGGTTAGCTCCTCGTTCTTGGTGAATCGCATCAATGAGAGCTTCATAATGACCATCAAACGTCCCTAATTCTTCGCGTAGAAGGTGTAGTTCATCCTGAAAAATCAGGGGGATACCAGGGTCAACAGGTGGTGTGGAGAGAGGTTTTAAATCTCGACGAGTACATCCCCCCACAGAATTTTGTTTGTGACAAGTACAGTTAGCGACAAAACCATGTACTGAGCAAATATGTGATACTGCACCGAATAAAGTTCGACTCGCAGGACGGAAGGTAATATTAGCAATTTTATCGAGAGTTCCGACTAACAAAGTCGGTAATCGGCTATAAATATCTTCATCAACAATATAAAGGGGAATTTCACGACCGCAAGCTCCTTTAGGTAAAGGTTCATTGAGAGAACCACAGCGATGCCGAAGTTCTTTAGTTTTTGGATCGATAAAAGTATGAACATTTTCTGATCCGCAATAAGGGCAACGCATCACCATACAATATTGCTGGATAGAGTTAGGAACATAATAGCCAACATCCGCTAATGTTAAATATTTAGGCGGTGTTATACCCGCAGCCTGCATTTGCTTTCTAGCTTGTCCTATGTACTTTTCAGCTTCGCTAGGAACAGATTTAAGAGAATTAGGGCTATTATCTCGACCGCCATAATAACCTACTGTAAATTCGGGGGTTTTAGCTAAATCTGGCTGGTTTTTTCTGATTTCATCAGCAACAACTAAAGTATCTAAAAAGCGTTGTAATTGTTGATAAGTTAATAAGCGCAAAGGATACCGTAACCAAGCCACAATACCCCAATCTCGACCTCGCAAGCGGTCAAAAAAGGCTTGAGTTAGAATAATGCCCATTACCGCTTCAGATTTACCACCGCCTGTTGGGAAATGAACCACAGCAGCATGGTCAACCTGTGCTAATGGATTGTTATCAAAATCTCCAGTCCATTCTCGTGCTGCTAAAGATGCTAGGTTAGAAACAATATAAACAATCTGAAAAGGTCGCCAGTTTTCATAAGCTGATTTCTGACGCTGTTTGCGTTTCTCGTCAATTTCAGCGAACGTTTGGTTCATTAAATTAAAAGCTCGCCTCAACTGTGCATATTTAGGATTGGATAAAACCTCAATTCCAAGTTGAAAACGGCTAATCTCCTGTTTAAAATTATCTAAATCTGCTTGAGCTTCAGCACTATGTTTAGTCCCTCCTGTTTGTGGATGTTTTTGGTTAATTAATGCTTGCCAATTATCTCGATATTCTTGCATCTTTTGCCAGATTGCTCGAAGTACCTGAAGGTCAGCATCTCCATCAGTTTTTGCTAAATTATTAAAAGGTGCTTGAATGCCAGCAGTATAAAGTCTTTTTTGCCAATAAATCGGTAAAAATTCAGTCCAGATTTGAACTATATCGGGAGTCTTCTCATCAAATTGTGGTGTACAGTTAATTCCTTGAGCGGGAACAGTAGAATCAACTTGATAAGAAATCTGAAATCGAGATAATTCTATAGGTTGCCAAATGGGTTTAGGTAATTTAATTTTTAGGCAAGCTCCAAATAAACCTGTATCTCTTGGATCTACAAAATCTTTAATGGGTTCGCTTTTATTTCTCAAAAATAAACGGAGTCTCGTCTGACCTCCTAAATTTCGCTTTTGCACTTCTACGGTAACTTTAAAGTTAACAGGAGCAACTTGCCCTGGCTGAATCTCATTGTCAATAGACGGACTATCGCTCTTGTTGTTATTCTTTTTATTCCCTATTCGCTTACGGAGTTCAGCTTGTAATTTTTTATTGTTTTCTTTGGCAAAGGTAACTTCTTCCTCTGTCAAATCATCAATTGTTGGCTTGAGTTTAAATAGCCAAGTTAGTGCATCAGTCTGATGTGCTTCAGTTATGTTTTTGAGTTTTTCTGTAATATCTTGATTCAGTTTGGTAACAGTAGGAGAATTATCAATTAATAAATCTTGAATAGTAGAAGTGATATTAGCACTGATATCAAAACGCTGCCACATTGGACGGAGTGACTTTTCATCCACTTTACTTAAATCGAGCTTAGGGAGGAAAACACTAAAACGAATTTTTAACTCGATAGGTAACTGCTGTTTATCCCAGTCTGGTGCTAAGTTAATTGCTAAACCACAGTCACTTGGACGAAAATTATTTTGCTGATCACTGCTGACTGTTGAAGTGGCAGGTAGCGGCGATAGGTAGCCAGTTGGCATCAATCTTCGAGGTTCCGTTGAACCTCTGATCACGCTTCGATGGTCAGATGTTCCTGTGATATGACCCCGGATGCGCTGATAAAAACTTTTAACAAACTGTAGGTGTTTTTCTTGTCTGTTAGAATCAGAGACATTTAACCCTTCATCAGTCAGAATTGATTCAGGATTAGTGGATAAAGAGGGATGGGAATAATTATTAATCATGTCTGAGGGTTTGAAAGGTTTTTGTAAAGCTAATGCTTGTTCTACAGTGCCAAAATCTCCAACTTCTTGAGGTAGATTAACGCGATCGCCCTGATAAACGTGGCGAACTAGGTTCATGACTTCAGCAACAATATGTTGGTTAAATTTAAAAGTTTCTCCAAAATCATCCTCATAGCTGATAATTTGTAGCTGACGATTGCCAATTTGATCAACTTTTCGAGAAAATGTAAACTCTTGTTGATCATCTCCAATCAACATCCAGACTTTGAGGAAATCGTTGTTAGGTACAGACTCAATGTTCAAAACGTGAGCTTTCATAGTTCTTTCCTGTAAATTCCTTGCATCGTCCAGAACTGTAAAAATTCCTCTTTATCCATTGTATACCTAACGCCATCCCAAGGGTCTTTGATGAGGATTTTCCAAAGACTATCCAAACCATCAATAACGACTAAGTGACCCAGGCGCGCTTCTGGTTCTCGAAGTTCTGCTATCCAAGATCCTTCGCCAATTAATAGCTCTAACACATCCCCAGAATTGGCTCCTGGGATCTCCAAGTATCCCCCAACCCACTGTCGTGAATCACTTGGATCTAGTTGATTCAGGGTCTCTGCTAACCCAGAAACATTTACAGGCGTTTCCCCAATACTAGCAATATTCTCCTGATTGATGTGACTGATTCCCTGTTCTCTCAGTAGCATCTCACCACAGGCTGGGCCACAAGAGAGGCAATCTTGCTGTTTGATCACCGTTGGGTCATCGACTTCATCAATAACTTGCCAATTCCCACCTGCACCAGAAAGTTCAAGGGTTAAGTCGTCAGTATTCAATCGTCTCCTAAGCGTAGCTAATCAGTAAAATAGTTAATGCGTCCAAGTGGTATCTAAAGTACAGTTATAGATATTTTTAGTACAAAAATACCCTATTTTTGATTAAATCACTGGTTGAGCTTACAGGTCAAGGAACTTAGATATCACTCTATCATTGAGAAGCTCAGACAATAGTATTAGTTAAATTAACTAATCTGCTGATTTTCTAAAAAGACGATTAAAGGGAAATTCAGGGGGATGAGAAATTAGTTTAGGTGGACACTGAACTTTGAGGATCTGCATTGCTTCTTGTAATTCACCAACGGTGATAAAAACTTGCTGATATTGAAAGACAATTTCATCAGGTTTTCTATTTTTCCATCCTTCTTGAGCGCAAGTAGAGATAACTTGACCGAGTTGTCTTCGTGTAATTCGGAGTTCATTCACTTTTTGCCAGAAGTCTTCAAAACCTGAACGAGCTAATGGCAGTATAAACCAAAAGAAATGTTCCCTTTCACAAGGTAAACTTAAAAGGTTATCACCACTCATCCAGTTATACTGAATTGTTTTTTCACTAATGGGTAGACCTGTATCACTAAAAATATCGATAAATTGCTATTACTTCCCATTAAAAATTGCTCTAAGGCATTAGCTATTTCCGCATTTTCTACAGCTACAGTAGTTGCTAAATTTTCTATTTTAATAATTTCTAGGAAAGGATTAGATTTAAGTTTATATAACCTCATAGCTAAGGAATTTAAGCTATTAAATAAAATTAATGCTTTTGATTCTTTACATTTATTAGAAGCCAATTGCAAACGCTTAAATGAGCTTTCAAGAAATTTACCCCAGAGATGATGAAAAGGTAATACTGGTGCTGAAAGATGTCGCCAAATTTCCCATCCGGTAGCCCAAACATTTCTCAAATTAGGCTGGTGCGCTAAATCAAGCAGTAAATCCGAAGTTTCTATAAAAAGTTCAGCAATTGTTTCTTCATCGTCTGTCTCAAAGCTAAAAGTTTTAATAATCACCTCTGCTTCTTTTAGAGTAGCTCGTTTTTTTTGCAGAATTAAATAACTTTCGTCTATGGGATGATGAGCTACATGATTGCTAAAAAGACTAGGTTCTTTTGGATAGGAGCAGAGCGCAAAAAAGTCAATAGGCCAAAGTTTAATTCCTAAAAATTTTTGGTTCTCATGGTACTCAATATCTTTCATACTCCAAGGGGGAACTATACCCACCATCGGAATTTGTTTTTGTTGACAAATAGCTCCTAACTCAAAAGCTTTTTTTCCCAAGATAGATGGGGATGGATCAGTAGATCCAGATGGGTCATCAAGTACAACTAAAGAACAATAATTAGATTGCTTCAAAAATTCAATAGCTTCTGAGAGAGAGCGTACCATAAAAACTCTCCGTTGTTCCCGATAATAGGGTTCTGATATTTTGTAGGAAGGTAGACAAGTAATTTTTTGTCTTAGATCAAAATGAGTGTCTTCTTTGTCCACTAGATTAAAGGCGTTCGTTGTCCTCAAACGAAGAATTTGACCATTATCTTTTGGGCGAACCCAAATAATAAAAGCCTTTGAAAAGAAGGAGTTAGCGATATGAGCAAAATAAACAACTGTCAAACTTCCTAATGAAACAGGAGAAATAGGAAAGCTAATAAAAATTTGAGACCGCTTCTCAATACTCATAGCAATCAAATAAAGTAAGTCTTTTTCTAACTGATGAATTGCTATTGAGTGCTTGTTCATTTTTAAACACCCCAATATTGGATCTAATACTGATAGTGTCTTTTCCCAAGGAAAAGCCGAGCGAAGAACGTCTCCCCATGCCTTTATTTCCACAATTTTAGGTGTCTTTATCGACTCAGAGGGGGTTATATATTTTGAGGCTGAAATTTCACCCACGCATTCTGATGATTGCTCTGCTGATGGTTTTTGGGGTACTGTTCTCGGCTCTAAATTTTTTGGAAAAGTATCTTTCCATGACGGATCTGCTGCTACTAGCTTTGAGTAGTTTATCCCAAACCTTATTTTGAAAATTTCTTCTGGCGATAGATCTGACATTGATCTTATTTTTTTACCCTTTATTCTTTTTTATACCTTGTCATTAGCTCTAGTATACCAATGTCAGAACAGCTTAACTGGGAACAGTAAGCCGTGATGAGTTTCAGGATTTAGAAGTGTCCTAACTGTAATGCGTAGTGCTATAAATCGAATGTCCTAAACTGCCATAATATCCCAAGGTTCCGACTAAACCAATGGCGAGTAAAGCCAAAACTAAACAAACCATCCCCCCCCCGACAAAATAATGGAGGGTTCTCAGTCCTTTGGGTCGAGGTTGTTGATTTTTGCGAGAATATAGCATCCATCCCCCCGTTATCGCTAATATCAGGTAAGCGAAGACAGAACATCCCATTGACCAAGCTGCAATTTTCCACAACCACAAAAACGAAGGTAAATTCATTCTCCCCCAGTAGGATGTCTAAGCACGGCGTACACACCTCTTAATTATCTCAAAATTTTCCTAAACTTCAGCTAACTAACTGTAGTTTACCGAAAATTCTGGGTTTAAAGCCCCGTCCTTTAGCGAAGCGGAGGACGGCTTTTTATTTTAAATTAATGTATAATAGAATAAATTAAATCAACAAAAACATGAAAGCCAGATATCGTTTCAGATGCTACCCAAGACCCTCCCAAAAATTGGCATTAGCCAAATTATTTGGGTGTGTGCGTGTAGTGTGGAACGATGCTCTGGCTTTCTGTGTTTCCGAATACAAAGGAGGTAAAAAGAAACCGAAGAACGCCGAACTACAAAAACAATTCATCACTCAAGCTAAAAAATTAGAAGAACGGGAGTGGTTATCGGAGGTATCAGCAGTTCCACTTCAACAAAGCTTAAATGATTTAGAGCAAGCTTACTCAAACTTTTTCGCATCCTGCAAAGGAAATCGGAAAGGTCAAAGAGTTAAACCACCGAAATTTAAGAAGCGGAAATCTAAGCAATCTGCTCGATTTGTAAAGACTGGGTTTTCCATCAAAGGAGAGAAGGTTTATCTCGCCAAAATCGGTAAAATTAAAGTGGTTTGGTCAAGAGAACTTCCTTCTGAACCCAGTTCAGTCACAGTCATCAAAGACAGTGCTGACCGCTATTTCCTGAGTTTTGTTGTAGAAATTCAACCCGAAATCTTGCCTCAATCTGAAAACTCAGTGGGGATTGATTTAGGGATTAAAACTTTTGCAACATTAAGTAATGGACAAAAAATAGAAGCTCCTAAACCGCTTAAAAAACAGATTCAGAAGCTTCGTAAATTCTCTCAACAATTATCTCGGAAAACCAAAGTGTCAAAACGTCGTGAAAAAGCTAGAAAAAGATTAGCTAGACTTCACGCTAAGTTATCAGATATCCGAACTGATTTTCTGCATAAATTATCAACTCAGATCATTCGTGAGAACCAAACAATTGTTCTGGAAGACTTAAATGTGTCAGGAATGGTTAAAAACCGGAAATTATCAAGAGCTATTTCAGATTTAGGATGGAGAACATTTAGAACATTCCTCGAAGCTAAATCTGAAAAGTATGGTAGAGATTTCCGAGTTATCAATCGATGGGAACCAACATCAAAAAAATGTTCCTGTTGCGGGTTTAAAGTCGCTAAATTAGACCTTTCAATCCGAGAATGGATTTGTTTGAATTGTGGCGAATCTCGTGATAGAGATATTAACGCTGCAATTAATATTAAGGTCGCCGGAGGGCTTTCGGAGACTGTAAACGGACGTGGAGGCAAGCGTCAGACTACAGCTATTTGTAGCAGCAGCCAGCGAAGCGTCAACCCACCAGCATTTCAACAATTGTCAATATTTGATTTGTTGAAATAGATGGAATCCCCCTCGTTCTACGCGGGGGCGGATGTCAAGAGATTGAAAATCGCTATAAGTTAAAATTAGATCAAGGGTTCGGTTCCTGATTGAATCTGCTCCTCCTATAAAATCATGGTGCCTGCGCTTTGCTTACTCACCCTAATGTTGTTTCCCCAATGCAATCATCATTGAACCTGCTACGACAAAAAATGCTCCTGTTATCGCAAAAATAGTTAAATTTTCGGGTTTAATTAATCGGGGAAATAATACCGCAATGATATCAACAGAAATTAAGGTGATAATTGGGGCTAAGGCTAAAACTGCACTGACTCTTGACGCTTCCAAATGTTCTAAAGATTCCGCAAAACAACCGTAAGCAATTAATGTATTTAACCCACAAAAAAGCAAAATTAATAGTTGAAAGGGAGTGAGGGTAAAAATAGCTGTTGGTGTTGCTATAGGTAAATATAAAATTGTGCAGCTTCCATAAATAAAAGCCATAACCTGAGAAGAGGAAAGCTGTTGTAAAAGTTGTTTTTGAACTAAGGCATAAATCGCCCAACAAATAGCAGCAACTCCCAAAATAAAGCTGCCTAATAAATATTGATTGGAAGCGGTGACTAAACTCCGTAATTGTTCATGGAAAAACAAACTAAATCCTAATGTGAGAACCCCTAAACCCAACCATTGCAATCGTGTATAATGTTCTTTAAAGATGACTAACGCCCCTAACCCCATTAAAACGGGAGACAGTTGAATTAAAACTTCGGCATTTGTGGGGGAAGTTAAGGCTAATCCTTGTAAAAATAGCACATAGTTAGCGGCTAAAAATATTGTGGCAATTCCTAATAACCCCCAAGGCATTAAACGCCACTTTTGAACATTAGGGAGTTGTTGACGAGTTGTTAAATATCCTCCTAACAGGACAAAGGCAATTAAAAATCGATACCAGGTAACGGTATAAACATCTAAACCTTGTAAAATAATTGCTAATCCTAATGGTAAAATTCCCCATAAAAATGTTGTTAATAGCGCTAACCCTAACCCTAACCGCCATCGCCCTGAAGTTGAATGAAGTGGCATTGTATAAATTTTAAATAAGCCATTACAATTATAGTATAAATTAGAATAAAATTACTCTCTCTTTAGATATAAATTAACCCTTAATTATTGTAGTCAATTGTAAGCTGATATGTGCAAGTTAATGGAGTATCCTACTTGAGTAGGGTTAATAGTTGTTCTTCTGATAACAGGGAAATCCCTAAATCTTGGGCTTTTTTGAGTTTAGATCCCGCTTCTTCTCCAACAACAACATAATCGGTTTTTTTACTCACAGATTCTGTTACTTTTCCTCCGGCATTTTGAATTAATTTTTTGGCTTCATCCCGTTTTAAGCTAGGTAAAGTTCCTGTGATTACAAAGGTTTTACCTGCTAAAGATTGAGATTGATTGGTTATATTATAATCTATTTTTTCAGAATTAGCAAGCTGTAATTCTGCTATTTTTAATCGTTCAATTAATTCTTGATTTGCCGGAAGATTAAACCATTGATAGACAGAATAGGCAATTTCTGGCCCAATTCCATAAACCCCTTCAATTTCGGTGGCGGATGCTTGGGTTAACTGTTCAACACTCTTGAATTTTTGAGTAATTAATTCCGCATTCACACTGCCGACATGACGAATACCTAACCCATATAATACCCGCGACCAGGGTTGGGTTTTGGAAGTGGCGATCGCCTTGACAATTTTAGTTGCGGACTTTTCCCCCATACGGTCTAAAGTCATTAATTTTTCAACGGTTAATTCATATAAATCGGCTACAGAATTAACTAATTTTTTAGTTACTAATTGTTGGACTAATTTATCACCAATGCCATTAATATCTAAGGCATCTCTGGAACACCAATGAATCAAAGATCCTTGTAAAATTGCCGGACAAGACTCATTAATACATCTCGTTACCGCTTCTCCCACAGGCTGTACAACGGGTTGACCGCATTCGGGACAATGGGTGGGCATTTCAAACCGTTTAGCGTCCTTGGGGCGTAATTCTAATAAGACTCTCAGCACTTCGGGAATAATTTCCCCGGCTTTGCGTACAATTACAGTGTCACCGAGATGCAAATCTAACTCAGTAATGCGATCGCGGTTATGTAAAGTTGCTCGTTGAACCGTAGTTCCAGCGAGTAAAATAGGGTTAAGTTCTGCAACGGGTGTTAACGCCCCAGTTCTCCCCACTTGTACGGTGACAGATTTTACTTGCGTTGGGGCTTCTTCTGCGGGATATTTATAAGCGATCGCCCACCGGGGAAATTTCTGAGTAAAACCTAACTGTTCTTGTAGGGATAAAGGATTAATTTTAACCACAACCCCATCAGTCATATAGGGCAAATTTTGCCGTTTTTGATCCCAATATTCACAATATTTAATCACATCTTCTAAGTTAGAACAAAGTTGACGATTTGGATTGACTTTAAATCCCATTTTTTGCAATAATTCTAAATTATCCCATTGGGTTTGATTGGGATCAATTTCTACATTATCCCCGGAAGGAATCTGTAAAGTATAAGCAAAAAAATCAAGCTTCCGTTGGGCTACAATTTTAGAGTCTAATTGTCTTAAAGTTCCGGCTGCGGCATTTCTAGGATTAGCAAATAATGATCCTCTTTCTTTTTGTCGTTCTTGATTAATAATTTCAAAAGTTATTAAGGATAAAAAAGCTTCTCCCCGTATTTCAACTAGAGGAGGAGGATTTTCTAACTCTAATTTTAACGGAATTGAACGAATCGTTTTAACATTTTGAGTAATTTCTTCCCCGGTTATTCCATCTCCTCGCGTTGTACCTCGAACTAATATTCCGTTTTCATAAGTTAATGCTAAAGCTGAACCATCTATTTTTAATTCACAAACATAAGTCGCTAATTCTGAGGAATTAGTGGCTATTTTTTGCCCTCGATCTTGCCAACTTTTTAACTCATTAAAATTAAAGGCATTTTCTAAACTATACAGAGGAATATTATGTTTAACGGATTGAAATTGAGTGGCGGGTATTTCTCCGACCCGTTGCGTCGGACTATCAGAAGTAATCAATTGGGGATATTGTTGTTCTAAATCTTGCAGTTCTCGATATAATTGATCATAAATGGAATCCTCCATTGTCGGAGCATCCAAAACATAATATTCATAACTCGCTTTCTGCAATAATTTCTTTAATTCTTCAACTCGTTGCTGAATTTCTGGGGTGAGATTTGTCATTGTTTATTCCTCAATTTTTTTGAAATAATAGAGATAATAAGGAAGGTCAATTGATTAACCTCCCTTTCTCAATTAGAAATTATCCTTTTTCCATTCCATGCTAAATTTCTACAAATTTAAATTCGTTAGTTCACTAAAGACTAACTGTTTTTGCTCATTGAGAGTGCCATCTTTATTTTGATCGGTTCGGCTTCCACCATTGAGTTCAGTGGGAAATTGATTAATTCCTTGTAAAATTCGAGATTCATTTTCCACTTGAAATACATTGGCGTAGAGGTTAGCAACAACCTGCTTTCCTTCTTGGGTCAGTTCCAAATATTTAAGAGCCGCCGGAATATAAGGAAATACACCATTCCAGTAAAATTTAGCGTAATTTCGGCGTAAATCTCCAGGGGTTTTATACCCTAAAACTTTGTTTGTTCCCACTTCTTCAAACTCATAAAATAAGGAACTAATCTTTTTCAAATAGCGAGGATCACTGAGTTGACCAATCAAATCAGCGGCTCTTGCTAGTCCTGAATAATTATGTCGATCTTGGTGGGTTTCATCGGCGGGAACGGGGAAACGAGTTAATTCAATATTGCGTTTAATCTGTTCCGCATCGATTAAATTATGACCCCCAAATCGTTCATCAATAACTAATTGTCCCCGATCAACATGATAAGGAGTTAAACTAGCTGAAGTCGCTCCAACAGAAATCGAAACAATGCCATCTCCAATTCCGGTTGCATATAAACCCATAGCTTCTTGATCCTGACGACAAACCCCTTTAACATAGCCAATATCATGACACAGTAAGGAAATAATAAAATGTAACCAATCTTGAGGGGTAACGCCGCCTTCGCGAATATGTTTTCCGCGTAAAATTTCCTGCCCCACTAACGTCACTAACATGGTATGCTCAACGTTATGGTAAAGAGCATCACAATTGGCAATATTTTCTAGGGCCATTGTTCCAGCCCAAGCTATAATTTCAGGGTAGTCGGGTTTAAAACCCCCATAGGTGCGGCGATATCCCGCTTGTAATTGTTGAACAAAGGCATCAATTAGAATGGCTGTGGCATTAAACATAATTATCCGTTGGATAAAGAATTAGAGATGTTAATTCGGGTGCAAGAGAGCGAAAGATTGGGGGTAGTTATTGGCAAGCCCAGAGTTTTGCAGTAAATTTTATTTAGAGTCTCAAGGTTGATCCTATTATATTCGACTTATCCCTGATCTTGGCATCAGTGAGTTTACGGAATTAGAGTGCTGAGTGCTGTTCAATTTCGCCATCTCAAAGGTTCGGAGTCAGGGGAAGATATCGGCTGAATTTTAATCTAATTTAGCGATTCACAGTGCAAAAATTTAAAAAACTAACCGTTGAGTCCTCGTTAGGCCACTGCATAAATTGGTAAAATTTTAGACAAACCCAATTCATTGTTAACTAATTATGACATCCGCATTTGATCCCAACTTAATTTTCCTATTATACGACCAAACCCTTCCTGGGGACACCTTAACCAATGATACAACCGGGGGTAGCAGCACTGTTACAGGTGGCACTGGCGGAACCAGCACCGTGACCGGAAACGAAATTCCCCGGGTCAGTGATACCTTGGGAGATAGTTTGACTGGAACTGCTGCTGCTGATATCATCCGAGGCAATATAGGGGATGATAGTTTGTATGGTGGGGGTGGAGGCGACACCATTTATGGTGATGATGGAGAAGATTTGATTGATGGAGAAACAGAAAATGATTATATTAATGGGAATCAAAGTCGGGATTCAATTCTCGGTAGTCAAGGAAATGATACCCTGTTTGGAGGGAAGGATAGTGATACCTTATATGGAGGTAATGGACAAGATTTTTTATCAGGAAATAATGATAATGACCTCTTAATAGCGGGTAGTGATTTGACAGGAACTGATGATAATAATAACACCCTGTATGGCGGGGCGGGTGATGATTGTATCGTCGGCGGAAATAAAGATGATTTGTTATCGGGAGATCGAGGTCAAGATATTTTAGTCGGGGGTGAAGGACAAGATGGATTTTTTATTTCTGTTAATTCGGGTAGCACTAATAAGAATTTTGTTGATGTGATTTTCGATTATAATGAAAATGATGATTTCTTTTTTATCCCGTCAGACTTAACTTATAGTCAATTAGTGATTGAAACGGGAACTGTTGATAGTGTTAGTGGTTTATTGATTCGCACAGATGATGTCAATAATCCCACTTATTTAGCATTTATTCCCAGTTTTACAGGAAATTTAACAGCCGGAGATTTTAAATCTCTAACTTAGTGAATAATAGGATAGAATAACGATTTAAGCCAGGAAATTAAATACTAATGTACGGGTTTCTCAACCTTAATAAATCTGCGGGTTTAACCTCCCATGACTGTGTGGCGCGAGTGCGTCGAATCTTACGATTAAAACGAGTCGGACACGCTGGAACCCTTGACCCAGCCGCAACGGGAGTATTACCCCTTGCCTTGGGAAAAGCCACTCGTTTATTACAATTTCTCCCGCCTAATAAAGCCTATCATGCTAAAATTAGATTCGGTGTCACCACCACAACCGATGACTTAGAAGGGGAAATATTAACGAGTCAATCTGTACCCCATTTACAGCTAGAACAGATTCAAGAAATTCTTCCTCAATTTAGGGGTAAAATTGAACAGATTCCTCCGCTTTATAGTGCCATTCATGTTCAGGGAAAACGATTATATGAGTTAGCCAGAAAAGGAGAAAATATTGAAGTTCCAAGTCGGACAGTAGAAATTTTTGATCTGAAAATTTTAAACTGGTATCCGGGGAAATTTCCTGAGTTAGAAATTGCGATCGCCTGCGGTTCAGGAACCTATATTCGGTCTATTGCTAGAGATTTAGGAGCTAGACTGAATTACGGTGGAACTTTAGCTCATCTCATCCGCACAGAAAGCAGTGGTTTTACTTTAGAAAATAGTCTAACCTTAGAAACCCTAGAAACCCAAGTTCAGCAGCAAACATTTTTTCCCCTATCTCCTGCCCTAGCTCTCAATCATTTAACAACAATTACGCTTACATCTGAATTAGCAAAATGTTGGTCTCAAGGACAATCAATTGCCATAGATTCTGAAACAATAGAACCTCATCCTGTAAGTGTTTATGATCAAGAAAACCAACTTTTAGGAATAGGAAAATTTACCAAAACTCCCGATCAAATTCTCCTCACACCTCAAGTTGTACTCACGGAAAATTAACCAACTTTATGATATGAAAATTCTATTAATTGCCCTAATTCGAGGCTACAGATTCTTAATTTCTCCCCTGTTTCCTCCGGTTTGTCGCTTTCATCCCACCTGTTCCCAATATGCCATTGAAGCCATCGAACGATTTGGTATTATTCAAGGGAGTTGGTTAGCGGTGCAACGTATTTTACGCTGCCATCCCTATCATCCAGGAGGGTATGATCCCGTTCCTCCCAAACCCGAAGATTAAGCCGTTACTACCAAAAAAAACGGGGTAGACTAGCTACCCCTAGAACTAAATTACAGCAAGTTCAGACTTAGAATAGTTCAAAGTCGCTGGCTGTCAGAGTGGGCTTATTGACAAATGTAGCTACTTCTTGTGCGGCACCACCAGTGACGAAGTATAACTTGCCATTTACAGAGTCATAAATCAGTCCAGTAGTAGTACCGACATTACCAGTATTGAAGTTAGCAATCGTTTGGAATTCAGTATTTTCTACACTGACACCGAGAGATCCGAACGCGGTAGAATCTAAGGCAATCTTGTCAGTGTTCGGTGTGAAATCAACTACTACGTCAGCATTAGCACTGCCAACTTGGTTGAAGGCAAATGTGTCATTGCCGGCATTACCAGATAAGTTATCATTGCCTTTGTCTCCAGTAATGAAGTCATTACCCTCTCCACCAGCAATAATATCGTCTCCTTGACCCCCAAAAATGTTGTCGTCTCCGGCTCCACCATACAGGCTGTCATTGCCTTTTTGACCCCAGATGATGTCTTTGCCATCGCCACCATCAATGAAGTCATTTCCTCCGGGTAGGGTTGAGTCACCACCATCACCCGCAAGCTGGTCATCACCAGCGCCACCGTACAGCTTATCATCTCCTTGATCACCAAAGACGGAATCATTTCCCTGGTTACCGTACAGCAGGTCATTGTCAGCACCCCCGGCAATCACGTCATTTCCACCTAGACCATTGATGATGTCAATTCCCTGGTTACCGTACAGTTGATCGTTGCCACTGCTACCTACGATGTCATCAGCACCCCCCAAACCTTGAATGATAAGATTGTTTCCTGCACCAGCTGCACCAGCCCAGAGAGGGCCGCCTTGCTCGTTACCCTTAATCAGTACGGTATTAGCTGTTCCTGTTATGTTGTTTTCTCCATCTTTTGCGGCAACTAGAGTAACTAGCCCGTTAGATCCAGTCTGTACATCCACTGTTGATGGATTGGTTCCTGCTATCTGAGACATTCAAGTTCTCCTCACGTGAGTTTAATAATGTTAGCGTTTTGAATTTTCTGGGATTCTACAATAGGAACTTCGTTACTGGTAGTCTTAGAGATGATTAAACTTCAACTGACCAGTGATTCCAGTTGGGTCATGAACACCAAGTTTAGTTTATCCTAAAAGGCATAAACAATCCAGTGCATTCTAACCGAAAAAAGGACATCGCTGGTAATAGGGCAAACTCCATCTCTGTAGATACAAAAAACGATTGAGCATCACCCACTGGAAACCCTTGTAGTGAAGCCAACCTCTCGTCAGTAATGAGTAAAAAAATATCGTATCAGCTTAACAGAAGTGTCAAGAAAATAGCAAGCGATTGAGAAATTTTTGTCTGGGCGTTAAATGGACAGAAAAGAACTATAACATCATCTCACATCTTTTGCTTAGTCTGTTTTAGGGAATAAACCCCTAAAAAATTAACGCTCGCTTGATGTGAAAACCACCGACCTATCGCCAGAGGGTAGAAAATGAGTCCTGGATGCTGGTGATCCCTGACGCACCCTCGTTTAGAACGTTCTTCTTGACACTGACCCCAAACTAGAGCCGAAACGAACGCGAGAACAATCTAACTATCATTGACTTACCCTACTACTGAGAAGTTCCCAGAAAATTATCTTTAAATAGGTTGTAATATTTTAGGGTAGGGGTGGCGTCCCTCCCAACCCTCTTGGCGTCTGGGTTAGGAGACCCAACCCCTACAGGTTTTGATCACAAATCATTTAGACTTGCTATATGTGTAATCAACAGAATCCGATGCCACGATTGACTTCACCCTCTCAAGACAACCCCAAACTGGGGCGTAGTCCCCATCTGTTCTATCGGGGAATGGGTTGGATGACAACAATTGTGGGACTGGGACTAATATCAGGAATGGGAACTCCGGTTTGGGCAAATATCCAGACGATTCGCCCTGATCCCCTCTCTATTTCCCAAAATTTGGCTCAAGCTGCCGTTATCTATGTTGATCCCAGTGCTGGAATTGATAGTGCGGCTTCCACAGGGAGTCAAGCTGGCCCCTATCGTTCGATTTCCTATGCCCTCCAAAAAGCCGAACCGGGTACAGTGATTCAACTCAACCCCGGCACCTATAGCCCAGAAACCGGAGAAGTGTTTCCCATCTTGCTCAAAGATGGAGTAACCTTGCAAGGGGATACGGCTACAAATGGGCAAAATACAGTGATTGTGGGAGGGGGGAATTTTGTCAGTCCTACATTTGCTCGACAAACGGCCACAATTAGAAGTGAAGGAAACAGTCAAATTCTCGGTGTCACTCTGACGAATCCTAATACTAGGGGAACTGGGTTATGGATAGAATCTTCTAATCCTACGGTGAGTAACTGTACTTTTATTAATAGTAAGCGAGAGGGGATTTTTATTACTGCGGAAGGGAATCCTAAAATTATCAGTAATATCTTTACTCAAAACACGGGAAATGGGATTTCGATTGCGCGTTCAGGACAGGGAGAAATTCGCAATAATCTTTTCCAAAATACAGGATTTGGCATCTCGATTAATGACGAAGCATCACCTATGATTATCGAAAATAAAATTATCGAAAATCGAGATGGAATTGTGATTTCTCACCAAGCTAAACCGATACTGCGAAACAATTTAATTGAAAACAATGAACAAGATGGAGTGGTTGCTATCTCCCAAGCTCAACCAGATTTAGGAACAGCCACCAATCCGGGTCAAAATATTATTCGGAGTAATGGTCGCTATGATGTGTATAATGCGACACGCGGTTATACCCTCACGGTCGTTGGGAATGAAATTGATCAAACTCGAATTTCCGGTGCAGTGGAATTTTGACATTAGAAAGCCAGCTTCCGCAAGTGGGAAGCTGACCTTCTGATTTTTATCAGAAATGGGAGCAAAAAGACCCGCACCATAAGGAACAAGGTAAAGCCATTAGTAATCAATCTGTCTATTCAGAGGTACGCGCCCGTAACCTCTATTGCTTACTTATATTAAAGCATTTTTACACAATCGTCTGTGATAAAATCCTGGTAATTTGTCACAAATGGAGGTAATCCAGGTGGTACAACAGATTCTCCCGACGCTTCTCTATTTGCCACTTCTAAATTAAGTTCAAACAAAAATCCCAGAGAATCTTCATCTGGATTCATCCCATAACTTAAACGTACTGCTAGATCAAGATTAGCATGAGCTTTATGTAAAGGTGTATCTCCTGGTTGATCTAATGTTTGATATAATTCTCGTAAACTCCAATTATTTTTTGTCATTATTTTGCGACGGACTTCTCTTAATTTTATCGCCGCATCTGCAATACTTCTAACTTGAGATATTGTCGGATTTTGAGGCCAAGGAAAAGTATTAAATACTGATTCAGAAGTATACCGTAAATCTCTTTTTAAACTTGAACACTTTTCAGTAAACCAAAGCCAATGAATACCAGATTGTAAAATCCCAAAAGAATAATCATCAGCTAAACTAAAAACTTGCAGAGCATCATTAGGACGGATATCAAAACTGACAAATTCAAATATTGATCTTTTCGTGACTCGACTACAAACAATATAACGAGGTAAAGATTCAATTTTTTCAATCATTTCAGGACGATATCTCCAATATTTCCACCAACGACGGAAATGTGTTTGGCGAGGGCCAGTTTCTTTACCAGTTTTCTTTTTTTCATCTTCAGCATTAGCCTGTATTGTAGGCATAACATACTTTTTTACATGAGCAAATGCTTGACTATATTTCATTGCTAAAAATCGATCAGCACATTTATTTAAGTCAATGGCATAACGAGAAGGGAGACTTTGGGGATGGCTTAAGATATCATCACCAGTTAAATAAGGGTAAATGACTGGTTTGGATTTATGATCTTGTAAAAATACAGCAGCTTCTTCTGGCGATAGCAAAAAACCTTCATGTCCATGAGTTTGTCCCTGATAACAAGTTTCTGAATTAGCATTTGCCATAATTTTTTTAGCTTGAGTAACATCAAATCCCGTAGAGAGTGCCGAATTAATAGAATCCAATTCTACAACTTGCCAAGGACTATCTAACGAGTCTCCCAACTGAGTGTAAAGTTTCTTTTTGCCCTGATGTTCACCTTTTACCCAATTAACAATGGAAACATGAACGACAGCATCACCCGACCAAACTTGACTGGATACAGCTTCAGTAATAGTGCCACTATTAGTAACAATATAGTCTAAACCACCTTCGCGGGAATAATTTTGACGAATTGTATTAGTACCAACTAAACCCGCACGACCGCCTGTTGTTAATTGATCATGGGTTTTGCGAAACCAATAAACACAGTAATCAGCACGTCCAGGTATATCTGGATATTTTTCTCTGAGTTTTCTCACATAATCATTGCCAAATTCTTGCTGCATTTTATTCTTGGATTGAAAAGGAGGGTTGCCAATAATTGCATCAGCTTTAACCCAATCTTCAAATAAAGCATCTTTACAAACGATATTTTTATCTAGTGTATCTAAAGGAAGTGGGTTTTCATGTAACCCTAATTTATCAATAGCCACTTTCCGAGCAATTATTAATGTTACCCGTGCTAACTCTATAGCAAAAGGATTATTATCAATTCCATAGAATTGTTCTGGAGTAACAAATCCTATACTTAACTGATGAGTGTCTGATTTTTCAGCTATTTTATCGAGTAATAACTGTTCGGATTGTTTGAGTTCCTGGTAAGCCATATACAAAAAATTACCCGATCCACAAGCCGGATCTAATACCCGATAGTTTTGTATTTCTAGGCGCAAAGAGTTTAATTCTTCAATTGTATTGGCTTTCTCAATTTTATCCTCCCAATATTTACTAATTGTAGGTCGGACAATTTTCATAATATCGTTTTCTGAGGTGTAATGAATACCACCGCCATGACGACTTTCGACCGTAACTGTACTTTCAAATATGCTACCAAAAATAGCTGGACGGATCTTACTCCAATCTTCAGAAGCAGATGCGGCTAAAAATTCTAATTCTTCCCTATGTAAATCAAGCGGAGGAATGGTCGAAAATAATCCGCCATTAAAATAATCCACGTCTTGATAACGACCATAAGGTGTAATTCCTTGGGTATTCATTTCCCTAAATAAACCATTATATAAAATATCGTATGTACTTTCTCCTTCTAAACATCGTTGAATACAGTTAGTAAAAAGGTTCGGGGGTAACATCCTCCGATACTGAGCAAACATTGCAATTACACATTGAAGCACAAATCTTTGAGCATCTAAATCTGTAAAATTATTTCTCTTATTTCTCTGACTTCTAGCCTTAAGTCTTTGAAATAACTCACCCATTCTTTGAGCCGCTCTTTTTGTTACTTCTATGATTTGCTGATTCCGAAAATTAGGGCGCTGAGTGCTAAACTCCATAAAAGTAAAAGCGTCTAATCGTTCTGGTAATTCTACTAAACGAATAATATCAACTGGAGTATCAATAATTTTTTCAAAATCATAAATCCAAAACTCATCAAAATTACATAAAATTACATATCTTGGTCTGGGTGTTAAATTTCTGGAATATTCCCAGGCTTGACCATAATGTTGATTCAGTTTTTTTTCTTTCTTTGATTTCATTTCAATTAATACAGAATCTAAGCGTTCACGTCGCCAAAAAAGATCTGCGAATCCTGTATTACCTTTCCTGCTGCCATCAGGAACAACTTCCTCACATATTGCTCCAGCATCTCTTAAACCTTCTTTATAGCCAAATGCTTGAAAGAATCGATCTAGAAATATTTGTGCTTCTCCTCTTTCTCTACCCGTAATATATTGCTGGCAATAATTAAGGAACTGATGAATATTTTCAGGTATTATTGACATATAATTAACTTTTTGCTGTATCAACTCCCGGACAATAATTTGTCAATGTGGACAACAATCTGTCATCGAGGACAAATAATCTGGCAATCGACAAAATTTTAATGGGCGATACGGGATTTGAACCCATGACCCCTTCCGTGTGAAGGAAGTGCGCTACCACTGTGCTAATCGCCCGCACAATTTATTAATATAACACAGCTTTTCTGTCTTGGCAACTCCCTTGAAATAATTGGATCAGTTTTTCAGCCTCAATATTAATATTGTGATGTTCCGCCACCTTAGCCGCACCGAGTTTTCCCATCGCTGTTAACTCGTCGATAGGAGTAGTTAAGGCGGTTTTCATGGCAATGGTTAAATCTTCCAAAGACCCCGCCGGAACTAACCAACCATTTTTTCCGGGTTCAACTAATTCAGGAATTCCAGCAATATAGGTACTAATCACGGGACGAGATAAGGCTAAGGCTTCCATCAGAACAACGGGCAACCCTTCGGCAAAACTGGGTAATACAAAGACTTGTGAGGATAAAATGTATTGTTGGACTTGGGTATTGGTTGCCCAACCTGTGATTTCAATATAATTTTTTAACTCTAGGGTATTAATTAACTGTTCAATCTCGTTGCGGAGTGGGCCATCACCGACAAATACTAATTTAAACTCAAACCCTGCCGCCACAAGTTGACTGACGGCTTCAACTAACATTAAATGACCTTTTTGTTCACTTAAACGACCGACACAAACAAAGCGACGTTCTGAAGGTAGAGGAACGAAGGGATGATCCAAAAACATCGGATCAACACCACAATGAACAATATGAATTTTTGACCAATCTTGATAATTACACCAGCGAAATAGCTGACTTTTCCCAAAGGAACTAATTGCTATTACAAATTTAGCCCGTTTGATTTTTTCGGGTAATGCGATCGCAACGGGTTTATCAAATTCCTCTGGCCCATGTACCGTAAAACTATAGGGTGGGCCCCCTAAAGCCTGACACAATAAGGCAACGGTGGCGGAATTGGTGCCAAAATGAACATGAAGATGTTCAATCTCAGCTTGAGATAACCAATGTAATAACACACAAGCTTCAGCGAGATAGATACCGTGAAGGATAACACCCCGTTCTGAACCCCAACCCAATTTTAAGGCTAACCATCCCGACTGCCATAAACGCCAGGGATGAGTAAATTCCACCTGTAATAAATTCCAGAGTAAACCCCAAATTCCTACCCGGAGAATAAACCGAGTTTTTGCATATTCCTGTTGATCAGCCGTATCCACTAATTCTGATTCCAGAGACCGAATCGAGAAACGACTAACCTCAATTCCCTGAGCTTCCACAGCTAAAATTTCACGACGAATAAAACTGTGACTGACTTTGGGATATTGATTAATTAGATAAGCGACTTTCATGCCGTTAAACGGGATTGTTAGTTGACAGTTGTTAGTTGACCGTTAACAGCCTATATGCCCATCTGCCCATAGCCAAAACTTGATAGAAAGAACTTAACGCTCTAAAGATACCAGGCTATCCCGTTGAGTTCTGACCCATTCCTGTTGCGGTTTTTTAAAGAAGCTAAAGTACATTGGTAATTTCCACAGAATATAAAAGGGAATACTCAACAGGGTTTTCAGGGATAGGATAGAACGACCAAAGTTAGCCCAGGTGATTAGGATAGCTGTTAATAACAGTGTTCCTTCAAATATTAAGCATTGCAAGGGCAAGGCGGAGAGATTGTAGACTGCTATCAACAAACTGGGAACCAAAGCCGCCACCCACAACATCACTAAAAATGCTAAGGGAGGAACACAGAGGTCTAAAGCAAGGGCAAGTAAATCCAGGCGTTTTTGACGAATAGAGGCGGAAATCAGGCGAGGAACCTGGGTGTATAAGGTTTTTAAGTGTCCATGTTCCCAACGGGTTCTTTGGGTTTTCGCTGCTTTTTCTTGGGCGGGCAAAACCCCAATGATTTTAGCGTCTTCACAAAACATCGGGGACGCTCCCGATAACGCTAAATCAACACCAAGCTGCATATCTTCGACGAGATTTGAACTCGCTAGGGATACTTGACAAATCACTGACCAAGGAAACGCCATTCCAGTTCCAGTCAGAACACAGGGGCATCCTAATCGAGCTAATCCTTGGGGACGAATGGAATTTTTAACTAAAAACGCAAAGGCAGAAATGGAATCTTTAGGAGTCAGTTTTTTAGGAGTTTCCATTAGATAGGTTGATTGCACAGGTCGCCGTTTGAGCATTGCCTGTTGAGCAATCTTAGCGATAGTACCTGGTTCAACGTGACAATCAGCATCAATCATCACCACCACATCCGGTGGATCTTGGGCTAAAAAGTTTAAACCATAGTCTAAGGCATAGCCTTTGCCCCGGTGTTCTAAATCATGACGTTCTAAAACTGTGATTCCAAATTGACGGGCAATGGTGGCAGTTTCGTCGGTGCAGTTATCTGCAATGACTACAATTGTTTTTTTAGAATCAACTTGAGGTAAAATAGTATTTAACGTAGCTTCAATTTCCGATGCTTCATTGTGTGCGGGAATCAGAATAGAAACTTTAGGGGTAACAGCCCCAAAGTGTTTATTAGGTGAGTGCTTCTGAATCAACGCAGCCAGACATTCAATAAAAAACACCGAAACCGGGATGGCTAAAGCTACAGCAATCAATGTTAATCCAATAATGAGTTGGGTTGCTAGGGTCATAGGTAAAAGTAATGCACAGTGGCTAAGGCATTATCATATCTTTTCCTTCCTGGAGGCAAAGATAGTAAATCTCTCATCTTTGGAAAAAATTTACAGAAGTTTTACAGTTTTTACGATTAAGAAGGGTTATTTTGATTTCTGGACATCTTAATGTGTAGATATATTCAGTTGACAAGCAAGTAAAATTTCCTGTCATACGCTTCAGCCCTTATAGCCAAACTATTCAGGGTGCATTGTAGCTATTGTTTTGGACAGGGCTAGATAACACCTGACTCCAGCCAGGGTTGTCTTTTGATTTATAGGATAAGCTATTATCAGAGATCAAAAAACCCTGAAGTTATAAATGGGGAGATGCCAGATCACTCCATTTGATCGGTTTATGTTTTAGTTGGCGTCTGATAATTTTATGCTGGTTCGATGTGTTGGTTGTTCTTTAACGCACTTAATTTTAAGCCTAGGAGTTCCCTTGATCTCCACCTTAGCTGTTCAGGCTCAAACCCCTGCCCCTAGAAATCCTGCTCCGCTACAACGTCAACAGGGACGGAGTGAAAATCCGGTTCAGGATTTTCCTTATCTTTTAGGAGTGGGCGATCGCATTCGAGTGGATGTGTTCGGTGTGGACAAATACACAAGTGAGCAACTGGTGCTTACGGATGGAACCATTAATTTGCAGGGGATTGGGCCCGTATCCATTGCGGGTTTAACGCTTCCACAAACCCAAACATTGATTGCTCAACGATATTCTAGTTTACTCCGACAACCGATTATCACCATTACTTTAATCGCACCCCGTCCTGTACAGGTTGCGATTGCAGGGGAAGTTGTTCGTCCCGGTTCCTATAATTTATCTACCAACTCCCAACAATTTTCTCGACTCAGCCAAGCGATTTTAACGGCTGGAGGGATTACCCAATCGGCAGATTTAGCGTTAGTCCAACTGCGACGCAATGATCCTCGCCAACCCGTTGTTACTTTAAATTTAGATAAATTACTAGATACAGGGGATTTAAACCAAGATCCAATTCTACGCGATGGAGATAGTATTTTCATTCCCACTCTCACCACCTTTGATCCATCTCAAGTGCGTGAAATGGCATCTTCGAGTTTAGCCGCGCCGCCAAACCAATCGATTCAAGTTGCGGTGGTGGGAGAAGTATTTCGTCCGGGTGCTTATTCCCTGAATCAAGATGGAGGTCTTACCGATGCAGGCAATGGAGGAAGTGGGCTAAGAATCGTAAAAACGAATTTACCAACGGTCACCCGTGCGCTGCAAACGGCAGGAGGGATTACAAATACAGCCGATATTCGCAATATTGAAGTCCAAAGACTAACAAACACGGGGATAAAAACCGCAAAAGTTAATCTTTGGGAACTGTTGCAATCAGGAGATATCAACCAAGATATGTTTTTACAACAGGGAGATACGATTATTATTCCTAAAGCGACAGCTATTGATCCGACTGAGTTGGAACAGCTAGGCTCGGCTAGTTTTTCACCTGCAACCATTGCCGTTAATATAGTCGGAGAAGTCACTCAACCGGGTTTAGTTCAAGTCCCCCCTAATACCCCGCTCAATCAAGCCTTATTAGCTGCTGGGGGTTTCACGACTGCCCGTGCTAATAAGACTTCCGTTGAACTGATTCGTCTGAATTCCAATGGTTCCGTTACTCGCAGAAGAATTCCAGTGAATTTTGAGTTAGGAAATGCCAAAGAAAATAATCCCATATTACATAATAGAGATGTAATTGTTGTGCATCGGTCTTTTGTAACGAGAGTGGCAGATCAGAGTACAGAATTGTTACGACCTGTCTCCGATTTCTTTAGGTTTTATGATTTCGTTAACAGGTTAATTCCCAAGAATAACAGCAATAATTAATAGTAACAACTAGCGTTCATCAAGGGAGAGTCTGAGAAATGGGAGGGTGAGAAAATTACAGGGGGGATACAGAGGGACAAGAAGAGCAAAGGGTTCAAACAACAGTAACAGGGATATTGAATGACTATGCAACAAGAAATACAAAGTATTGATAACCCACAAGAGGGAATTGCCAAAAAAAGCAGTCCCGGTATCCGTCCAATTTTGCGGACGTTAAAAAGAAACATTGCTCTGATTATTGGAATTGCAGGAATAACAACTATATCGGCTTCACCCTTTATCGGTGAAGCGGTACCTCCCGTTTATCAAGGGAGTTTTCAATTGTTAGTTGAACCTGTGACGACGGAACAGCAATTAGCCGATCCTTTGACCTTTACTCGTACTGATGGACAACCCAGCGATAAATTCTTCACCCTAGATTACCCGACCCAAATCCGAATTTTAACCAGTCCTGCAATTTTAAATAGCATTTTTGAACAAATTCAAACTCGCTATCCTGCATTTAAAATTGTTAATTTATCAGATAAATTAAAATTAAAGCGAATTTCTGATAGTTCAAGTCGCAACGATCAAACCAAAATCATAGAAATTTCTTATAGTGGGGCAGACCGGGAGGAAATCTTATTTGTATTACAAAAAACTGCCGAAAAATATTTAAAATATAGCTTAGATGAACGAAAAACTCGAATTAGTCAAGGTGTAAAATTCATTGATGAGCAGTTACCCCTGTTACAAAAACGAGTCAATGAAGATCGAGGAAGAGTCCAAGAAATTCAACAGCAGTATGAGTTACTTGACCCAATGGCAGGAGGACAAGCATTATATGACCAAGTTCGTGCTTTGGATACTCAGAGTCAAGATACAAGCAGACAACTTCAAGAATTGAAAGCTTCATATCAATATCTGCAAACGCAATTATCATTCACTCCTGAAGAAGCATTGGCAGCCTCAGCCTTAAGCGAAAGCCCATTTCGTCAAAAACTCTTAAATGATTTAATGGCGGTTGAAACGCAAATTGCTATTCAGTCTGCTACATACAATTCTAATAGCCCAGAACTGCAACAATTAAAGGAACAGCAAGCTAATTTATTGAGTTTATTACAACAAGAAAATGCCAAAATTATGGGAGAGAAGTTATCACAACTCCAAAATAATTCTTCCGTCATGTCTTTTCAAACCTCTATTCGTCAAAAACTAATTTCACAACTTGTAGATACAGATATTCAAATTGAATCTTTAGAAGTTCGCTTGCAAGGATTAAATCAGGCACTCAATACCTTAACCCAACAAGCGAAACGTTTCCCTGGTGTTGTGCGTGAATATAATAAAATTCAACAACAGCTTGACTTAACAAATAAACGATTTAATTTATTTTTAGATGAACGAGAAAAATTAAGAATTGAATCTGCCCAAAATAACATTCCCTGGGAAGTCATTTCTAAACCTCATATTGTTTTAAATCCTCAAGGAGAGCCGATTGCTATATATTCTGAAAGCCCAAAGAAAACAATGCTCATGATATTCGGTGCAGGAATAGTAGTGGGATCTCTATTATCTATCCTATTGGAACGAATTCGCAATATCTTTTTTACTAGCTCTGATATAACCGATCTGATTCAAGTTCCTCTTTTAGGAGAAATTCCTCGCCATAATAATTTTTCACCTGCTTCTAATCTACTAGGAGAGAAGACTTTAGAAACATCGGAGTTAACAAAATCTCACCGTCGAGCGTTAGAAAAAATGGCTCAATTCTTGAGTGCTTTCGATACCGTTTATGCAAATATTCGATTTTTATATGCCGATTCTTTAATTCGCTCTATTGGGATTTATTCGGCGGAATCTAAGGATGGGAAATCAACAATTGCCTTACACTTAGCGCAGACAATTGCTAACATGGGACAGCGTGTATTGTTAGTAGATGCAAATTTACGTTATCCCCAACTTCATGCAGTTTTAGGAGTGTCTAATCAAAAAGGACTTAGCGATTTATTAACAAAAAAAGCCACTCCCAATTCAGTTATTCAAAGAACTCCTCTATCGGAAAATCTATTTATTTTAACCGCAGGAGTGACCTATGCGAATACCTTTAAGTTACTGGCTTCGGAACAAATGCAACAAATTGTTGAGTCTCTGCAATCAGCTTATGATTTAGTAATTTATGATACGCCAGAATTGCATCAATATAACGATGGTACGTTCTTAGCAGAATATTTAGATGGTCTGGTTTTAGTAGCTACTGTTAATAAAACTCATAAAACAGTTTTCCAAAAAACCCTAACTCAACTCAATACCTATGGGATGCCTTGTATTGGTGTCATTGTCAATCATCTGCAACTGAATTCTTCGATCACTTATCCTTTTTATCTAACACAATCTCGGAATCCCACCGAGACTGTTACTGTCAGTAATCAGTCATCAGTAATCAGTAATCAGTAATCAGTGTAGAGACCTGCATGGCGCGTCTCTACGAGTTAAGAGTTCATCAACTGTTCACTTTTTCTACTGATGACTGATAACTGATTACTGATGACTGATTTAAGTTGTATATTCGGCGTTAATTTTCACATAGTCATAACTTAAATCGCATCCCCAGGCTTTGCCTGTACCAGAGCCATCGCCAATTTTGACAGAAATTAAAACAGTATCTTCTTTAAGATATTCTCCGGTTGGTGCTTTCTTTAAATATTCGTTAGCTGCATTGCGATCAAACGCTAAAGGTTGACCCTGCTGCATTAACAGAAAATCCCCTAATTTGATTTCTAAATTATTCTGGTCAAAATGGACTCCCGCCCGTCCAGCCGCCCCCGCAATCCTTCCCCAGTTAGGATCACGGCCAAAAATTGCCGACTTCACCAAAGAAGAACCCACAATAGTTTTAGCAACTTTACTCGCAGATGCTTCATCCTCGGCACCGGAAACTTGAACTTCAATTAAACAGGTGGCCCCTTCTCCATCCCGTGCGATCGCTTTTGCCAAATATTCACAAACCGCCGTTAACATCGCTTCTAATTTTTCGGCTTCTGGCCCCATTGCAGTGATAGCAGGAGTCCGAGACGCACCATTAGCTAAAGCAATTAAAGAATCGTTGGTACTCGTATCTCCATCAACAGTAACTTGGTTAAAACTGCGGTTGGCTGCACGGGTTAACATTTCTTGCCAGAGGGAAGAAGAAACCACCGCATCGCAGGTGACAAAGGCTAACATGGTAGCCATATTCGGGTGAATCATCCCAGACCCTTTACAAATTCCCCCCACTCTCACGGGACGATCCCCAAACATTGTTTCTAAAGCAATAGTTTTCGGTACTAAGTCTGTTGTCATGATGGCTTTGGATGCGGCTGCGTTACCGTTTTCTGACAATTCTGCCACTAATTGAGGAATTCCCGCTTTCAGTATATCCATTTTGATCCGTTGACCGATCACTCCGGTGGAAGCGAGTAAAATTGATTCCGGTGCAATATTTAGGACATTAGCTAAGGCTTGGGCTGATTCTACCGCATCCGTCCAACCTGCTGCTCCTGTGGCGGCATTCGCTTGTCCTGAATTACATAAAATTGCTTTAGCGCTGGGTTTGGTTTGCAGTTGTTGACGGCAATAGTCTACACAAGCTGCTCTGACTTGACTTGTGGTAAATACCCCCGCCGCGATCGCATCCACATCAGACACAATTAAGGCTAAATCGGGTAATCCTGACGGCTTTAATCCGGCGGTAATTCCTGATGCTCGATATCCTCTAGGTGCGGTAATTCCACCCTCAATAACTGTCCAATCTGACATGATTTCCCCTTCTACTTCCAATCTTATAAGGGGGATTATATCAAGAAGTTAGGAATCAACAGCCAACAGTCAACACCTCAACCGTCAACCCTAAAAAAATATCCCCACTTGCTAAAGCAAAGCGGGGGCATTGATACATTCATAGTAAATTTAGTTATCTAACAACAACTCAATTAACTCATGGATGATCCACTGCGATCATAGTTGGTCACACTTGCTGTGGATTTACCTTGAATTGTTGTCCGATAATCTCCAGGTTCAATGCCAACTTCATCCGCAACCCGATTGAGTAAAGATTGTTGACGGTTTTTGATTAATTGATGGTGGCGCATCATCAAAGAGCGAGCTTGATCTTGAGTATTCATAGTTTGATTTTCCTTTGTTTAAAATTGAATGTTTTATTGAGTTGAAAAGCAGTCAGGTTTCGACTTAGCTCATCGTCGCATTGCTACGTTCATAATTATTGGTAGCATTGGAATTAGGTTTGCCTTGAACCATTGTGCAATCACAAGGTTCCGTACCGACTTCATCCGCAACCCGATTCAACATGGATTGTTGACGATTTTTAATCAGTTTGTGGTGACGCATCATTAAAGCACGAGCTTGATCTTGAGTATCCATAATTTGCTTCTCCTGTTGTTTGTTTTACGAGTTAAAGTCAGTTAAAGGGAAATATTAAGAAAGATTAAAATTCTTAACCCGACTAGCTCATTGTGGCGTTGCTGCGATCATAGTTGCTCGCAGAATGAGAACTAGGTTTACCTTGAATTGTTGTTCCATCACCGGGTTCTACTCCCACTTCATCTGAAACTCGGTTCAGCAAGGACTGTTGACGATTTTTGATCGTGTGGTGATGACGCATCATTAAAGCGCGAGCTTGATCTTGAGTACCCATGAGTTTGTCCTCCTAAGTGACTAGCCTCAAAAAAAAAGGCTGTTTTGGTCTTCAACTTTTAATATATCAGAAGATTCTGTATTCTATTTTACAAAATGCTCTAAATTAACAAAAATTTACATTATTCTTATAATTCACAAATATATATCAGTAGCGCATTCCCATTACTCGGCGTTTGAGTAGCAACTGTACAGAAAGTGCCGTTAAGCCTAAAACTCTTTCAGTGTAAGTATTTGAGATTTTAACTTTTCTTAATAATTCTTAGTTATTTCTCTGTACCAGTTAAACTAAGCTTTATTTGGTACAGAGAAATAGAACGAGATTTCAAGGGTTTGAGGGGTTTAATTCAAAGAGGGTTCAATTGGTACAGAGAAATAAACTCTTAGCGTCACTTTTCTCTCAATTGCTACTCAAACCTCAGCTTTATCAGAAAAGTCTGGGAGCTTGAAAACTCAGTGTCTTCAGACCTGAGATGAAAAGCGACCCAAGGGAATTTATTCCCCGTGAATATTTCTCCAATCCATGTTAATATATCCAGTAACAGGAAAGGTAAACAACCTGTATAAAAACCTAGTCGCCTAACGG
>CAITND010000273.1 GCA_903893625.1 uncultured Oscillatoriales cyanobacterium
ATTCCCCATTCGTAATTCGTAATTCGTAATTCGTAATTCGTAATTCGTAATTCGTAATTCGTAATTCGTAATTCGTAATTCGTAATTCGTAATTCGTAATTCGTAATTCGTAATTCGTAATTCGTAATTCCCTAATTATGGAACAATTTCTTTATCAAATGAACCCCTTAACTCGATTTTCTGAACGAGCATCTCACTATGCAAAATATCGACCGAGTTATCCGAGTGAAGCGATTACAATGCTGTTAGATGGGTTAGGAAATACCTCGGAATTAATAGCAGTTGATATTGGTGCGGGAACGGGGATTTCTTCACGGTTATTAGCAGAAAAAGGGGTTAAGGTTTTAGCAGTTGAACCCAACGCTCAAATGAGAGAAATAGCAACTCCCCATCCCTTAGTTGAATTTCGAGATGCTACGGCGGAAAATACGGGTTTATGGGATAATTCTGTTGATTTAGTGACTACATTTCAAGCGTTTCACTGGTTTAATCCTGAACCGACTTTAAAAGAATTTAATCGAATTTTAAAACCATCGGGACGGTTAGCAATTGTCTGGAATCATCGCAATAGAAAAGATGAATTTACCAAAGAATATAGCCAGATTTTAAAAAATGCAGCCAAAGATCCGCCAGTGGAAAAAGAAAAACGAAAACGGGTGATGGATATTGCTCAAAGTTATTCTAATTTTAAAAATTGGCGTTATCAAGTGATCGCTTATCAACAAATATTAGATTTAGAAGGGTTAATTGGAAGAACTCAAAGCGCGTCTTATATCCCCACCGAAGGAGAAGCGGGTCAACAGATTATTACCGAGTTAGAAACGTTATTTCAACGTTGGGTAGATACACAAGGGTTTGTGCATTTAATTTACCGCACAGATGTTTATTTAGCCGATGTTAATTTATAATAGAAGAATAGGATATAATTAGGAGAATTGTATGGTTCTGCAAACTGAATCTCTCCTCTATTCTCCAGAGGACTATCTCAAACTCGAAGAAACAGCAGAATTTAAGCATGAGTATCGAGATGGAGAAATTATTCCGATGACCGGAGGAACTACTAATCATAATCAAATTTTAGTTAATCTTTGCGCTCATTTATATTTTGCTTTAAGAAAACAAAATTATCGGGTATTTACCAGCGATATTCGCTTATGGATTCCTAATTATCGGTTATATACTTATCCTGATTTAATGATAATTCGTGGAGATATAATTTATCATGAAAATCGCTCAGATACGGTTTTAAATCCTTTAGTCATCGTAGAAGTTTTATCGAAATCAACAGGAAATTATGACCGAGGAGATAAGTTTAAGTTTTATCGGTCTATTCCCGAATTTCAAGAATATATTTTAATTGATCAATACCAATATTCTGTTGAACAATTTGTGAAAACAGAAATGGGAAAATGGCAACTCAATTTTTATGAGTCTCCTGATTCCATTTTAACCTTAAGTACCGTTGATTTTCAAATGAATTTTCCCGATCTCTATGAACAAGTGAATTTTGAACAATCAGAGGAATAAAATTTTAACAATTGCATCAGTTCCACAAGTGTTAAATCACAAATGCTATACTCTAAAAAATAGGAATATAATTAGGAGAATAATATGGTTGTGCAAACTGAACCTCTCCTCTATTCTCCAGAGGACTATCTCAAACTCGAAGAAACAGCAGAATTTAAGCATGAGTATCGAGATGGAGAAATTATTCCGATGACCGGAGGAACTACCAATCATAATCAAATTGCTGGAAACGCTTATTTTCAACTCAAATTAGCGTTAAGAGGTCAAAATTATCGATTATTTATTGGGGATGTCCGCTTATGGATTCCTGATTATCGGTTATATACTTATCCTGATTTAATGGTGATTCGTGGCGATGTGAGCTATCATGAAAATCGCTCAGATACGGTTTTAAATCCTTTAGTCATCGTAGAAGTTTTATCGAAATCAACAGGAAATTATGACCGAGGAGATAAATTTAAGTTTTATCGGTCTATTCCTGAGTTTCAAGAATATATTTTAATTGATCAATACCAATATTCTGTTGAACAATTTGTGAAAACAGAAATGGGAAAATGGCAACTCAATTTTTATGAATCTGCTGATGCTATTTTAACATTAAGTTCGGTTGAATTTCAAATTAACTTTGCCGATCTCTATGAACAAGTGAATTTTAAACAATCAGAAGAGGAATAATATTTTAACGTATATTCCGCTTTAACTGATCTAATTCTTCATCCATTTCCCATTGTTTAAATTTCGTTTCTAAGGAATCACCAAAGGAACTAGAATTGCTATAGGATGTACTCTGATTCCAGCCTTGAGTTTCCCAAGGATTTTGAGCTTTTTGTTGAGTTTGTGATTTCACACGGTTGGCTGCCATTTCTGCGGCTTTGACTTTAACTTCCTTGTGGCGTTGTTGCACTTGATAATAGAGTTCTTTGGATTTTTGAATCCGTTCTTTAACGCCTTGCATTTGTCCCCAACGTTGATTTCCCTGACGGAGTAACGCCGCTTCTCGTTCTTGAGCCGCCGCAGCTAAATCTAAACGATTGGCGGCTTGTGCTTTTTGCACCCATTTATGCCATTTTTGAATATCCTGAGCAATTTCTAAAATTTCCGCTTCCAGCTTTTTTTCTTCTCGGTTCAACTCAGCAATTAACCGTAATGTATCCTCCTCTTGTTCCCGCAATTGTTCTTCTAACGCTTGCAATTCCAAATGGGGATTATCTTTAAGAAACTCCTCCAAACGAGTCTCTAAAAACTGACTAAAATCTTCAAATAAACCCATAATTAAACATTAAATATAAAAGGACAGAGGCAACAAACAAACATTCGTAAAAATGGAGTGCCAGCGTCCTCGCTGGCACTCCATTCCTAATTTAGAATTGTTGTCCCACAAAAATTGTCTTAACTTCCCCATTGCGACGGATGACGGCTTCTTGGTTGACAACTTCAACCAGTGACCAACCACTGGCGCCAACGGTTTCACCCACATAGATCCGACGAGCTACTCCATTAATTTCAAACAGAGCCGCTGAACGATCGCCTAATTCCAAAATCCCAACTAAGGTATGAACTGTTGCTGGGGCTTGGTTAGCGATCGTTGGCTGTTCTACGGGAGTTTCCGTCACCGCCGGAGGGGGAGGTACAGGACTACTTTCAGGTACAACTTCCCGACTTTGGGGTGCGGCTGGAGCCACTTCCGAGGTTGTAGCAGGTTTGGGTTGGGCTTGGGGTTTGGGCGTTTGGGCTGTTGTTTTGGGCGTGGGTGCGGGGACGGCACCAGAACCCCGTCCACCGGGAACCGCAGTCGGTGCCGTCGGTGCGGGTGGTGCAGGTTGTTGTCCCTTTGCCAAACTATTCATCACTTGTTGAGATAGAGACGCCGTTTGATTAGAGGCATCTTGAATGGCCCCCGCCACTCGGTTAATAGCAGCCACGAGGTTATTGGTATCCATCACCGGAGCTACGTTCGCCACCGGAGGAGTCCCAGGAACGGGGAGGGTGGGTAACGTGGCATTAGGAACGGGAGGGGGTAATAGGGGCAACCCTAACGGGGTTTGTTGATTCTGTTGTTCAAAATTCGTGAGTGCTCGCTCAATATAGTTGGAAAATTGAATATCGGCTTTTGTTTTGGCATCTAAAACAGGTTCGGGGGAAACCGCCACAGGTTCGGGGGCAAATAAACGCCCAAAACCTCCCCGTGTTGCTAACCATAATAATAGGGTAATGAATAAGGATGAAAACGCGGCGATTAATAAAATCCGATCCAACGAAAGAGAGGACTTTTTAACACTGGCATCCCGTAATTTTTCCCCATCCTCTTCCTCCTGACGGGGCATCGGAGGCAGAATAATTTGAGGGACTTTAATCGATTTGAGAGAAACAAATTCCGGTTGCACGGGCTGACTCGGTAGCCGAGATTCTCCCTGCATCACACGATCGACATCGGAAAAAATGTCGTCCATGAGTTCATCGGCATAGGCTTCGACCGAGATCGGGGGTTTGGCGATTGGCACTTCTGAGAATTCCAATCGGGTTCTATTCATGGTTTTTTGAGGCATTGATCGCTCCTCTTCCTGTAAATCGTTAACCTCGATTTATTGATGATACAGCTATATTATTGCTATTTTTATATCATTCGTTGCGGGGAATCTGATCTCTACCTCCAGGAAATTTTAGGCAAACTTTAGAAAGGTTGTAGATGGGAGTATTGATAGCACAGAATTTTAGATTTGTCAACTGCTGATTGATAGAGATCTCGATCTCTCCACAGAATCAGGAAACGGGAAACACAAAATTATCGGATAATGATGCTAAAAAAACAGAATTGCTGATCAATTTGCTTTAAAAAGAATCTAATATTTTCCTTAAATTTTTTATGAAGTTACCGAATTTCAGGGAGGGTTTCTGCTCCTATCTTCTCAAATTGTGGGATAATTACCCTAATGTTGAATTGCGGTTGTCATTCGTTCAAAACATCTCTTGTATCCATGACTTTGCAGCTTACTAAGGATACTCACGAGTGACTGAATCCGTCAACAACCCACCACTGACTTGAGTACAAGTACAGTGGGGGCTTGAAATACAGCCCTAGTTGACCAGCCTAAGTCTTAACTGACTCCGTTATTTGGGTCATGACACCCACCGGATGCGAAGCTAGTCCCCTGCTCTGTCGCTTAGTATTAAACAGCCATTTGGGAGGCAGTGTACTAAGCCTAACAAGCCTTTATAACATTGGCGAAGCTAACTTTACCCTAGAAATAGGAGGGGGAGAAATCCCCAAACCCAATTAAACGCCCTGCCGAGGCGGGTCTGTCAAGAACAATATCGGTAGCCTCAATCCTGTAATGCCAGCAGGTATGCCGGGGAGTTTTGCCACTTCTGAGGCACAACGGTTTCCTCCAAACCCCAAGAATTCACTATGTTGCATAGACCCCGCCCTCCCTTTCCTCTCACCGCCAAGCTGAGTATAGCTATGGCGGGAGTCTCTACGGAGGAAGAAAGATGAAAATTCTAAAGACTCAAACCTTATTAGGGCCGAATTACTGGAGTATTGATGTTCATCAACTGATTATTATTCATCTCGATTTAGAAAAAGATAATCGCTACACCGATGAAATTCCCGATTTCTACGATGGACTTTGTGAAATTTTACCCCATTTAACCCAAGCAAAATATCAAGATTTTCTGACAAACGTAAAAACGGGAATCTTGATCAGTGATGTGGTTCTACAAATTGCCTTAGAATTGCAAACTATAGCAGGAATGCCTGTAAACTTTGGCTGTACTCGTCCCAGTTCCGAACCGGGAGTCTGTCGGATTATCTTTCAATATCAAATCGCTGAAGCGGGACGCTATGCTGCACGGGCGGCGGTGCGGTTATGTCATCATTTAATTGATCATGGATATTATCGAAAAATAGAACTCCAACAAGATTTACAGGATTTACAAGAAATTGCTTTACAGGGTCAACTCGGCCCAACAACGGAAGCCATTGTCCAAGAAGCCGAATTGCGCGGAATTCCTTGGAAACAATTACCCGCCCGCCATGTTATTCAACTCGGTTATGGCAAAAATCAACGCCGAATTCAAGCGTCACAAACCGATGGCACCAGTATATTAGGGATTGAATTTGCTTGTGATAAAGAAGGAACAAAAACCCTCTTAGACCTGGCGCGTTTACCTGTTCCCAAAGGCACCGTTATTGATAGCTTAGATGATTTAGAAAAAGCTGTTGATGATATTGGTGGATTTCCGATTGTTTTAAAACCCCTGGATGGGAATCATGGTCGCGGAATTACCCTTGATATTCAAACTTGGCAGGAGGCAGAAAACGCTTATGAAATGGCTAAAACTGAATCAAAAATTGGGAGTGTGATTGTTGAACGCTACTATAAAGGCAATGATTATCGGGTGTTAGTTGTTCAAGGAAAAGTAGTCGCCGTTGCTCAACGAGTTCCGGCTTATGTTATTGGAGATGGTCGTTCAACTTTAGTAGAATTAGTTGAAGATACAAACCGCGATCCCCGTCGTGGCAGTGGTCACGAAAATATGTTAACTCGTATTGAAATTGATCGCCACAGTATTGATATTTTAAAACAACAAGGCTATCGCTTAGACAGTATTCCTAAACCTGGAGAGATTTGTTATCTTAAAGCAACGGCTAATTTAAGTACAGGTGGAATTGCCATTGATCACACGGATGAAATTCACCCGGAAAATATTTGGATTTGCGAACGTGCGGCTCAAATTATTGGCTTAGATATTGCGGGAATTGATATTACCGCCCCCGATATTAGTCGGCCATTGCGAGAAGTGGATGGGGTGATTGTGGAAGTTAACGCCGCCCCCGGGTTACGGATGCACATTCACCCGAATGAAGGCAAATCGCGCAACGTTGCAGTTCCGATTGTGGATATGCTCTACCCCCCCGGCACCTCTGCTCATATTCCCATTACTGCCATTACCGGAACCAACGGCAAAACCACTACTACCCGTTTAATTGCCCACATCCTTAAACAAACTCAAAAAGTAGTAGGTTTTACCACTACCGACGGTACTTATATCGGAGATTTTTTGGCAGAAGCCGGAGATAATACCGGGCCTCAAAGTGCCGCCTTAATTTTAAATGACCCCACCGTTGAACTGGCTGTTTTAGAAGCTGCACGGGGGGGAATTCTCCGGTCTGGGTTAGGGTTTAATCGCTGTGATGTCGGCGTTGTGTTGAATGTTTCTGAAGACCATTTAGGGTTACAGGATATTAACAGCGTTGAGGAAATGGCAGAGGTTAAAAGCGTTGTGGCAAAGGCTGCCAGTGAGTATGCGGTGTTAAATGCCGATGATCCCTTAGTGGTGGCAATGGCATCACAGATAAAAGCGAAAATTGCTTATTTTTCACTCAATGCCGATAACTCCATCGTCAATGAACACATTGCCCAGGGAGGAGTGGCTGCGATTTATGAATCAGGTTATTTATCCTTTTTAAAAGGAGAACAAATGATTCGGGTGGAACAGATGGCCAATGTTCCCCTGACGTTACGCGGGTTAGCTCCATTTATGATTGCTAATGCCCTCGCCGCCAGTTTAGCAGCTTATGTCCAGGGAGTCACCATTGCGGAGATTAGTCAGGCTTTGCGGACATTCCAGATGTCGGTGGAACAAACCCCCGGACGGATGAATTTAATTCCTTATCAGTCTTTCCATGTTTTATTGGATTATGCCCATAACCGTGCCAGTTTTCAAGCAATTCTGGAATTTGTTCGCAATTGGCCCGATGGCAAACGCATTGGGGTTGTCTGTGTACCCGGAGATCGACGTCCTGAAGATTTTATCGAATTAGGAAGATTAGCAGCCCAAATGTTCGAGCGGATTATTATTAAGGAAGATGAGGATAACCGAGGAAGTCAACGGGGAGACGTGGCTAAATATATTGAGATCGGGGTGAAGCAGGAAAATCCTGATTTTGACTATGAGATTATTCTCGAAGAAGAAACAGCGATTAAAACTGCTCTGAGCGAAGCAACTCCGGGTAGTTTGGTGGTGATTTTCCCCGAAGGAGTTAAGAAAGTTTTGGCTCTGCTTCAACCAAGACTGGAGAATTAAAAGTAGTGCGAGCGGCAGCGATCGCTGGAATATATATCGGTTCCATGTTCTTAACTGAAATAGATATAATTGTTTAACGGATTTGCGATCGCTCACTTCTACGATTTCGATTTTCCGTTGACCGATGATCAGCTAAAGAAATCACCTGGGCTTGATTTTCTTCTCTAGCTACCCGAATTAATAACCCGGCTAAAGCTAAACTAGCAATCATTGAACTTCCCCCATAACTAAATAAGGGTAAAGGTAAACCTGTGGTGGGTAAAACACCCGTTGCGACTCCAATATTTAATAGTGATTGTCCCACCATAACTACCATCACCCCAATGGCAACTAATTGATGTTCAATTTGTCTGGCTTTCATCGCCACTCGTAGGGCTAGGGTTGCATAAACCGCTAACAATAATAACAATAATATCCCCCCAATAAAGCCAAATTCTTCCGCATAAACCGAGAAAATAAAATCACTGTATTGAATGGGTAAATAATATAATTTTTGGTGAGATAATCCTAACCCCGTTCCCCAAAATCCACCGGAACCCACTGCTAAAAGACTTTGCACTAACTGATATCCATCCCCCATCGGATCAGACCAAGGATTTAAAAAGGATAAAATTCTTCGTCTTTGATATTCTTTAATAGTAATACTCAAGGTAGCTAAAAGTATCCCCCCTAAAGCAGTTCCTCCTAAATAGGAAAAAGGCAGTCCTGCTGCTAAAGCCACTAACCAAAGGGTCATACCACAAAGAGCAGTGGTACTTAAGTTGGGTTGTAATAAAATAGATAATAATACCGTTCCAAAAATTCCTAACCAAATCAACCGAACAGGCCAATTTAAACGAAACCAATTGCCAAAAAAACGTGCACTTTGTAAGACTAAAAAAGGCTTCATTAACTCTGAAGGCTGAATGGGAATTGGCCCGACAGAAATCCAACGAGTTGCGCCATTAATAGTAGTTCCTAACCCTGGAACTAAGGTGAGAAATAATAATCCTAGAACAATTAAAACCCCCCATTGGGCAATTTTTAACCAAAATCGCAGTGAAGATTGAACAATAAAACTAAATCCGACTAATCCTACAACTGTCCAAATTAATTGACGTTTAAAATAATATAATCCATCTCCCTGTTCTGCATAAGCAATGGGATAGGAAGCGGAGAACATGACAATTAAGCCCACAAATAACCAGAGAAATGTTATCCAGTGTAACCATCTCGCTTCCGTTGACCAATGGGTAACAGAGGATGTCGAAAAGGGGAAAATTTGTCTTAAGTTCATCATTTATCATTAAAAAGGAAGCCGGAAGAAAACAAGTAGAGACTCAATTTAGTTGGCAAGGTGTCGCCTTAAAATTAAGCGATCTTTATACTCAACTTCTGAGTGAACCTGCAAAAAAATTAAGAATAGGAAATGAGTTTTAGCAGGATTGACGCACTTTCCCTTTAACTTCTGTAGAGACGTGCCATGGCGCGTCTCTACTTCGGCACATATTTTATAATTTTAGCTTCTTACGGAAGAAGCTAAAAAAAAGGTGGGTCTAGCCCACCTTAATCAATCTAATTGATTTCAGGTTTAGCCTAATAACGCTTTAACTTTGGCTAAAACATTATCCAGGGTGTAACCGAATTTCTCCATCAAAACGTTACCCGGAGCAGAGGCGCCAAACCCTTCAATACTGATAATGTCGCCTTCGTTACCCATGTAACGTTGCCAACCGAAACTGCTACCCGCTTCTACCACTAAGCGTTTGGTGACAGCTTTGGGTAACACAGATTCTTTATAAGCAGCATCTTGTTCTTCAAACAGTTCCCAACAGGGCATAGAAACCACCCGAACTTTCTGGCCTTCGTTCGTTAATTTTTCGGCAGCTTCCACACACAGAGACACTTCGCTTCCAGTGCCGATCAGAATTAAATCGGGAGTTCCTTCGGAGTCAGATAGAACATAAGCCCCTTTGCTCACCGCGTCAATAGAACTACCGTTTAAGTTCGGTAACGCTTGACGAGTTAAGGCTAACAGGGTAGGACGATGACGGTTTTCAACGGCGATTTTATAGGCGCCAGAGGTTTCGTTACCATCCGCCGGACGCATTACCAACAAGTTAGGAATCACCCGCAAGGAGGCAATGGTTTCCACAGGTTGGTGAGTTGGGCCATCTTCCCCAAGGGCGATGGAGTCGTGGGTCATCACATAGATCACACCGACTTCCGATAAGGCGGATAAACGAATCGCCGCCCGCATATAGTCAGCAAATACTAAGAACGTTGCACAATAAGGAATTAACCCAGAACCATGCAAGCCAATACCATTACAGATAGCGCCCATTCCGTGTTCACGGACACCGAAACGCAGGTTACGATTTTGATATTGTCCTTTTTGGAAATTACCAAAACCCTTGATCTCCGTTAAGTTGGAGTGGGTTAAGTCCGCAGAACCTCCAATTAATTCGGGGATAGCGGGAGCTAAGGCATTCAGACATCCTTCAGAATATTGACGGGTGGCTTTGCCTTTTTCTTCCGGGGTAAAAGTTGGTAGAGCTTTTTCCCAACCTTCGGGGAGTTTACCCGAAATCCGGCGTTCAAATTCTGCTGCTTCTTGGGGATATTTGGCTTTGTATTCTTCCCAAGTTTTATTCCATTCCGTTTCCAGATTTGCCCCGCGTTCAACGGCTTTGCGGGTATGGGCTAAGGCATCATCGGGAACGACAAAGGGTTCATAGTTCCAACCCAGGTTTTGACGGGTAGCAGCCACTTCATCCCCGCCTAACGCCGCCCCGTGAACTCCGGCGGTGTTTTGTTTGTTGGGAGAACCGTAACCAATTATGGTGGTGACTTTAATTAAAGTGGGTTTATCGGTGACTTCCTTGGCTTTGGCAATGGCAGCCGCAATTCCATCTAAGTCGGTGTTGCCGTTTTCAACGTGGAGAACGTGCCAGTTGTATGCTTCAAACCGTTTGCTCACATCTTCGGTAAAGGAAATCTCGGTATTTCCATCAATGGAAATATGGTTATCGTCATAGAGGGCAATTAATTTACCAAGTCCCAGGTGTCCTGCTAAGGAACAGGCTTCACCAGAAACCCCTTCCATGTTGCAACCATCCCCTAAAATCACATAGGTATAGTGATCGACCAGTTTGGCATCCGGTTTATTGAAGGTCGCTGCGTCATGGGCTTCGGCTATTGCTAATCCAACGCCATTGGCAATCCCTTGACCTAATGGGCCAGTGGTAACTTCCACACCCTGAGTTTCAAAGTTTTCGGGGTGGCCGGGAGTTACCGAACCCCACTGGCGGAATTGTTTAATATCATCGAGGGAAACGCTATCATATCCCATCAAATACAGCAGGGCATATTGCAACATACAGCCATGACCTGCGGAGAGCACGAAGCGATCGCGGTTATACCATTTAGGATTTTTGGGATTGAACCGCAGAAACCGATCCCACAGCACAAAGGCCATCGGCGCAGCACCCATAGGTAATCCAGGGTGGCCAGATTTTGCCTTTTCTACGGCATCAATGGCAAGGAAGCGGATCGAATTAATGCAAAGTTCTTCAAGTGAAGCCATAATTATTGTTATCTTTAGACTTTAGTGAGTGCGTGAGTGCCGGAGCATCGAATCTCAACGAGTTCAGATTCTACGCCATAAGTCGCTCTGGAATTACCCTTAGACCGCATCACAATCATCTCACCAGTTGGGACACGCAAGCAACCCAATTCTTAATTTTTGGTCAAAGTTGATCATTTAGCTAATTCACAAGTGGTGAATTTTGTCAATCCCTTAGCATCCAGCTAACAATATTTGGTTCAAGACCGCTTCTAAATTCCTACAATTCTATATTAAAGGATGTCAGCTTATCCAGCAGAGCCATTCGCAGGGGATAAGGAAAAAACCGGAGTAACAAACGTAAGATTCGTTTAAGGGCGGTTTCTTTCCAGACACTACTTTCCCGAATTACAATCGGAATGGCGGTGTTAACATCCTGATTGGTATCCAGACTTTCTAAAGCAGTGTTATACTGATTGGAGAAAAATTCGTTGGCGGTAATCCGTGCAACTAACAGAGGATTATGGGTTTTTTCAAATTCAGCCATGTCTTCAGAAGCGAAAGGAACCTTCGCCCAACATTCAGGTCGTCTTGTAAAAAAAGTCTGATCAACTAAAGGATGGTTAAACTCAATATGGGCTAAACAATACTTTCTTAAAATGCCAGGATTGGTATTGATTTCCCAAACTTGAGGGACTCCGTTGAGCATACTATAATCTATTCTTCCATAATCAATTCGAGCGATTTTAGCAATTTCTTTTAAGGAGGATTCATGGGGATTTTTTTGAACATATTCCTGTTCTTCCCTGACAATATTTTCAGTTTGTAAATCTAATTGTTTTTTATATTTCAACATCCACGCCGAGCTATAAAATAGATGAGCCGGAATGATTTTATCTCCGATGATAAAAGCACTATATTTCTTGAAATTGTTATTTTCATCGGAGGTATCACAAAACTCTGTAATAATTTTTTTATCTCGACTTTTCCCTTGATCTAAGAGTTCTGCTTTAGCTTGGTCTAAGTCTTCGGGGTTTTTCAGTAACGTTGTCTGACTGCCACCGTGATCATCTTCCTCTCTCAAAAATACCGGAAATCGTTGAGGTTGGCAACCTTCAATCAACCGATAGACATTGAATTGATTCCAGCCTAGATTATGCAAAGTGCGGAGAAGTTCATAACGTTTCATGGCGCGAGTCGGATGATTCAATAAGCGTACCTTCTGACCAGAATTTGCTAATTGTTCCCAGACTTGAGCCGCGATTTCTGCTTGTTCAGAAGTTAAGCGTTCCAGATCAGAAAAGATATAGGTTCCCGGAAGAAGGCGTTTCATTTGAGTTAAATTTTCATAAAAAATAGTACAAATGTGCGGTACAATAGATTTTCCCCAAGATGTGACATAATAATTTAGGGTGTAAGCATTATTCTTTGTGACTATGTAATATATCATTATTTTACAGGTGAGTTTTTCCGGTTATATCTCACACCCTATAGTTTCGTCAAGTGGTTGCAACTAATTTTTTATTAAAAATCGGATTTTTCTCTATTCTTTTCCAAATTATAGTAGAAGAACAAGCAAGATTAACGTTTCTTTGATCTCCCGTTTCCTGAATTATCTTAGAAATGTTTATCAATTAACCCTGGAATTTGTTCCGGCTTAACTTTACTGTAACGGGTTTTATCGGGTAACATCACAATATTAGGGCTAGATTTACATTTTTTCAGACAGCCTGTTTTTTGAATCGTGACTAGATCTTTAAGTCCCCGTTGAGCTAATTCTTGTTGCAATACCGCACAAACATCATCACCACCCCGTTTACGACAATCGGATTTTTGACAAATTAGGATTTTTGCAGGTTTAACCGCAGGGTGTTGTGGAGGTTCGATGGCAGTTATCGAGGATGAGTTTAGAGTTGATATCGGTTGGGAAGTCGGAAGCACCCGATCAGCTTTTAATTTAATCCTTCCGGTTTTCAAATCTTGTCTTTTCTGACCAATCACTTGTACCTGATGACCGGGAGCTAAATCAGAAATCCCTATCATTCTGGCTTCTTTGGAAAGTTTTATTAACAATAATCCCAAAGAAGTCAGCAGATTAATGACTTTAGGTTTTCCATCTTTCATCCAAACATTCTGGATTGTTCCCGTCAGGTTGAATTCCGTATCGTTTTTCTTGGATTTACACATGATTTTGTTGTCAATAAAGGTTAACAATAAATCCTGATTTCAAATGAAACCTATTATCACTAACAAAGACGGGGAAGCTTTCGGATCATACCCAGGCTGTTGTCCTCCAGCCCATGGTCGTCAGTATAACTTAACTGCTAAGAATTCTCAACAGGTAGAGCAAAAAAATTACTCAAAAATCAATAAGGATCTAAAATATTAAGTTTCTCAAAATTTCTGTTACTTACGATACATTTTACTAAAATTATGTAAAAATTTTAGATAGAGCAATATTTAACAAGACTGGGAGAATCTAACTATGAATATGCAAGACAAAGCACGGGAACTATTGGTTCAAGATCGTCAACACCAAGAACATTTACAGGAAACCATGCGAAACCGTGTGGCGGAAGAAGAAAACACCAATGAAGAAACTCAGGAACAGGCACGGGAGTTATTGGTTCAAGAACGCCTGCATGATGACCATCTTCATGAAGCCATGCTGAGTCGGTCGCGGGAGTGAACTGTTCAGTTAACTCCGTTAGCATTATTTGAAACAGACTTAACCCTTGAAAATAAGATTTCCTTGCTTCAAAAGTGCGACTCTAGGCTGGTCTGAGTTTTTGGGGGTTTTCTGTCACAGGGTATGAGGGTGAATGTGATCTGATTTCTCTTTCAAGAAGTCAAAAGTTAATGGAATTTTAAATTACCCCAGTTTAGACCAAAGGCAATATTGAGATTTTCTAACGATTCCACCAGCCAAGATACTTTATCTCTAGGAAAAGTGGCATAGTGATTAAATAAAATAGAAAACCGTTTTTCTAAATCGGATTTAACTTTACGACAAATTAAGACAATTTTTAATAACAAACCGATAGAACGAGTCACCCCTATGTTACTGCTTAAATCTAAAAATACAAAGTGATGAGGTTGTTGCGGACTTTCCACCACCAAGAAATTTAATAATTTGCGACAGGTTCCCGCCATCAGCGTATCATTCAGTTTCTGACTATCGTTGTGTGAGAGAGTCGCTTGAAGTTCTCGATACAAACGATTATTAAAATGGTTTTTGGCATATTTAGTATCAACTGTATCACTCAAATATTCATAAAATTCTTCCTTAAACGTGCGATATGTGCGCGTATTTTGACTTTGATTGACAAAAATTGTAGCTAAATCATTATAGGTGTGATAGCCATCGATTTTACCCGTAAAATGTTTAAAGGCAAACTTTAACTTTTTGTCCGTTAATAAGGTTGGGTTTTCAACCGATGGTAAAATCAATTGCTGTTCCCTCGGAATGCGTTTAAAGGTGAGATATTCAGATAAATCATCTTCAAAGGTTTCTTGTGCTTGTATTCGCATCTCCCGGATTTCCTGACGTTGTTCATCAGGACTATCATCGGTTAAAAAACAATGATCATATAAATAGGGATAGCGACTAATCAAACCTTCTACATTTTCAGTTTTCTGTTCTAGGCTCGCTTGTATTTTTTCCTCAAAGACTTTACTCAAACGTCGGAGAGCTTGGTATTGTTCCGTTTGGGTAAAGCGTTTCACTAAAGAACGCAAGCGCTTTGCTGTCCAACAGGAGGGTAAACCCGATGGAGTTTGTTCAAAACTATTAATCAGTTCAGGAATAGCCCATTGATGCCGGGGTTGTTTGCGCCACCGGTTAATTAAAATATAACAACTACGGTTAAGAACATACTGAAATTCGATATTTGCTAAATCCGAATCGACAATCCGACCTAAAGCTAAGTTAACCGCTAAATCGGGGTATTCTCCCCCTTGAATAAACAAATTAAAGAAACGCTCAAGCAGTTGTTGGGGTGGTTCATTCTCCACATAGCGTTGTAGATGAGCATATACGACCTGCTCATCTGAAGAATGATAATACTGATTGAACCCCGAAGTATTCACGGTAGAACCCCTCTTGCGGTCAGGGATAGGTGGACTGAAGCTACATCATCTTAAAACCCCACACCGAAACCCATAACTGGTACAGTTTCCTTTGTCATTTGTTTTCCTATCGGTCTGGATTATAGAGTGAGTAACATTTTGTTTTTCTCGACCTCTTGCTTCTGGGGGTGGCCCTACTTGATCAAGCGTGAGTATAATGTTCTGTGATACTGAACCGACTTCCTCGCGATCACACCGGACATTTAGGTAAACATGGACTAAGGATGACTGAAAAATTGGGGTGGGGCGTAGCTTCTTCTCTTGAATACTTAAATTTTAGCCATAAATCCATACAACTCCTATAAAGATTTAGCAAAAAATCATCTGACAATTGTAAAGATTCAGTAAAGCTATGCTTGATCATATTCGATCCGGGTTAAGATCTATGGCACCTAGTGCTTTCAGTGTAACTTTCTGAGCCGTTGTGATTCCAGTCACACCCGTAATATTCAATCCGTTGTAAGGTTTATCAGCGCGTAAGGTTTTCAAACATTCATCGGTCTGTAAATCCCAAACCTTAATCCCCTGATCATGACTACCACTGGCTAAAAAATGGCCCTGAGCATCAAAATGAACTGACCAAACGGGGTGACTATGGCCTTCTAAATTTTTAACACATTTTCCCGTTGCCATGTCCCACAACTTGACATCATGATCGCAACTTCCACTCACCCAAATACTTCCGTCAACAGGTAATAAAATTCCCTGGACTCGTTCAAGTTCACCCCACCAAGTTTGCAAACATTCACCTGTTTTGACGTCCCAACGCTTCACCGAACGATCATAACTACCACTCACTAAAATAGAACCATTGGCAGTAAAAGCCAGAACATGAACCCGATCGCTATGGCCTTCGAGAACAGCCAAACATTCTCCCGTTTCCACATTCCACAGTCGAATGCTTTGGTCGTTACTCCCACTGGCTAAAATCGGGTTTTTGGGACTGAAAGCTACTGAACCCACCCAACGCTGATGTCCTTCCAAAGTTTGTAATAGTTCTCCGGTTTGCACATCCCAGAGTTTCACCGTTTCGTCATCACTGGCACTAGCTAATAGCCTACCCTCAGCACTAAACATCACCGCTTGAATGCGATCGCTATGACCATGCAAGGTTTTCAGACATTCCCCCGTCTGGACATCCCAGAGTTTTACCGTGCGGTCATAACTACCACTGGCGATTAAACTGCCATCGGGACTAAAGGCGACTGACCACACCCAGTCCTTATGACCCTGTAACTGTTTGAGACAGCGACCTGTCCCCACATCCCACAACCGCACCTTATCGTCATCACTACCACTAGCCAAACGTCTACCATCGGGACTAAGAACAAATGACCACACCTGATGACGATGACCTCTTAAAGTTCGCAACCGTTGTCCGGTCTGAACATCCCATAACTGCACCATGCGATCAACACTTCCTGTAGCCAGGGTTTGGCTATCGGGACTAAAAGCCAAGGAACAAACCTGACTTTCCAGTCCGGTTAAAGTCTTCAGACAAATTCCGGTTCTGATATCCCAGAGTTTCACCGTTTGGTCATCGCTGCTACTGGCTAACCGTTCACCGTCAGGACTGAAAACCCCGATCCAAACGGAGTCTTGATGGCCATAAAACGTATGGAAACTGTTACCCGTATTGACATCCCACAAACGAACGGTTTCTTCGTTGGTACTGCTGGCGATGACATGAATTTTGCCGGGAGTGGAAGTCGAAGGCACAAAAGCAACGGCCCAGTTCCAAGCGTTATTTCCATAGAACGTGCGTAAACAGGTTCCGGTTTGAATATCCCAGAGTTTGACGGTCTGATCCTCACTGCTACTGGCGAGGGTAAGACCATCGGGACTAAAAATAATGGTGCGGATGCTGTCGGTGTGACCTGTGAACTGATGCACACATTGTCCTGAACGGGTATCCCAAACCCTAATAGTTTGGTCATCACTACCACTGGCTAACCAATAGCCTTCGGGACTAAAACAAACACAGTTGACCGTTCCTGTATGTTCCCGCCAACGGTTCAAACATTCTCCGGTCGTGACTTTCCAGACTCGCACGGTTTGATCATCACTACCACTGGCGAGTAAGGTCGCATCAGCATTGAAGCTGACGGACTTTACCCCGACCGTTTGACCTTGACAGACTAAGAGTTGTTGACCCTCTGCGACTGTCCATAAAATAATTTTGCCGTCTGCATCTCCGGTGGCTAAAATTCCATGAGCACCCAAGGCAACGGTTAGGGAATTTCCTAGGGTTTTGGCAAAAATAGATCGAGATAAATCAGAACCGGAAAAATTAACGTTTTGTAAATTAGCATCTTGTAAATAGGCTTGCCATAAGGTTAATTGAGAAAAGTCATAGTCAGCTAAATCTAAATCTAAGTTATGGCAAAGATTGATAATATTTCCTCCGCCATAACCAGAGGAATGACTATGTTGTTTTAACCGTTCAATTAGGGTTTTAAACTTTTGTTTAAGTTCTCCTGAAATTCGATAACGATTTAAGAGTTTTTGGACAACGGGCTGTAAAATTAAACGGGTTTGACTTTCTCGAATGTAATCTTTGGCTTGGGATTTAATTAGGGGATATTGATTTAAAATTTTAATCGTTTCTGTTTCGATTTCTTGCAGGATTTTTTCAATAAACCGTTCAATTATATATTCCATGATAACGGGTTGTTGGGTGAAACTTCCACTACTTTTTTCAATCAGCGATCGCCGACTCAGAGATTCTAAGGCTTCGATCAGTTCAACGGTGGAAGTTATGGATAATAAATCTTTTTTTAAATCAACAACAGTACAGGGTTCTCGATTAATCGCTAACCAGTACATTGTTTCTAATTCTAATTCGGAAATTCGACCTAATTGTTGTTCTAATATATCTCTGACATCGCCAAATATCGCCGTTCCTTGATGAATTTGTTCTAAAAACTCGCTAACATTTCCAGCAAACAAATCATAAATTGTCGTGGTAACAATTTTTAAAGCCAGGGGATTTCCAGCATAACGCTCAATTAATTTCTGCCATTGTTCTGAGGAACCAGAAACCCCTTTAGCTTGAATAATTTCTTGACAATTTTCCGTATCTAATCCCAGTAAAGGTAAAGAACGAACTTTTAGCGTTTGACCTTCTAAAGCGGCAATTTCTCTGGGTTTTTCACGACTGGTGATCAGGAGACAACTTTGGTGTTGGGTTTCTCCAAGACGTTTAAACAGATCGCCATAATTTTCATAACCGGGATAATAGCGACCGACTCGATTTCTCTCTTGTAAAATTGATTCTGTATTATCTAAAATAATTAAACATCGAGATGTTCGTAAAAAATCAACTAATTGGGAAATTTGACGATAGGGGTCGGGAGATATATTAAACTCAGTTTCTTTAGCCAGAAATTGAATTAAATCTATTAAAATTTCCGTTAATGGCGGTGCATTTCGCAGCGATCGCCAAATCACATATTCAAAATCAGGATAAATTTGTTGACCGAGTTTTACCGATAAAGAGGTTTTCCCTATTCCCCCCATTCCTAACAGCGCAATGACTCGACAATCTTCTTGTAAAATCCACTGTTTCAGTTGAGCCAGTTCTTGAATTCGTCCATAAAACTGAGATACATCCGTTGCTTCTCCCCAGTCTACATTTGGGGGTATTGACGGTTGGCTCCCCCCCTTGCCCCCCGTGTACGGGGGGTTGGGGGGGACGGTTGACAGTTGACGGTTAAGGACACTCTCACTACTTACTCCCCCTACTCCCCCTACTCCCCCTACTCCCCCTACTCCCCCTGCTTCCCCTGCTCCCGGTACTCCCCCTGCTTCCCCTGCTCCCGGTACTCCCCCTGCTCCCCCTGCTCCCCCTGCTCCCCCTGCTTCCAAAGTGTGACGTTCAATGACGGTACGAAAATTCTTTTTACTGACTCTTTCCCCCAACTCCAGAGATAACAATTTCCATAACTTTGGCCCGACATCCTGCTTCAGATATTCGGGAGTACAGTGATACTCTAAAGCGATTTCATGATATTTTTGACAATACCAAGTTCCCTGAATAACGGCTCGTTGTGCGTCACTCAGATGTTTTCCGGTTTTTGAAAAAACCAATGTATCAGTAATTTTGAGTGCCTCTTCAAAGTTGATCATGATCAGAGATGCAACCAAGTTCGTTTTCGAGTGTATCTTGAACTTTCTATCATAAGGGGAATCAACAGTCCTTAGAGGGGATAGAGATGTGAAGCGTTATCCTATAACGTTTGTCCTGTTGCAACCCAATGGCTCATCTTGATATTATCAAAAATGGGGAGTAGAAAACCTGCTGAATTTTTAAACGATGATTATTTAAGGTTTTAAAAATTTTTGAATGAGATTAAAGTCAGCCTTCAATGAAAGCTGACTTTTGATTTTTAAATCGAAATTTTGATTTTTAAATCGTTTTGTTAAACGTTTTGGCATAGACAAAATTTAAAAAATTGGATTAAGACATCTTCTCAAAATGATTTAACCCTTCGAGAACTAAGCCACTAGAGAAACAGAGAGATCAACCGTTTCCTTTCCTGAAAACCGGGAATAGTCAGGATGAGGAGACATGGCAGGTTTCGCCTCCATAATACTACCAAATCGCTCTAACCAATCAAAAATTCGATCCAATTGTTCGAGTGTAACTAATCCATACTGCCACAGGATCATGGGTAACTGTCCTGAATCTTGTTCCGGGTGACGGAGAGCCATGGCAATTGAGGACGCCGGGATCGCTAACTCCCAACGTAAAAATTGAATCAGTTGTGCTTGTTTTGGGGAAATCATTTTAAGTTCCTGCTGAGATAGTAGACCAAAAAGTTAGATAACCGTATAAATTTAGTTTCTCTGATATTAATCTTATCGGGAATAGCAGAATATTCAGTGATGAATATCGGGTGGATCTTGTGATTCAATCTTGTTAATGGTGTGATCATCATCACAAATGTAGAGACACAGGAATTGCCTTTTATCAGGGTAAAAGTCTGAGGGTGTCTATACAAAGGCTTAATCTTCTATTTTCCGGGTTCAATTAAGACAATGCTGCTACGGTTTGGGCAAACATTGTTTTTTATGATACCTTGTTCTTTGGGTTTGAGTAGACTTGCTTAAAATTATTTGACAAAACTCTATTCATTAAAAAAATATTAAAATTTTCCCCTTCGATTAATTCTTTAAATTAATGTGTATTTTTGTATCGGCAATTGATTTGATGGGGCTGTTGTGGATGGCGATCGCCAATTTATTTAGATCAGATTGAGTAACTGCGCCAGTTTAACCCGACTCAGAACAAACAATCGGAAGTTTAATCATAAATTCCGTTCCTTCTCCGATTTTGGAGGAACATTTCAGTTGACCTTGATGTTTATCCACAATAATTTTATAGCTAATTGATAAACCTAAACCTGTACCTTTCCCGACGGGTTTTGTCGTAAAGAAGGGGTCAAAAATCCGATCTTTAACATCCGGTGGAATTCCAGAAGCATTATCCTTAACTAGAATCTCAATCCATTTTTGATCAATTACCATCGTAGCGATAGTAATTTGAGGTTGTCGAGAAAGACTGATTTGATTCCGATCTTCCCAACACTCTTGTAACGCATCGATCGCATTCGATAGCAAATTCATATAAACTTGATTCAGTTGACCGGGATAGCAGTTAATTAAGGGTAACTGACCATAGTTTTTAATCACTTGAATTGCGGGACAGTAGGATTGAGGTTTGAGGCGAGTTTGTAAGAGTTGTAGGGTGCTATCAATTCCCTCATGAATATTAATTCTTTTTTGTTCTGATTCATCTAAACGGGAGAAGTTTTTTAAACATAAAACAATTTCTTTAATTCGGTTAGATCCTTCTTTCATCGATTGATAAAGTTTGGGTAAATCTGTTTTGACAAACTCCAGATCAATTTGTTCAATAATCTCCTCAATTTCCTCTCCCGGCTCAGGATAGATATTTTGATAAGCTTCCACCAATTTAATTAAATTTTTACCATAATCCGAGGCAAAATCTAGGTTTCCATAAATAAAACTAACGGGATTATTAATTTCATGGGCAACTCCCGCTACTAACTGCCCTAAACTGACCATTTTTTCATTTTGAATCAGTTGAGATTGGGTCTGTTTTAACTCTTTTAAAGTATCAATCAGACGTTGATTTTTATCTTCAAGTTCCTGGGTGCGTTCAGCTACTTTTAATTCTAAATTTCGATTATAATCTTCTAATTGATGATAATAAATTTGTAATTGACTTGTCATTTGATTAAATGTTTTTGCTAGTAACCCGATTTCATTATTGCTGAGAACTGGGGCTTTTTGCTTAAAATCACCTTGACTAATAACACGCGCCGTTTTGACAATCGCTAAAATCGGTTGGACAATCTGACGACCTAAAAAGAACATAGCAACTGCCATAAATCCTGATAATATTAATCCAATCAATAAAATAGAACTGGCTAATTTTTTTGCGGGAATAAAGGCTTCAGCTTGAGACTTTTCTACAATTAATCCTAAATCTTTATTTGCCAAAGAATAATAAACCCCGATCACGGGAATTCCTCGATAATTGCGATATAAACTCTCCCCACTTTTTCCCAGCATCGCTTGTTCAATTCCGGCACTATTAATACCATCAGGAAATTCCTCTGATCCTAACTTTTGAGACGCAATAAAAACATAACGATTGGACAAACCACTACCGACATTCCCAACCAAATAAGTTTCTCCTGTTTTATCTAAATTAGTCTGTTGACGAATCACCTGATCAATGCGTTCTAAGTTTAAATGGGCGGCTAAAAGTCCTAAGCGTTTACCCTCTTGATCTAAAATTTGATCCACTAAAGTAATTTGAGGATAACCCGTAATTGGTGAACGATAAAAATTAGAAACAAAAGCGTTTTGATTTCCCGATTGAATATCACTATATTGTACCAAAGGTTGATATTTTCCAATCTGAGAAGCATCAGTAGAGACTAAAACTCGACCCCCACGAGACAAAATAAAAATTTCTTTTAACCCCGAATTTTCCCCTGTAAATGAACTCAAGGATGTATATAAGGAGGTTTGTATATCTTTATATTCTTGACTGGATTTATCAAGTGTAAATAGGGTTTTTGCAGAGGTACGAATTTCAGGAATTCGAGCTAAAGCTAACACGACTTGACTTTGATCAAAAACCCAATGATTTAATTCCTCCCGTTTTAAGGAGGCTGCCATATTGAGTTCGTTAAAAATTGACTTTTTTAAGGATTCTTTTGCTTGAGAAAAAGCCATATATCCAACAAGAGAGATAATTACTAAAGATAAAATCAGAAAAGAACTCACAAGCTGGAATAATAAGCTTTTTTTCCAGAGATTCATAACGATTTAAAATTAAGGGTACGGATGATGAATAAAGGGGCATAAAATTGGATGATGAATAGCTAGGGGAACACTAATTTTGCCACTGAGCAAAAATTGCTTGAATTCGTTGAATGGCATTATCCGTTGCGACTTCAGGAGATAACCCTTGGGTTAATACTGCTTTAATGGCTTGACCCCAAATATTTTCCGTTTGAACCTGAGCATAAGCGGGGTTCATAATATGATACAAAGGTTGAGTTTGACCGGGTTTAAATTGTTGCGTAGCAACCGCTAAATGGGGATCATTTGGGTTTTGCCAGAAGGGATCATTCCACAATTGTATCATCACTGGAAAATACCGTCCTCCCGTACCTTTAACATAAGAACTTAGATTTTCTGGTCGGATCAGATAAGCCAGAAATTGTTGAGCAAGTTTTGGGTTTTGAGCTTGAGAAAAAATAATCGCTTGTTTCACAGAAACTAAATATTTCATCGGTTTACCCTTGGGGGTATTGGGAAAGGGTGCTGTTACCAGTTGATGTTGATAAATGTCTTGATCTTCCCGTTGAGAACCTGGTATTGATAAACTAGGATTAATCGTCATAATGGTACTCCGATTTAGGAAGTTTGTATTATTATCAGCATTCAACCAATTAATTGCCATTGGTGGAACATTTCCTTGAAGATAAAAACGGGTATATTCATCCAGGGTATCAATAATTCCTTGGCGAACAGTTGGTTGATCTAACTGTAAATTTCCCTGTTGATCAAAGAGTTGCACATCGTGGGCGATTAAAAATTGTTCAAAGATCAGATAAGTATCTAAAGATTCAACCGACATGGGTAAACCTAAACCATAAATCTCCGATTGTCCTTGAGTTGTTAAATTAGCCTGAGCTTGTTGCCAAATTTGCCAAAATTCTGACCAATTTTGAGGTAAATTTTGATCGTCAATTCCCGCCTTTTGAAGTAATTCTCGCCAGTAGTGAATATGAAGACTTTGCTGCATTAAAGGAATAGCATAATAGGAACGCTTTTGGGTGGCTTTATTCTTCAGATAAACCGAGGCGATCGCACTGGGTTCATACAAGTTTTTGATCGGTTCTATGACCGCAGAAACATCCGCTAATTTTCCTTCCCAAGCCCATTGAGGAATTAAGGTAAAGTCTGCCCGTTCAGAAAATAAAATATCTGGGGGATTTCCAATTTCTAACGTGGCGATCGCTTCTTTTAAGGTATCTTCTTCACTAAAGAAGGAGAGCTTAACTTGATTCCCCGTTTCTTGTTTCCACTTTTCTACGACTTGCTCGATGGCTTCATCTTGTTCTGGATAATATCCCCGATTCCACCAAATTATTAATTCTGAGCTTTGTTTAATATTCTCAGGATTTTTATGGATTTGGCTTGTACAAGTGATTAAAAGGAAACTTACCATTAATAGGGCAATAAATCCTGTAAAAGAACGAGAAAATAAGTTCATTTTTATAATTAAAATTAGAGGTGAAACTCGATGAAATTTAGGGGAGGGTTAAAAGCTATCTATTATTATATGAGTTTACTCCAGATTTTTCCACTCAGCAAATATTGTTTGAATTTCAGCAATAGCGGCATTCGTTGCCACTTCTGGAGATAAACCATCAATCAGCACCTGTTCAATGGCTTTTCCCCATACATTTTCAGCAAATATTTGTGAATAAGGGGGAAAAAGAATCGAAGATAGAGGCAAAACGGAACGGAATTGTTCAGCCGCTACTTTCAGATGAGGATCGTTTGTATCATTCCAAAACGGGTCGGATAAGAGTTGAGGCATGACCGGAAAATAACGCCCCGCAGACCCTTTTAAATAGTTTAAAAGGATTTCGGGTTTTGCTAAGAAGGAGAGAAAACTTTTGGCTTCCTGTTGATGGGGAGAATTTGCAAAAGTGATCACTTGTTTAATCGAAACAAAATTCGGCATCGGCTTATTATTAGGGAGATTTGGGAAGGGAATAGTGACAATTTGTTGAGCATAAACTTCGGGATCGTTTTTTTGAGAAGCTGGAATAGAAAGGGTTGGGTTTAGGGTCATTAATAGCCGGCGATTCAGAAAGTTAATATTATTATCTTCTGGTAGCCAATCGATTGAATCTGGGGGGGCATATCCCTGTTGATAAAATTGCGTATACCAGGCTAAACTATTAATAATTCCTTGACGAACTTTGGGATTATTAACTAAAAGTTGTCCCTGGTGATTGATCAGTTGAATTCCTGATGCAGCTAAGGTCTGTTCAAATTCATAAAAAGTATCATTAGATTCGGAGGAAAAGGTTAAACCAATACCATAAATATCCGATTTTCCTTGTTCTGTTAATTTGGTTTGTACTTCTTGCCAAAAAGCCCAAAAATTATTCCAATCTTTAGGAATATCACTCTGTTGAAATCCGGCTTCTTCGAGTAAATCTCGCCAATAATGGATATGTAAGGTTTGCTGCTGAATGGGTACACCATAGTAACCCAATTTTTTAGTATGATGATTGTAGAGATGAACCGATTGAAGGGCACTCGGAGTATATAGTGTTTTGATTGGTTCAATAATATCAGAAACTTCAGCCACTTTGCCTTCCCAAGCTGCTTTAGGATTAACAGCAAATTCTAACCGTCGATTGTAAACAATATCGGGTAAATTTTGAGTTTCTAAAGCGTTTAAGGTTTGTTTTAAGTTTTCATCATCACTAAATAACGTGAGTTTTGTTGTTAGTCCAGTTTGTTGTTCCCAAGCCTTAATCACATTTTTCAAAGCTTCATCTTCTTCGGGATAAAACCCTTTTGTCCACCAAATAGTTAAAGGTGATTGCGGATTAGAAGTAGAGATTTCTTGAGATAAATCTTGAGATCGTTCTGAACAAGTTACTAAAACTAAACTTAAGGTAAATAATAGGCATAAAATCAGAATCTTTTTCATTGTAAAACCAGCAATCTCTCAGTCGTTGGATGAAATTTTGGGTAAAACTTGAACTATCAATGAGAATTTTATGCGGATTTAGCATTCCGTTAGACTTAAAGATTGGGTTAAACCACCCGATTTTGCCGAATACATTCAGCATACCATTGAAAACTGGCTTTTGGAATTCGTTTTTGAGTGATATAATCCATATAAATTAAGCCAAAACGACGCTGATAACCCCAAGCCCATTCAAAGTTATCCATTAAGCTCCAAACAAAATATCCTTTTAAAGGATATCCTTCTACAATGGCGCGATGGGCTGAGTGAAAATGCTGACGTAAATACATAATCCGATCTGTATCAATCACCTCACCTTGGGAGTTTAATTCATCTTCAGCAGCACAGCCACTTTCAGTGATTAAAATCGGTAAATCTGCTCGATCTAAGGTTTCACTAATATGACGAATTCCCCAATAAATACATTCAGGAACAATATTCAACCAAGGCATATTCATGCGAGGATATCCTTTAGGTAGTCCTAAAAATTCAAACCCCATAGAATTATCAGATGCACGGACATAAGTTGCAGAGTAAATATTTAATCCCAATTGATCTAAGGGTTGATGAATAATTTCTAAATCTCCGGGTAAAATATCAGGGGCTTCATTTCCTAATAATTCCAATAAAACGGGACTATAGGAACCTGTTAAAGCGGGAAAAATAATCCCCCCATTTTGACCACAAAGAGCAAAGGCTTTTTGGGCGGCTAAAATATCTTCTGGGGTTTCGGTAATGGGAACTGTTACTGCACAATTATCGACTAAAGAAATTGTACAAGGAACGGTCGAATTGGCTCGAATAGCTTGCACCCCTAATCCATGTCCTAATAAGGCATGATGGGAGGTTTGCCAAACTTCTTTAGGGCGAGAAACAACTGTTCCGGGTGCGTGGGGAGGAATGGCATTCACTTGATAGCCTAAATGGGTAAAACAAGGAATTTCATTAATTGTCATCCAGTGGGTAATGCGATCGCCTAATCGACTAACAACAACCCCTACATAATCCGCAAAATCTTGAGCCATTTCTCGACTGCGCCAAGACCCATATAAATCCTCTAAAGCTTGGGGACTATCCCAATGAAATAAAGTAGCATGGGGGGTAATTCCATGTTTCAATAAGCTATCAACCAACCGTTGATAAAAATCGATTCCAGCTTCGTTAACTGTTCCCCTGCCATCGGGAATAATTCGTGGCCAAGCGATACTAAATCGATAATGTTTAATTCCCAATTCAACCATCAGTTGAATATCAGTTTCATAGCGATGATAATGATCGCAAGCTGGGTCTCCGGTTTCTGCATTTAAAACTCGTCCCGGTGTCTGACTAAAAGTATCCCAAACACTCGGTTTCCGTCCCCCTTCAGCAACAGCCCCTTCAATTTGATAAGATGCTGTTGCGGCTCCCCACATAAAATCCGGCGGAAATTGATCACTCACCATTGACAGGAATCTCCCGAAAATTAATGATTATTTATATTATAAAATAACACTGAATTAGCAAAAATTTAATGATTTTTTATGATTCTTAATTTTTAATTCAAGGGTTCCCCGTTAACCTGTTCTCTATTTTCTTCTGTGATATTATTTAAGAAAATTCTACAGAAGTGTTAGAATAATACGGAGGGATAGCCAGATAACGCCACCCAATTTTTTGTGACCCTAGACGGGGATTGCTCCCAAGTCCAATAAAAGGGTAGATTTTGTACTTCTGAAAAATCCTAATGCAATGAGGACTATTATGCTAAACCGATTCAAAGCGATTTATAGGATAGTGATTTTAGGTTTAGGGCTGGTTTTCCTACTAGGAATCACACCCGTTTGGGCTGCGAAGTCCCTACCTGAACCCAATGGTCAAGGCAACTATATCAGTAAATCCGATCATCTATATTGGCAAGTTGTTGATTCCGATCCCAATGGATTGAATTGTCGGATGGGAAATGCCCCTATTGAAGAGATTTGGAATCCCGATAACCCTGGATTTCCTGCGATTAGTAGTTGGCCAGCCGTCACCACGTTAAAACCCGATGAAGTGTTCCGGGCACAACCGAGTTATGGGGGTTTTGTGATCACATTTGATGATCAATCTCTGCCTTGGATTTTTGTTAAGAAAAAACCTGATGGTACACCTGCAAACTGTTTTATTCGGGCAAATAGTGCATTAATTAAACCTGTTGAAGAACCAATAGATAATAACGTTTCTACCCAACCTGTTGAGAATCCAACAGATAATAATATTTCCACCCAACCTGTTGAGAATCCAACGAATAATAACGTTTCGACTCCACCCGTTGAAACGCCACCTGAACCCAGTTTTGACGACACTGAACCCTTTATTGATTTGTAATCATTTCTGGTTTCTAGGTTGAACCTGGAAACCAGAGATAGGAGTTGCTAAACAAGTTTTTTTTGGGATTTAATAATATTTAATCTGGCAAATCTGGATCAACTCCCAATTCCCGCAACTTAGCTGCCAATCGTTCTGCTCGTTGGTGTTCTTGGTCTGCTCTTTGGCGTTCCTGAATAGCTTCTTCTGAACTCCACAGCAACAAATTACCTGAATTATCCCACCAACGCAGCCAATTCATCGTTTGTCCTAACCGTTCTCCTGACCAAATTCCCAGATATAATTCTAGTTGGGGAATCCATACCTGTCCCTGATCATTTGCTGGGTGTAAAACATATCGCCCATCTTGCAAATAACGGACTTCTAAACTTCTATCGTAGGGGTCATAAGTGACATAAGTAGGAACTTGAAGAATGCGTTCATAAAAGTGGAATTTGCCATAGGGAGGAGTTGATCTGATAGATAGTTCTCCTCCATCTGCTTCTGATAGAAACTCCATCACGAGATCCACATTAGCACCATCAATATTAGGGCTATAACTCCGACGAATAACCCCTTCAGGTACAGGATGGACTTGAGGCACATAAAACCAGTCTGGAGCTTTGACAACAGTGTTTTTATTAACAGTTGCAACAAGCCCTAAATTAGAAGCAATTAGCATTTCTGGCTGAATATATCCGGCGGCTCCGAGTGCATCGGTTAGAGCCGCAGCTAGATAGGGTTGTTGAGTATTTTCCACAGGATCATCGGGTAATACGAAGTTAGCGGGTAGAGGTTCCCAGGTAATAATTGGTTTGGCTTTTATATCAGGGGCTTCGAGTACCATTTTATTAACCCTCAACAGCAACTTGCATTATTGTAGCAGGAAACAGATTAACTACTGGTTAAATAGATCCCAAATGGGTTCTATAATGGAATTCAAAATATCTTAAAGGTATGGGTGCTGAGAGTGGGTACAAGCAAAATCGTGAGGCAGTGTTCCAATCTGAGTTTATTGAGGATCTGGAATATTGGGTCGAAATCGATCGAAAAATGGCACTTCGCATTATCAAGATGGTCAAAGAAATTCTGCGAGATCCCTTTGAAGGATCTGGTAAACCAGAACCTTTGAAGTATGATTTGGCTGGATGTTGGTCACGTCGTATAAACAAAGAACACCGAATTGTTTATCGGGTCAGCAATCACCAAATTGATTTTTTGCAAGCACGATATCACTACGAGTAAAACGATTAAGAGGTTTAGAAAATGTCAACTCAAATTCCTTATGTCGATGCTCAAGTAAATCTGAATCAATTGTGTGATCGTGTGGTTGAAACAGGCGAAGCAGTGATCATTACTCGTCCTGATGGTAAAAATGTGGCACTCGTTTCCGAAGTTGAATTATCAAGTTTATTGGAAACGTTGTATTTGTTGCGATCGCCTGCGAATGCTGCTCGCTTAACTTCAGCGTTGGAACGTTCAAAGGCAGGAACAGTTCAACCACAGGCAATCAATGACCTGTATCAAAGATTTGGACTAGAAGACAATGATACTGGCAACGAGATTAGATCCTCTAGTTAAATCAAATTACCTAAAATTGTCAAATTTAGTAATTATTTATTCTTCAGATTCTTGGGACTTATCTGTGGGATTTAAAACCTTGCCTAACATATTACCAATTAAGGGTAATTGACCGATGGTTAGTTTCATTAATTCTAAGAAAGTTTCATAACATAATCAGCCATTCACCCAAGCACTTTTGACTTTAAATCCGTTGGTCTTTTCCTGCTTGCTTTTGACGGAAATATTCGCGGATTGCGTTAATACCTTTTTTGGCAATTTCAATTGGGGGATCTTCGAGGGGGTTGTCCCGTAAATTAAGTGTGGATAAATTGGTCAGACGGGTGATAGATTCTGGTACACTTGTCAGTTGGTTGTCCCGTAAATTAAGTGTGGATAAATTGGTGAGACGGGTGATAGATTCTGGTACGCTCGTCAGTTGGTTGCCTCTTAAATCAAGTTGGGATAAATTGGTGAGACGGGTGATAGATTCTGGTACACTTGTCAGTTGGTTATTCCATAAATCAAGTTGGGATAAATTGGTGAGACGGGTAATAGATTCTGGTACACTTGTCAGCTGGTTGTTACTTAAATTAAGTGTGGATAAATTGGTCAGACGGGTGATAGATTCTGGTACACTTGTCAGTTGGTTGTCAC
>CAITND010000274.1 GCA_903893625.1 uncultured Oscillatoriales cyanobacterium
TATACTATTAAACATATTTTTAAAATCAAAAAAAGTGATCTGTTTTTGATTTTATCAAGAAAAGATCACTATTATTTTCTTTTTTACCCCCGACTTTGAAAACGCCCTGCATTAAAAAGAGGGGAATTAGGAGGGATCATTTGGGGATTTCATATAAGTAGGACTGATAAGATTGCGAAAAGTATTAATAGTATTATCGCCCAAGAATTAAGAAAAATCCTGATAAAAAATGATTGAATATACTTAATAAAATTATTAATTATCTGTTAATTAATAAAATTCAAAAACAGCGATCGCCTGGGGGTGACTTGGGAAGTGTTGGGATTGCTTAATTAAACGCGATTATGTAAATTAATGTAAATTTCTTCCGAATTGGCAATACAGTCTCGGTGAACTGACCTTGAAGAATAATTTCAAGAAACAGGATTTGTTTGCATCTGCCCGCTTAATGCAAATTACAGACACTGAAAGATCCTATTGTTCGAGAACCATTGTTGACAAACCAGAGATCGTTTCAATTGAGATTTAAGAGTCAAATTTTCACGCCTTAACCGCTTTAGTTGAAGTCCCAAGCGGTCAAATATCAGAATTTTAGGTGGCATCTACAAATGTAGTTAGCGATCGCGAGAAGTCTCGCTAGGTACAAGAGGCGAGATTCTCCTGGGTCGCAGCTACGCGAACGCCAATCTTGTCGTAGCAAAGAAATTTATGTTAACAAATCAAGGAGTTTGGTTGGGTTATGATCGCTTCTCGGATCATCTGGGAGCAATTATTTTGGCGATCGATGAGCAGGTGCAGTTCATAACTCGACGGGCAAAACAACTGTTGAGCCAGTATTTTTTACCCTGTACCCCACACTTATTGCCAGAACCCTTACACCATTGGTTTAAGCATCAGATTTCACAACTTCAGTTCAACGGTGATGTTCCATCTTCTTACTTACCTTTGCATATTGAGCAAGCCGGAAAACAGTTAATTATCCATTTGATTCCCGATTTGATCAGGGAGCAGTATCTCATTCTTTTAGAAGAAAAACAATCGCAATCCTTCTCTATTGCTACTTTAGAATTACTTGGACTCACCAAACGCGAGGCGGAGGTACTGTTTTGGATAGCCAAGGATAAAAGCAATGCCGGAATAGCTAAGGTGCTCGGTTGCAGTGAAGGAACGGTGCGAAAGCATTTGGAGCATCTTTACGCCAAGTTAGGTGTGCAAACTCGAACGGGTGCCGTGATGGTGGCACTGGAAAAGTTGGGGCTACTCAAAGGGTAGTTTGTGGCAATGTCTTCATAATCCTATACGCAGATCATCGTATTGTTTCCTAGATTTATTTTGAAGAGAATTAGATCAAAGGCCGTCATCGGTGCTTTTGAACAACTGCTTAGACAAACTGTTCAACATTACTTCTCATTTATAGATCAAAAATGTTTATCCAAAGGAGAACATAATCTATGTCTACACCATTCAATAACGAAGAATTTACTTTCACCAATCCCGACGGCAGCACCATCCAGGTCAGGGGTTCGGGTAACCAGTATTACGCGGTCTTTGAAACCCTTGATGGTTTTACCGTGGTTAAAGACCCTGACACGGGTTTCTACAAGTACGCGCAGCTTTCCGACGACGAAAATCAGCTTTTGCCAACGGATGCCAAAGTCGGTGAGATAGACCCACAAAGCTTAGGGCTTCAGCCGCACATCCGCATCCGACCCGATAGCGCCAAACAAAAAGCTCTGAGCGCACATCAGCAGCAAGGAGAGCCAAGTCGCTGGCAAGTCCGTCGTCGGCAAAAAAAGGCTCAGTTACGGGGAATAATGCCGACGACCGGGCCTGATGCGTTGCCACTTGCCACTGTCACCACTGGTAACTATGTTGGGTTATGTATCTTGATCCGTTTCCCCGACGTTGCCGAGACCATTTCCCAACCAGAGGTAAGCAACTTCTGTAACCTTTCGGGCTACAACGGGTTTGGAAATAATGGGTCAGTACGGGATTATTTCTACGACAATTCCCGGGGTAAATTAACTTACACCAATGTCGTGACCGAATATTACACGGCTGCCCATAACCGCTCATACTACACCGACCCGGCGATTTCCTATGGTACTCGCGCCCGGGAACTGATCCTTGAAGCACTCAATTACCTCAAATCCCAAGGTTTTAACTTTAGTCAGCTTACTAGCGACAGTAACGGCTATGTCTATGCCTTGAACGTATTTTACGTTGGATCGACGGTTAATAATTGGGCTGAGGGGCTTTGGCCACACTCCTGGAGTTTAGCTTCACCCTACGATGTCGGAGGGAAGAAGTTGTATGACTACCAAATCACCAATATCGGTAGTGAACTGACTTTGGGAACCTTCTGTCATGAAAATGGCCACATGATCTGCGATTTTCCTGATTTCTACGATTATGGCTACGAATCTTATGGAGTAGGTAATTATTGCCTCATGGCTTATGGAGGAGATGATAAAAACCCCGTGCAAGTCTGTGCCTACTTAAAAAATCAGGCAGGTTGGGCGACAAAGGTGGTCTCCATAACTCCAGGTATCACGGCGAGCCTCTCTGCTGCGGACAATGACTTTTACGTCTATGCCAAAAACGCCACGGAGTATTTCATCATTGAGAACCGGCAGAACACAGGTCGAGATACTTCCTTACCTGATGCGGGACTGGCTATCTGGCACGTTGACGAACAGGGTAGTAATAACAATGAGCAGATGACTCCCAGCCAACACTACGAGTGTTCTTTGGAGCAGGCCGATAACCGCTTCGATCTGGAGAAACAAGCTAATGCGGGCGACAGCGCAGATCTGTTCCGTGCCTCCTATAAGACTGACTTCTCTGATAGCACAAGTCCCGGCAGCAAATGGTGGGACGGTAGCAATTCTAGCTTGAAGATTGCCCAGATTTCTGCGTCCAGTGCCACCATGACCTTCGTCACACCTGCGACGAAGTTAGCACAGGCAATGTGGACTCATGGACATAGTGTGCAGATCGAGTACCCAAATAATCTTGCCAAAACCACGAGGACTGGATTTTATATTGAGGTTCAGGGTAAACCGAATACCGATAACTGGTTCCACTTTGCTATTCCAACCTCAGTCATTGTTGATGATCAAAGGCTGCTGGTGGGTTCAGTCATGCTCTTATGTGAAACCCTCTCCACAGACGCAGTAATTCGGGATGTTCATATCTATGATGGACAAGATCAGATTGCCGTACATAATAACGTGAATCTAAGTGGCAACCTGGGATTCAAACGATTTGATGTTCCGACCCATCCTCCAGTCAAGTGGGGAATTGGAATCTCCGTGGGTGTACATTTTGGAAGTGGCTCAGGTTCTCGGATTATGCGTTTCAAATCCGCGGGCTGTGATTTCATCCTTTAGGGGAATAGTAACAGGACTGTTTTAAAGTCGGTTCAGAAAGAGTAAAGTCATGGCGATCGCCTGATGAAAAAATCTAGGGCGATCGCATTTTTTTCATAAAAAAACAATCCTAAATAACGTGAGTTCGACGGAGTGCGATCGCGACAAAACAGACGACTATGGGGCAAGCGATCGCGACAAAACAGACGACTATGGGGCATATGATCTAATCAGTAAGCGTGGGAAAATAGAGA
>CAITND010000275.1 GCA_903893625.1 uncultured Oscillatoriales cyanobacterium
ACAAATGCAGCTATTAATATTCTTAATCTTGGTAAACAAACTAGGGATGGGCAATCCCGAAGTAACGCTAATGGACTAGAAACCTCTACTCCTCTTGATGAAAATCTGGTCGAGCAAGTATCTAGGTTGAAGTTAGAATCTCAGTGTCTTCAGACCTGAGAGTGTCAATAGTTTAACCTCTGATTTTTTCCGACCAAACGCGAGTCGGTAAACCCCAAACATAGATAAATCCTTCCGCCGCTTTGTGATCGAACACATCTTCAGCGCCGTAGGTTGCTAAGTCGTGACTGTAGAGAGAATTTGCCGATTTGCGTCCCACAATAGTTGCATTTGCTTTAAACAATTTCACCCGCACAATGCCAGAAACTTGTGTTTGAGTTTGTTGTATAAAAGCATCCAAAGCCGCTTTTAACGGACTATACCACAAGCCGTTATAAACTAACTGGCTATAGGTTTCTTCAATGCCGCGTTTATAACGAGTCACATCGGCTGTTAAGGTTAAACTTTCTAAGTCCCGATGAGCATTAATTAACACAATCATCGCCGGAGATTCGTAAATTTCCCGTGATTTAATCCCGACTAAACGGTTTTCAATCATGTCAAGACGACCAACACCATGATTTCCGGCAATTTCATTTAATTTTCCAATTAATTGCACCCCGTTCATCGTTTCCCCGTTTAAACTGACAGGAACCCCGGTTTCAAACCCAATTTCAATATATTCCGGTTCATTCGGAGTTTCAGTAATGGGTTTAGTCATCGCATAGACTTCTTCCAGGGGTTCTGTCCAAGGATCTTCTAACGGCCCCGCTTCAATGGCAATTCCCAACAAATTTTTATCTAAACTATAGGGAGAGGATTTTTTCACCGGGGAAGCAATACCGAATTTTTCTCCATAAGCAATGGTTTCTTCCCGACTCATTCCCCATTCCCGTGCGGGAGCCAGAATTTTTATTTTGGGGTTTAATGCACCAATGGAGACATCAAACCGCACTTGGTCGTTCCCTTTTCCGGTACAACCATGAGCAATGGCATCCGCACCGTATTTCTCTGCAACTTCCACTAAGGTTTTGGCAATTAACGGACGGGCTAAGGCTGTTGCTAAGGGATAACGGTTTTCATACAAAGCATTGGCTTGAATAGCGGGGAAAGCATAGTCTTTAACAAAACTCTCCTGCACATCAATAACCAGGGACTCGACAGCACCAGAGTCTAAGGCTTTTTGTTTAACTGGCCCCAGTTCATCGCCCTGTCCCAAGTCTACGGCTAGAGTGATCACTTCTTTAACGCCAAATTCATTTTTTAAGTAGGGGATACAAACGGAGGTATCCACCCCACCGGAATAAGCAAGCACAACTTTTTCAGCGCGACCCATGATTAATGTTTTCTCCTGAAGTAACCAAATGTTACATTATCCCCTTTTAGGTTGCTAGGATGTCAGGGTTTATGCAGATTTTTGGCAAGTATAAGGTGTCTGTTGCCATCGGGTACGGTTGGTACAGGTTTACCCCGGTTGTTTGGGGGTGACAAAATTCCTGAGAGAAGCTACCGCTACAACCGTTTAAAATAAAAGGGATCTGAATTCTGTTTTAAAATTACCGTGTTTTTAACTGTTGTCATTCCGACTTATAATCGTTTACCGATTTTACAAAAGTGTTTACAAGCCTTAGAACAGCAACAATATGATCATACTATTACTAATTATGAAGTAGTTTTAGTTGATGATGGTTCAACGGATGGAACGTTAATATGGTTAGAAGAAAATCGGTTAGCATTTCCCCATGTTCGGGTATTTTGTCAATCCCATCAAGGCCCTGCTGCGGCGAGAAATTTAGGGGTTGAACAAGCGCGGGGAGATATTATTATTTTTATTGATAGTGATTTAGTCGTCACAGAAACGTTTTTACAATGTCACGCGGATGCTTTGGCTGAAGGATACAAAACCTCAGAAAAAGTTTTTACCTATGGTCGGGTGATTAATACTTGTAATTTTGAAAATCCGACTTCTGAACCTTATAAAATAACGGATTTTTCGGCGGCTTATTTTGCAACGGGAAATGTAGCGATCGCTCGTCATTGGTTAATTGAAGCCGGATTATTTGATAGTCAGTTTAAACAATATGGCTGGGAAGATTTAGAATTAGGAGTTAGGTTAAAAAAATTAGGCTTACAATTAATTAAATGTCCTGATGCTGTCGGTTATCATTGGCATCCAGCGTTTAGTTTAGAACAATTACCGAAATTAATAGATCGAGAAATTCAACGGGGAAAAATGGGGGTTTTATTTTATCAGAAACATCCCTCTTTTGAAGTTAAAATGATGATTCAGATGACAATATTACATCAAATTTTATGGGGTTTATTATCATTAGGAGGGTATTTAAACGAAAAAACAATGGCAGGGTTTCTCCAGGGTTTAATTAATCAAGGAAAACCACAATTAGCCTTAGAAATTGCCAGAATATTTCTAAACTGGTATAACGTAAAAGCAGTTTATGCAGCTTACAATCAATTAAAGTAGGATGGGCTTTGCCCATCATAAAACCGAATAATAACTACTCCATATCAATTAAGGGCAATGTGAAATAAAAAATGCTTCCCTGGTCTAAAATACTTTCAGCCCAAATAAAACCATCATGTTGTTGCACAACACTTTTACAGATTGCTAAACCGAGTCCGCTACCCCGTTTCTCACGGGAGTTAGACATATCAATTTGTTGAAATCGTTCAAAAATAATTTCTAATTTGTCCGCCGGAATACCTCGTCCTTGATCTTCGATCCTAAAGAGAAGACAGGGTAAAGAAATTTTAGACTGAAATAATAGGGGAAATCCTTCAGGACTTTCAATTACTTCTGCGGATAAACAAACGGTTGTATGAGGGGGTGAAAATTTGATCGCATTGCTGAGTAAATTTGTCAGAGTTAAATCGATCGCATTTGGATCAGCCCAAATTTCAACTAAAACCGGATCAACCTTCAACATTACTTCAGACTGATCTGCCAAACTCTGAACATCACTAATAGCTTGTTGGATCAAATCCGATGCAATACAAAGCTTTTTATTCAGGATAAACTTACCCGCATTCAGACGTTGTATATTGAGAATATCGTTAACCAATTCCATCATGCGTTCAGTTCCTTGTAGGGCAAATTCTAGCATTTGTTTCGCTTTTTCGGGCTGTTGATCGAAAGTTCCTCGGATTAGCAAGTCCAAAGGGCCGTGAATTAGGATGAGTGGATTGCGTAATTCGTGACTTGCGAAAGAAATGAAATTTTCTTTCATTTGTTCAATACTACGCCGTTCAGTAATATCTTTAAATGTAATCACCGCACCGACAATTTTTCCTTGTTCTAATACGGGTGTACTAATATATTCTACGGGAAAGCAGGAACCGTCTTTACGTTGGAATTGTCCATCATAATTGTAATGAACAGAGCCATCTTGTAACGAAGCACAAATGGGACACACCGAAGCCTGATTTTGATTGTTTATGAAGTCAGTATGGAGAATAAGACATTCGGGTTTCCCAATCACTTCTTCTGGAATGTAACCTAACATTTGGGCTGCGGCTGGATTGAGAAATGTTGTTTGACCTTGGCAATCTACACCGTAAATTCCTTCACCAACGGCATTGAGAATTAATTCTTTCTGATGGTTAATTCGACGGATTTCCTGTTCTTTTTCTTGCAAAGCCTGGTTCAAGGCTCGCAGTTTTTCTGTCTGCTGTTTCAGTTCAGTGTTTTTATTGAATAAATCAATAAAAATTGCTACTTTTGCTAAAAGAATTTCTGGGACAATCGGCTTTAATAAATAATCCACTGCTCCCACTGAATAACCTTTTAAAACATACATTTCCTCGCGGCTAATCGCGGTGATAAAAAGGATGGGAGTGTGGCAAGTGGCGGGACGGGAATGAATAATTTTAGCTAGTTCAAATCCATCCATTGTTGGCATTTGCACATCTAATAAAATGACAGCAAACTCCTGTTGTAGCAGATATTTTAAAGCTTCTTCCCCGGAACTTGCCTTGACTATATTTTGTCCCAAGGGTGCTAACGTCTCTGCAACTGCCATCAGATTAGCAGGACGATCATCTACTATAAGAATATTGACTTGAGACGTGCTTTGCATAAAAACCTTATCTGAGGAAGAAACAGTCAACAGTCAATGATCAACTATTAACAATTCTAACACCGCAGCCAAACCCGCAATAATGAAAGAAGTTGCTGAATATCGACAGGTTTAGGAATATAATCGGAAGCGCCTGCTTCTAAACATTTCTGTCGATCGCCCTGCATTGCCTTAGCCGTCAGAGCAATAATCGGTAATCGTTGGAAAGACTCAATTTGCCGAATCCTTTGAATCGCTTCATAGCCGTCCATCTCTGGCATCATAATATCCATCAACACCACATCAACATCAGGGGTGCTTTGTAGCATGGCAATTCCACTGGCACCACTATCAGCATAGATTACTTTTAGCTGGAACGATTCCAGCATACTCGTGAGAGCAAAAACATTTCGCACATCATCATCCACAATTAGAACTTTCTTCCCGCGTAACTCAGGTGCTTGTTGCTGTAACTGTCTAAGTAATTGTTGCTGCTTGGCTGAAAGCTGTTCGATCGGTTGATGCAGCATCAGTGTTGTTTTATCGAACAGATGGGGCATGGCGAACTCCTCTTTCAACACAACTAGGGCGTAAGCCTGTTCTAAGATTGCTTTTTGTCGATCGGAAAGGTCAGGGTTCGCGTAGGCAATGATCGGCAAATACTCAAGAGCGGAATTTTTCGCGGCTTCCTCACGGATGTGTTGAATCAAGCTAATGCCATCCATGTCAGTTAAACTTAGATCCACTACGAGACAATCGAAGGGCTGAGTTTGCAGTAAATTTAATGCTTCTGTGCCATTATTAATCGCAGTTATAATGACATTCTGATTGCTAACTAGCTCAGTAAATTGTTGCTGTTGGTAAACCTCGGATGCTACCAGTAACAGATGGCGCGGCTCTTGTTTGATTAAATCATGAATCCGGGCAAACACCTGATTTAACTCTTCCTGGCTAATGGGTTTCTGCCAAAAAGATGCGGCTCCTTGTCGCAAACCCTGATGACGATCTGCCTCGGTTATGGTGATGATATGAACGGGAATATGTCGGGTGGCGAGGTTATGTTTGAGGTAATCGAGAACCACCCAACCATCAAGGATGGGCAGGGCAATGTCGAGAATAATCGCGTCTGGTTTATATTGGTGTGCGAGTCTTAAGCCGATTTCTCCTTGAGTAGCAACTAGCATTTTAAAGCCTTGGTTGTGTCCAAGTTCTACTAATATCTGGCTGAAGGAGTTGTCGTCTTCAATTACTAATAGGGTTCGATCTCCTGCCACAATTTGATCGCGATCATCTAAAAGCGAACTATAACCTGAAGATGGCGGAGGCGACGATATCTCCGACTTCTCCAACAAGTCGGGGATCTGTGTAGCTGGGGGAAATGGCGCGATCTCGGCGACGGGTTCTGGTTTACTTTCTTGATAACTTTGTGGCAGATAAAGAGTGAAGATGCTCCCCTTTCCGAACTGACTAACCAGGGTGATTTTACCACCGAGTAAGCGTGTAATCTCGCGGCTAATCGACAAACCTAACCCCGTACCCCCATACTTACGGGAAGTTGTGCCATCTGCCTGCTGAAATGCTTCAAAGATGACCTTTTGTTTGCCCAATTCAATGCCCACACCTGTATCACTGACGGCAAAGGCAATTACCTGTGTGGCTCGGTTCAGACTCTCATCATCTATTCCCCATCCCTGAGTCACTGTCGCCACTGATAATCGAACTTCTCCCTTTTCTGTAAATTTAAAGGCATTGGAGAGTAGGTTTTTGAGAATTTGCTGAAGCCGTAGAGGCAAAGGAATTGAGTTGATCCACCATGATGTTAATCGTGTTTTTCAACTCTAACATTTCTCCTTTAACACCGACTGAAATCTTCTTCGACAAATTTCCATTCGCCACCGCCGTTGTCACTTCGGCAATGTTCCGCACCTGAGCGGTTAAACTACTGGCCATTGAGTTTACGCTGTCTGTCAAGTCTTTCCAGGTACCCGCCACCCCTCGGACTTCTGCCTGTACCCCCAGTTTGCCTTCGGTTCCCACTTCCCGTGCCACCCGCGTCACCTCTGAGGCAAAGGAGTTGAGTTGATCCACCATTGTATTGATGGTATTTTTCAGTTCTAAAATTTCCCCTTTGACATCAACGATAATCTTTTTGGAGAGGTCGCCATTAGCCACTGCCGTTGTGACTTCCGCAATACTCCGCACTTGGGATGTCAGATTACCCGCCATTGAATTTACGTTGTCGGTGAGGTCTTTCCAGGTTCCGGCTACCCCTTGTACCTGCGCCTGTACCCCTAATTTTCCTTCAGTTCCCACCTCACGGGCAACCCGTGTCACCTCAGAAGCAAAGGAATTAAGTTGATCCACCATGATGTTAATGGTGTTTTTCAACTCTAGCATTTCTCCTTTAACATCGACGGTAATTTTCTTAGATAAATTACCATTGGCTACCGCCGTTGTCACTTCAGCAACGTTCCGCACCTGGGATGTCAAACTGCCTGCCATAAAGTTGACGGATTCGGTCAAGTCTTTCCAAGTTCCGGCAACGCCTTTGACATCTGCCTGTCCGCCTAAAATACCCTCGGCTCCGACTTCCCGTGCCACCCGCGTTACCTCAGATGCAAAGGAATTTAACTGATCTACCATTGTATTGATCGTGTTTTTCAGTTCGAGGATTTCGCCCTTGACACTAGCTGTAACTTTCTTAGACAAATCGCCATTAGCGACGGCGGTGGTCACTTCCGCAATATTCCGCACTTGGGATGTCAGATTACCCGCCATTGAGTTAACGTTATCGGTTAAGTCTTTCCAGATGCCTGTCACACCTTTGACTTCTGCCTGTACTCCTAATTTGCCTTCGGTGCCGACCTCTCGCGCCACCCGTGTTACCTCAGAGGCAAAGGAGTTCAACCGATCAACCGTGCTGTTGATAATGTTTTTTAACTCCAGCATTTCGCCTTTGACATCAACGGAAATTTTCTTAGATAAGTCACCATTGGCGATGGAAGTCGTCACCTCTGCCACATTTCGCACTTGGGCTGTTAAACTCCCGGCCATAAAGTTGACGGATTCGGTGAGGTCTTTCCAGGTTCCAGCAACGCCCTTAACATCCGCTTGACCCCCCAGAATCCCCTCAGCACCGACTTCTCGCGCCACCCGCGTGACTTCTGCGGCAAAGGAACTAAGTTGATCCACCATGCGGTTAATCGTGTTTTTCAGTTCCATAATTTCCCCTTTGACATCGACTGTGACTTTCTTGGATAAATCCCCATTAGCCACAGCCGTTGTCACTTCGGCAATATTCCTCACCTGTGCCGTCAGGTTGCCCGCCATTGAGTTTACCGAATCGGTTAAATCTTTCCAAGTTCCGGCAACGCCCGGTACTTGTGCCTGTACGCCTAATTTACCTTCGTTTCCGACTTCTCGCGCTACTCTTGTCACCTCAGAAGCAAAGGAACTCAGTTGATCCACCATGATGTTAACGGTGTTTTTCAGTTCTTGAATTTCTCCTTTAACATCGACTGTGACTTTCTTGGATAAATCCCCATTAGCTACGGCGGTGGTCACTTCCGCAATATTCCGCACCTGTGCTGTGAGATTACCTGCCATTAAATTAACTGAATCGGTCAAATCTTTCCATGTACCCGCGACACCTTTAACTTCTGCTTGACCTCCCAGTTTTCCCTCTGTCCCGACTTCCCGCGCTACCCTTGTCACCTCAGAAGCAAAGGAACTCAACTGCTCCACCATAGTGTTAATAGTCTGGGTAGTTTGGAGAAATTCCCCCTTGAGTTGTCTACCATCAATATCTAAAGGAATAATCTGGGATAAATCGCCATTAGCTACCGCCCGGATTACCCTGGCGGTTTCTGCCATTGGCTGCACGAGGTCGCTAATCAACATATTGATGGAGTTAATCGCGTCCATCCATTGGCCATTAGCATTATTAACGGTAGCCCGTTGGGTGCTTTTGCCCTCTTTCCCCACTACCGTACTGATGCGCTCAAACTCTTCGACCATGCGTTCGTTGCGCTCAATAACATCGTTGAGTTTGTCGGCGACTTTGCCCGCTAACCCCGTTTTATTGATCGGCATTCGCACAGAGAAATCCCCCTTTTCAAAGGCATTGAGTATTTCAAGGAGTTGGGAAACATCAAGATCATCTGTGTTGGGGGGAAGGGTGGGAGTTACCATAATGTTTATGTGTTGGTGAAAGGGGAAGTTATGCGATCGCTTAATCTAGGCTAGTGACACTCTGCCATCTGAAGAGAGACAGATTCTTTTTGACTATTTTATCAGAAAATTGAACCAAGAATCCCCACGCCTGCAGGCTGGGGAGTGTCAAAAACTTGATTCTGAATCAGGAGCAATTTCTAACCCTGGTATTTGTTTCAGTTGTTGCTGTTCTGTAAGTGAACTACCCACACTTCTCTACGAGTAAGTGTGGGCTTCCAACTTCAACGGGGATAGCATCGGATAGAACAGAAGTTTTACCCGAAGACTTACATCCCCTCAGATTGGCAGTATCGCTAGTTCCTAACGACAAAATCCGCAAGGCTTCATTTTTGATATTGATTGAAGCGTTTATATCTCGATCATGGGTGGTTTGACAATGTTCACAAGTCCAGTTTCTAATATCAAGCGGTAAGCTACTCACTTGATTTAGACAGACATTACAAGTTTTAGAAGACGGGAAAAATCTATCAACTTCTTGATAGGTTTTCCCTTCTTTTTCGGCTTTATATTTGAGCATTGTACAGAACATCCCCCAGCCACAATCACTAATCGATTTGGCTAATTTATGATTTCTAACCAGATTCTTAACCCCTAGATCTTCTACAGCAATAACTTGGTTTTCGTTCACTATCTTGCGGGATAGTTTGTGGAGAAAATCTTCCCGGCAACGAGAGATTTTAGCGTGGACTTTGGCTACTTTTAATCTAGCTTTTTGTCTACTATTACTTCCTTTCTGTTTTCGAGAAAGTTTTTGTTGTTTCCGTTTTAAGTTGTGTTCATGTTTAGTAAAGTGTTTGGGATTACTATATTTGTCTCCATCACTGGTAATAGCAAAATGAGTTAATCCTAAATCAATTCCAATTGCTTTTCCGTTAGTTGATGGGTTAGGTGTTTCCTTGCCGTCATCAACTAACACAGAAGCATAATATTTTCCATCGGGATTCTTTGAAACAGTAACAGTTTTGATTGT
>CAITND010000276.1 GCA_903893625.1 uncultured Oscillatoriales cyanobacterium
CCATTACACTTCACAAAAATGTAGTAATTGTGGGGTAATAGTGAAAAAATCTCTATCAACCCGCACCCATATTTGTACTTGTGGATGTGAGTTGCATCGAGATACAAATGCCGCAATTAATATTCTTAATCTTGGTAAACAAGCTAGGGGAGGGCATCCCCAAAGTAACGCTAATGGACTGGAAACCTCTACTCTGCTTGATGAAAGTCTGGTCGAGCAAGTGTCCAGGTTGAAGTTAGAATCTCAGTGTCTTCAGACCTGAGAGTGTCAATTTACAACAGGATTAGTAGAAATGGGGGTTAGGTGTCGGGTATTAGAAAGAAAAACCAATAAATCCAGCGAAAATTACAGAAAATTTTAAGAGTTAAAAATCTTCGTTTCTAATGGTTTGAACAGCTATTGATTCCAGAGTCGATAGAGGAATGTGACAAAAATATTGTCGGCGAAACTGTTCCTCTTGAACGGTTGTTAAGAAGGTTTGGATTAATTGAGGAAGGGTTTGGGAAGTATTCAAAGCAGGTGTATTTTGCCAAGTGATATAAAAGGCATGATCCCGATATTCTATCTTAAATCCTAATAATTTTAAGCTTTCAAAACCAATTTTTAGGGGGATTTCTCCTAAATTTAATTGATTTCGGAGTTGTTGACGGGTGACGGGTTGATGGGTACGACTGAGATATTTAGCAATTCCGATCAGGTGTTGCCAAATTTGTTCAGGAGGTAATAATTCGGGTATAGTATAAGCGATCGCTAAGGGTTGTTTTTGAGTATAGGCGCGTCGAAACCAAGCTTGTAATTCTTCCCAACAGGTCGGACATTCTTTGAGAATTAATGAATTTTCACTCACTCCAGAATGAGATAAAATTTCATCAAGGTTTTGATTTCGATAATCTAAAATTGGGTTATCTGCAAGATTAATAGATGATACTAAAGCTTGATTTTCTGTATAACGTAATTCTAATAAGCGAATTTCATATCGTTTTTTAAAGGTATTGAAATCGAGTTCCACAATGACATCGAATCGTCCTTCGGGTAACTCATCTTTATAATGTCCCCACCAAACCCCCGGAAATCCCGTTGAGGTGGACTCGTCCCAGAGTTCAAAGGTAGTTTTAATATATTGAACTTTTCGCCCTCTTAAATCCTTTTCTGAAGAATGCCAAGCATTAGTAAACCAACAATTTTGAATTAACACTTTAGGAACAGGGTTTCCCATTCCACAGGGTTCTAAGAGTTTTAATTCTTGAAATAAATCAAATCCTAATTCTGAAACGGTACAAATTAAATCAACTTGAATATTCCGTTGTCCCACTTCCTCTAAACTCGATTCTAATTGTTCTCGCATTTGGCGATTAATAGCATCAATAAAAATAGGAAGATTTTTGATCGGTAAACTTAACCCTGCTGCTAAGGGATGACCCCCAAATCGATGTAGAAGATGGGATTGACTTTTGACTAATTCATAGAGATCAATTTGATTAACTGATCGAGCCGAACCTCTGGCTAATTTAACTTCTAAATCTTGCTGATTTTGATCATCATAACTGCCTAAATCAATGGTTCCTTCTGTACTCAATAAAATCGTCGGTCGTCCATAATTTTGAGCCACTTGACCCGCCACTAAACCTAAAACGCCTCCCGGCCATTGAGCATCGGATAATACAATTACCTGGGTTGTGGATAGGTCAATTTTCCTTAATTTGGCAGTGACATCACGGGTGACATCCTGTTGTAATGCTTTGCGGCGAGTATTAGCTAATTCGGTTTCTAATGCGAGTTGTTGACAGCGTTTTTGATCTCGGCTAGTCAGTAGTTCAACACAGAATTTAGCATCGCCATAAATGCGGCTCACGGCGTTAATTCTGGGGCCAAGACCAAAGGAAATATCAGTCGGGCGATCGCCTGTTCGTTTACATAAATCTAACAGTTTAGCGACCCCTGGACGGGTCGGTTTATGCAATTGTTGTTGTAATTTTTCGATTCCCAATTGAGCTAAATAGCGACAATCTCCTTTAAGTTGAACTAAATCTGCAATTAAACCAATAGCAACTAAATCTAATAAATCTTCTAAGGGACGTTGGGGAATATGGGGTAAGGTTTCATATAATGCTTCAATTAATTTATAAGCAACTGCAACTCCAGATAAATGATATAAAGGATGATCTAGGGATAAATAACGGGGATTAATAATCGCAATAACGTGCGGTCTTTCTTCAAGTAAAGTATGATGATCCGTAACAATAATATCAATGCCTAATTGATGAGCATATTCAATCTCTGTTAAGTTTGTACTTCCAGTATCGCAAGTAACAATTAACTGACATCCCTGTTGATATAATTGATCTATTCCGGCACAATTTAACCCATGAGATTCTGTTAATCTGTTGGGAATATAATAGGATAATTGCTTGTTTTCTCGGTTAAAAAATTGTCCTAATCCATCCCATAACACCGAAGTTGCCGTAATTCCATCAGCATCAAAATCTCCCCAAATTGTGACGATTTCTTGACGATTTCGGGCTAAAATTAATCGATCAATTGCCCTTTCCATCTCAATGCCAAATTCAAAGGGACTCGCAGGTTGATAGCATTGAGGATTTAAAAAGCCGATTAATTGTTGAGAGTTTTTTATTCCTCTATTCAGTAATAATTGAGCAATATATTTTCCTGAAATTTGAGGTGCATACTCTTGAATGATGGGGATCATCCACTCAGGAATATCTAAATTGGGTTGAATTTGCCACATATAGTAGGGAACAGGGAACAGGGAACAGGGAAAAGATTATTCCGTTAAATTGTAACTTCTTGAATTTGATCAATATTATATAAATTTATAGCCTCTAAGGGTTGAGAAAGAGATGATTCTTCAGAAATTCGTTGACAACGGATGGCAAATTGACAGGATTTACAACATCCTTGATTAATATCAACTTGGGGAAACGGTTCACCCCGTTGATAACGGTCTAAATTCTGATGAAATTGATCAACAAGTTGGGTTAAATCCGCTTGATTTTTTTGATGTTGTTGTTGATTATAGGGGAAATCTAAAGATTGAGGAGGTTTTTTTTGGGGAGATTTGACAAACCAATAGGTCATCGAGACTTGTTCGGGTAAATATTGACTGGTTTCGACTAAAGTATAAAGATATAAACGAGTTTGCCAACTTTGTTCTAAAATCTGGCGATTTTGAGGTCGAGGATAGGTTTTCCAATCAAAAATTTGCGCCTGTTGTTCTTCAGCTTTAATTAAATCATAAATAACAACTAATAAATCATCCTTAAAATTCAAACTGCGATAATGTTCCGCCTCTCGAAAAAGGTAGGTTGAATTTTCAGAATCTAAACTAAAAATATCCGATGCAACGGTTAAAAATTCAGTATAACAGTGTTGCAATTCGGCATCTTCAGTGAGTAACGCCTCCACAGGTAATCCTAACTCATGTTGCTGCATCAATAGGTGAAACTGACTACCCCAAGCGATGCGTTCTTCATCATCTGGAGACGTAGGTGAAACCAATTGATCTAAATAGGTATATTGAAATTTTCGGGGACACAGAGACAACAAATTTAAGTGTTGTTGAGATAGTCTAAATCGAGTCATGGCGATTTGATCAACAAACAGGTCTACTCTGAATTATCCCCTAAAAAGGGTGAAAACGGTTGCGATGATTCCTCCTCAAATCAGATCTGTTAAATGGTTACAAAAGCCTCGTAAAACTAACGCATCTTTTTCAATCGGCTATAACTTCAATTAATTTCTGAAACCCGGAATTCCAGTTGCAATTTATTTGAAAGAACAGCTATCAAAACTGCATCGTGTAAACCGTTTTCTCCGAGAAGCCACAAAGATATAAATTTTAGGCCCCAAAATTTCAGACCCCGGAAAATAGAGGATGGCTAATAACGGCCAAAGGGGAGGTAAATAGCGAACAATTTCGCGGAATGCAAAAAAGCCTTTTCGTACAGAACCATTAGGAAGAATCAGGTGCATTTCTGCTAAACAAGCTTCTAAAGAAAGTTCAGGATGGGTCTTTTGAATACTCGTCCATTGTTCTTCAACAGGAGTATAACTTAATCGTTGAAACCAGTCAAAATAACACAAGATTGTCATAGAACGAATGCACAGAGGACATAGACCATCATAGAGAATTTCGGGTTGGGGTTTCTCAGAAGAATGCAGTTGACGGCGAGAGAATTTTTTAATCATCCCAGTCCAGGGGATAAACACAGAATATAACGCCATAAATGCAAAAAATGGCGCTCGTTGTGCTAAATAAATTCCGGCATGAAATCCAATTCCGGCTGGAATATAAACCCAAACTAACTGCGGAAAAATTAAAACTAAAAAGAAAGTTGCTTCAAAAATAACTGCCATCCAAGCAAAAACCACCCCTACAATGTGGTATTGACCTAACCAAACTCCGAGATCACTCTGCCATCGTAAGCCATCGTTAGTTAAGTAAGATTGTAGGGTATATCCATTCATCCAATTGGCACTCAGGATTCCCTTACCTTGAGTTAACTTGTGCAGGGCTGCGGATAAGTAAATGAGTCCAAACAACCACTAAACTGTTAATAATGGCCATCGAGCCAATTCACTTTTTTTGTTTAATAAATTAAAGGGTGAAAATTGCTGTTTTTTGATATGAGTTCGCAGTCTCCGCAGCAAATCATCCAAGGAAAGAACACCTCCAGAAGGGCTTAAGGCTAAGAGAAATAGTGTAATTAGGAGTAAGGCTTCTGGATGGTGGTGTTCTCCAAAGGAGTAAAGATAAGCCTGTATAAATAGATTTCCAATGGCAAAAAACATCAAACTTAGATTTGTTTTAAATCCGATAAAAGAAGTAATTCCACAGATAAAAGTCAATCCAAAACTAACGGTTAAAAACCAATCTGGAGGAACTTGTTGCCACCCCCAAGGAAAGGTAAGCAACTTCACAATATGTAACGGATTGTAAACTAAAGCTGAAACATATTCTCTTTCCAAAACTGAGTTGTAATAATCTCTAACAATTAAATATCCCAACTGAAACCCAACAATAATAATCCGGCATAAGGCTAGATCAAACAGAGGCGAAGGTCGAAACCAATAAGCATTCCAAACTTTAGATAGATTAAATCCGAGTTTTTTAATTTTCATGGGTTGATTTAACTTGTTCAAGGGATAAGGTGGGTGAAAAATTGTCGCCGATAGGATTTAGAGACTCAGATCAACAATCACTTTTTTTTCTCCTGGATTTACTCCGTCACGAGTGATCACTAGCGGATGATTTTCTAACCGTAGTTTAACCAGTTTTTTTTGAGATGTCTTTTCATATATTTTCACATAATCTTTAATAACCTGAAGATTTTTTTCTTTAATTCTAGTAATTATCTTTCTGACAAAATGAGAACGAGAAATCTGTAAATTTTGCTCGGTAATAGGAATTTCTGTACCATCTTCTAAAACCCCAAAGACAAAGTATTGATTAACATTAACTCCTTCATGCTTGACTCCAGCGTACATGGGATAATCTAAAAACGGGTAAAAGGCTGGGTCTTTGGGGAGCCTAGGACAAAGACTTTTTAAGGGGAAAGAGGAGATAAGTTGAGGACAGAATCCGAAAAATGCTACGGAAAATTGCAAAGAAATAACACCTAAAATCAACGTAGAAATAGAAACTTTCAGCAGAGATATATATTCTTTTTTGCTAAGGGTTTCTATCATAGAGTTTACTCCATTTATTGACAAGAGAAGGTCAGTTAATCGGGACTGAGTTTAGAGATAGATGAGCGCGTGAATAGAATAATTAGAGTAGTTTTTGAGAATTTAATTTAACTGTTGTAAAAGGTATTTTCCAAAGATTGGTAATTCCTTGTTTGCATCGATATTGAGTCACTTGTAAACGATGATTTACCGTTGGCATTCTTAAAAGAATATAAACCCAGGTTCTCACCCAAGAGGCAATTAAACCTCTTAAATTAATGCCAAAACTGGAGACAATTGCCTCTTTAACTCCTAGTGTTAGCATTTCTCCTAGGTGAACATAATGAAATGCTTTTAAAGATTTTCCCATGATTAAAGCCTTGAGATTATCAGCCGTAGCAGCACCTTGTTGAAAGGCAGCTTGAGCCGTTGCTGGGACTTGTTTTCCCTGCAAATTCCGAATATCGGCTAAATCTCCTAATGCAAAAACTTCGGGATAATCGATTAATTGTAAAGTCGGTGTGGTTAAAACTTGACCCCTTTTATTATGCTGACAATCTAGGTGATAAAGCCATTCTCTAGGTTGGGTTCCGACTGTTTCAATGACTAAATCAATCGGAATTTTTTGTTGATATCGGGGTTCTATTAAGGTGATATTATGGTGATCGACAGATTCAATATGGGTCTGGGATTTAATCTGAACTCCCCTGGATATTAAGGACTGATAGGCGACTTTTTGGCTAAAGTTTGAAAAGCCTTTAAGAATCTGTTGACCGCGAACAATTAAATAAATTTGTCCTAGGTTTTGTAAACGATCTGCTAGTTTTCCAGCTAATTCTACACCATTCGGCCCGCCTCCAATTAAGGCAATGGAAATTTTGGGTTTTGGAGATAATTCTAATCCAGATAATCGCTGTTTGAGTCGTTCAGCATCGGCTAAGGTTCGGAAGGGATAGGTTTCTACTTCCTGCTCATAAACAACGGTGGAAAATGTTTTTCGACCTACGGATAAGACTAAATAATCATAGGTTAAACAGTCTCCGTTTTGTAGATGAATTTCCCGTTGTTTTAAGTCAATATTCTCAACGGTTCCTTGGCAAAATTTAACCTTAACTTTAGCCAGCAATTTTTGGAAACTAGGGGCAATTTCCCAATCTCGAAATTCATCAGTAATTAATTCATAAAGAAAGGGTGTAAATAAAAAACGATCCTGTTTATCAATTAAGGTGATGTTAGGAATTAGGGATTTGTGCCAAGATAGGCGAGCCAAATACAAGGCAGTATAGAGTCCGGCAAAACCTCCCCCTAAAATACATATTTTAGGCGATGTTTTAGCAGGTAAAACTGGCACGGAAAAACCACTGTTTTCCTGATGATGAGGGTTTTTGTGGGACTGAGGGATCATTTTGATATCAGTAGTAGAAGAACTGCTGAGTCAATCCTAAGTCTGGGAAGTGGTGGATCTTACGACTATAGCAACTTTATTTTTAATTATAGGTAAAAGTTGATTGTAACTTCTGAAGATTTTAAATAAGATATTTTTATATTTTTAGGGCTTTTATTTTCAATTTGTGTAATTTTCAATACAGATTTTTTAGATTAAATACTAATTAAGCTCTAATTTTAGCCTAATTTTAGGGCTTTGGTGTTGGTGATAGACTTATTTAATAAGATTATCTTATCAAAAAATAGTTTTCAATTGAAGAGCGAACTTTACATTAGGGGTAGATTTATGAAGCTGATCTGTTAATATTTCCAGAATAAAACTTCAATTTTAAAGTCGTTCAATTAATTTTGCTGGTTCTGATAATTTCGCCTGTTGTTGTCCTTGAAAACGCGCATTTCCATTGAATAACGAGATCGGGGTACTGACTAAATCCACGATTTCCGCTTTTCCGATCAAAAGTTTGACACTACCGAGGGGTAATTCTTTTAAAATCCAACGTCCTAAGCGATACAAATAATCAGAAGGTGTTAACCCTTCCATTAAATCAATTCCATGAAGTTCATGCAAATAACGATTAGATTCCCCATAACGTCGCCACTGACTTTGTAATGCTTTGAAGGTAGACCGATGACGGTGTTTAACCGTTGCTTGGGGTGCAAAGTTTAATTGATAATTAGTTTGTTGTTGAATCCGCCAACACATATCTGCATCCCCCCCAGTTGTTAGGTAGGGACGAAATAAACCCACCTGTTCAAAAATAACGCGACGAATCGCTAAATTAGCTGTTTGACCGTAGGGTAAAAAAGCGTTATTTAAGGTGTGTTTTTGAGATAAAGTCTCTTGTTTATCGGCATATTTTTCTAATAAATTATGACTAGGTAAGGCAATAATTTCGCCAGCAACTAAACCGATATTTTTCGTAGAAAAGGGTTTAATTAATTCCTCTAACCATTGCGGTTGCGGGCGACAATCCATATCTGTAAAAGCAATAATTTCACCCGTTGCGGCTCGAATTCCCGCATTGCGCGCAGCATAAGAACTTTGAATTTTATTCTCTGATAATGACCGAATATTAATCGAAGAAGATGCAGCTAACTCCTTAACAATCGCAACAGAATTATCCTGACTATTATTATCCACTAATAAATATTCTACTTGATCTGCCGGATAAGTTTGCGATCGCAAACAATTAATTAAATCCGGTAAATCTATTTCACCATTATAAACGGGGATAACAACAGAAAGGTTAGTCATAGGAAATCAGGAGACAGGAGACAGTTAGAAATTAACGTAACCCAGGAGCAGGGTGATTAATACTAAGATAGCATTAATCAAATAGAAACTCCCGACCACTTGGGTTTCTTGCCATCCTGATAATTCTAAATGATGATGTAACGGTGCCATTTTTAACAGGCGTTTTCCCACTCCCTCGGAGTTTTTTGTGGCTTTATAATAGCTGACTTGAGCAATCACTGAGAGAGTTTCGACCAAGAAAATTCCACTAATAATCAATAACACCCACAAACTATTTGTTAATAAGGCAACCGTTGCCAAGGCTCCTCCTAATGCTAGGGCTCCCGTATCTCCCATAAACACTTTTGCCGGGTTACGGTTATGGGTAACAAACCCTAAACAACTGCCACTCATACAAGCACAAAAGGTGGTTAATTCCGTTGCTGTGGGGGCTAAATAAGCACCTAAACCCAAAAATGCGATCGCTCCTAACCCTCCCATTAAACCATCGACACCATCGGTTAAATTCGTGGCATTACTCTCAGCAACTTGCACAAAAATTGCTAAAGGCCAGAATAATAATCCTAGCGGAATTGCGAAACCCAAGGGTAAAGCAACTGTTGTTACTGTTGCAGATTGAGTTGCGAGTAACCAAAAACAAAATAGCGTTGCAAAACCAACTTGCAACGCCAATTTCATTTTAGGAGAAATCCCTTTATTTGATTTACGTCTTAAAATCTGCCAGTCATCCAACCAACCAATAAATCCGTAAGCCAAAGTTAAGGCAGAAACCGCGATTACATTCGGATTAAATTGAGTTAAAATTAAGGCGATCGCAACTCCAACCGGAATAAAAAATATGCCCCCCATCGTTGGAGTTCCGGCTTTTTGTAAATGCGCTTGGGGGCCATCTTCTCGAATAAATTGTCCGGCTTTAATTCGGACTAACATCGGAATTACCCAATGTCCCAAAGCAGAAACCGCAACAGTACAAACCAACCAAGGTAAAAATAACGACCCTTGAACTTGGAATAAATGGTCGTTCACCCCATCTAAACTAAAGGCGAACACACTCAACCCTAAACTCAGGAACAACAATAATGTTTGTCCCGATAAATTGAATGATTTAGCCGCAGAAAATTTGCTATCCACAGAAAAAATTTAATCCTCAACACCACAAGGTCAAAAGACTGAAAACAGGACAAAGGGTTTCAGTCACACAATGACAATTCCCCCGTCTGTATTTCTAGCCTTCTAATAAATCATCAGCAGCATCATCATCATCATCATCATCATAAGCGGAGTCATCAACGGACATTAGTGCTGAGATTTCCTCCTCCTCATCCAAGTAATCAGTGACTTCACCACTGGGGGTATCTCGCGCGATCAGACGTCCCGTTGATTCTAACCAAGCCAAAAGCGAAATTTCTTGTTTAGAAGGAATCACGTCAGCAGGTTCATGGATAGGGATTTCGCGCAATGATGGATTGAGCATTTTTAGTTTCAGGTGTCAAATAGAAGTGAGTTAGACTTAATGTAATTTTACACAATTATTGATTATCGACGGTATCATAATTTTTAAATCTATTTTGAGTCTTATAGATTTAAAAAAGCTAACTTATTATTTGTAAGCCATAAACTTAAATTATGATTAATCAGAAAAAAGCCACCCTCTTAGAAATGATTGCGGGTAAAAATCGAGGGTTACTCGCCACTGAAACCGATAAAGCTGCGATTTTATCGGCTATTACTCAACTGGAGGACTTCAACCCCAACCCTCGACCCCTAGAAGTTCCTCAACTGTTGGAGGGGAATTGGCGGCTATTATATACCAGTAGTGATGAATTATTAGGAATTGGTCGTTTTCCGTTGTTAAAATTAGGGCAAATTTATCAATGTATTCGGGTTGCAAATCAGAAAGTTTATAATATTGCGGAAGTTCAAAGTTTACCGTTATTAGAAGGGTTAGTTAGTGTCGCGGCACAATTTGAACCCGTTTCGGATAAACGAGTTAACGTTAAATTTAATCGATTTATTATTGGTTCTCAACGCTTCATTGGCTATCAATCTCCTAATCCCTTTATTGCGGATATTGAAAGGGGTAAAAAATTTATTGCGATTGATTTTAATTTAAAAGCTGGTGATCAACAAGGCTGGTTAGATATTACCTATTTAGATGAAGATTTAAGAATCGGACGGGGGAATGTGGGGAGTGTGTTTGTATTAACAAAAGTTGTTTAATTTAATTCCAGGTTTATTAAGTTTTTAACCTAAAGATGGCATATCCACCGACAGATAGAAGCCATTTCAGATCCTCACTGCTTGTTAAATGTTGTAGATAAGGTTTGGTCGGTGTCATTTGGCTTTTCTCCAAATATAAATACACTTTCTTAAAGCTTCTCGTCCGTGTAGTCCCATTTGTTGGCTACTGTTTCCTTTACCATTGGGTAATACTAAAATATTTTCAATATAAAATCCTAATTCCTCCGCTATTTTAGAAAGAATTAAATCTACAGAAATACTAATCCCTGCATAACGAACATTATCATTTACCATAATTAGATAGGTGTCAGGTTTCATGACTCTACCACACTCTTGAATCACACAAGCCATTTCATAAAAATAACCTCTGATCATCCTAGTAATTCCATTATTATTTAATAACCCTTGTGCTTTTTGTTCCTCTAAGTAATTTAAAATAGATTGTAATAGATCTTGATTGTCTGTTATATTAATTGCTGTTTTCCAGTCAGGATTAATTTTTAATAAATCTTTAGCTTTATTTTCAACAGTACAACTTAACATCTGTTGTCGAAGTTGCACGAGTTCTTTTTCATTTACGCCAAGTAATGCCAATTCTAAAGCATAGGTTCGAGTATAGTCATAACGATTACAATAAGGAGGAGAAGTAATCACTGCATCATAGACATTTTCAGGTAAGCTAGGGAGAATATCTAAACATGAACCGTTATAGAGTTTAAGACTTCCTTTATTTTGATTCCTAGAAAACAGTTCCAGTTGTTGACTCGTTGGCTGAATATCTTGAATAATTTCATCTATTTTATTAATAATAGCTGTTTCAAAGTTAATTATTTCTCCTTTATTAAAATGAGTTTTACCTTGTTGATGGTTTGACCGATAATCCCATCGTAAATATTGACCATCTTTGCGAGTATAACTGACTTCTTCTAATACACATAATAAAGCAAAACGTAATAGACTTTTTACCTGTTCATTTTCTTGAAGTAAAGCACCTCTATATTTTTCAATAGATGCTTTTGTCTCTTCAGGATAAGCACCTTTTGTAATTCTCAATTCGGACAAAGGATCTACTTCTTTTGTTTCTAGCCAAGGTTTTCGGTTTTTCCAGTATTGAATTCTCGTTAAATCTTCTAAACTAAAATTCCAATCAATTATTTTTCTAGTCTTGATAATTTCCTGACCGATGGGAAGTAATTCGATTCCTTCGGCGTTAATTCCCTGAGAATTAGCAGCAAATAAAGTTGTTCCACTTCCTGCAAAGGGATCTAAAATATTACCCTGATTAATATTGTACTTTTTGAGTAAATATTCAACCAGAGAGGCTGAGAAGGCTTCTTTATATTTAAAGCAACGATAAAGAGCTTTAGTTTTATTGGCTTGAAAACTAACTAAGGTTCGATTTAATTCTGATTTTAAAAATAACTGTTCTGAGAAATAGTGTCTAAGTTGATTATCTAAACCTGTAATTTTATCAAGGCTAGATGGGTTTGAGTCTCTACAATTTTGAGAAAGTGGTTCTAGTAACACAGGTTTATCAGTCAAAAAATGAATAAAAATATTATTAATACTATCATAACTAGACTAGGAAATGCTATAAATCAGAAGTTTTTAGTCAATAGACAAGCTCGCTGGTATCTATATTCCTCATTGGCATCTTATTCATTTTTTTGTATAATTAATTTACCCTTACTATAGATAACTAAATTAAATAATAAAATTATGATTCAAATTGAAGATAAACCCCAAATTCAATCTCTCTCCCTAGAGGAATTTTTAACCCAACCGGAAACTAAACCCGCCCAAGAATATATTAACGGAGTTGTTTATCAAAAACCAATGCCAAAAGGAAAACATAGTCGCATTCAAAAATGTCTGATTGATTCTATTAGCCAAGTCTCTGAAAATCAACATTTAGCTTGTGCTTTTCCTCAGTTACGCTGTAGTTTTGGCGGGCGTTCTATTATTCCTGATATAGTTGTATTAGAATGGCAGAATATCCCCCTAGATGAACAAGGGGAAATCGCTAATGATGTTAATATTGCCCCAGATTGGACAATTGAAATATTATCCCCAGACCAAAATACAACCCGTGTGATTAATAATATTTTATTCTGTTTACAACATCAAACAAAATTAGGTTGGTTAATTGACCCGCAGGAAAGATTAGTATTAGTATTTAAACCCAAACAACAACCCGAAGTATTGGAAGGAGAACAAATTTTACCCGTTTTAGATATATTAAAAGATTACCAATTATCGGTTAATGAATTATTCAGTTGGTTAACTTTTTAAGTGAAGAAGGAACCACAAAGGCACAAAGACACTAAGAAATGGATAGGGGTCATCAAGTGCGTGGGCTTTGCTTATGAACCAGACAGAGAATCTGCGAGGTGTTTTTTGAGGGTGCTGACGGGTAAAGGGCCTTGGAGATGTTGCCAAGGTAATACTTGATCTAAATCCCAATTTTGGTTAACATAAAATTCCATATTGGGTAATTGTCCGCGTAATTCTTTGAAGGCTCGGCGATAACTTCCTAATGAGTCTCCATAGTTTCTAACTAATTCTAATAGATGGGAAATGCGACGATCGCCCCTAGAAAGCAAGGCTTGAATTACTGACCATTTATAACTTTCCGGTCTAAACTCAATGCCATTCGATTTTAATTGTTTTTCTAATAATTTTAATCGTTTTTCGGCATCAGGATTTACCCCAAACCATTGAAAGGGTGTATGGGATTTGGGAACAAAGGTACTACAACCAAGGGTTAATTTAAAGCCCGGTGCTGCTTTTTTTAAGGCTCTCATCAAGTCTACAGTGGCTTCTACATCCTCTAATTCTTCCCCTGGTATCCCCACCATGCCATAGATTTTCATGCCCTGTAAACCGCCATTTTTAGCGTTAATAATGGCTTGCATAATTTCTTCATTTTCTAATTTTTTATTAATAATTTTTCTGAGGCGATCACTACCACTTTCTACAGCAATTGTCAAGGTGCGAGTCTCTCTTTTTGCTAAAGTTTTTGCTAATTTTTCTGTAACGGTATTTGTTCTAACCGAAGCAATACTTAAACGCACATCATCATATTTCGGTTGAGTTAAATAATTCAATAACTCATCAAATTCGGGGTGTTGTGTTACCGATGCTCCTAATAAACCTAAGCGCCGTGTTACTTGTAGTCCCTTTTCAATTGCTGGAATTAATGATGCTTCTAAACTCGCTGTTCTAAAGGGTAAAGTTAAATAACTGGCTAAACAAAAACGGCACATTTCAGGACAACTGCGAACCACTTCCACCATATAAATATTTTCCCAAGCCGCGTTTTCTGTTACAACCGTTGAAGCGGATAAAATATTGCCTCGATAGGTTTGTTTTTGGACTTGGGAGGGAATACTCGAATCTAGGGGTTTAATATCTTGAATTTCACCCTCTAAACTGTGATAAGATACTTGATATAAACTGGGAATATAAATGCCTGGAATTTGTGCTAAATGTCGCAATTGAGTCGAGTGAGATTCATGACGAACCTGTTGATAAGCATCTATGAAATCGCCTAATAAGTTTTCCCCATCACCGAGTAAAATAATATCAAAAAAATCAGCAAAGGGTTCTGGGTTGGCTGTTAATACGGGGCCACCACCAAAAATCAATGGCTGTTTTTCTGTTCTTTGAACTGAACGTAAAGGAATATTTAAGAATTCTAAACGCTCAAAAATATTGACATAATCGAGTTCCCAAGAAAAGGAAAAACCCACCAGTTCAGGATGTTGAGGTAAGGGTTCATGTAAATTTGTAAATAGACGACTGACTTCTACATCTGAACGCATTGCTAAAGTAGACCAAACCAGTTGATAACCTAAACTGGTAATGCCAACGGTATATTCATTTGGAAAAGCAAAAATAATCGGAATTGCATCTAAATTAGATGGCGTTGGAGTAAAGAGCAAACGTTCAGCATCAAAGACAGAATCAGTCATCAGTTATCAGTCATCAGTTATCAGTTTAATAGTTAACAGTTGATAGTTAATAGTTAACAGTTGAGTTGTTCGCTATTAACTGATCACTGTTAACTGTTAACTGATAACTGATAACTGATTAGAAGGAGGAACCTATACCCACATAGGAACCGTAGAAAAACAAACCAACCACCACTAAAACACCTGTTCCGGCAACAGTGGCGATTAACCACAAGGGAAGTTTACCTGATTGCAACACAGTCATTACCTCGTTAATTCAAAGCTTAATTGACAAGGGATTTTAGATTTTGGATATTAGATTTTGGATTAATATTTTGGTAAAAAATACGTTTCCTCAATCAACGTTCGCGGAGCGTCACGAAGTGAATCCAAAATCGTTAAATCGAGAAAAAATCCAGTTAGTTAAAGAAATAACTGGAGAATAAAATACCCAGAACAAAAACCAACAGTAAACCCAAATAGAGTGAAGTTCTGTTCAACTCAACAGGTTGGCGATTGGGATTGGTACTCCGATCCATTGTGAGTCTCCTATCGTTGAATAAATTGCATAGCCGCGATCGCACCCAGGAAGAAAACCGTAGGTACTGCTAAAGTATGAACTGCTAACCAACGAACTGTAAAAATCGGATAACTTATCGGTTCATTGGAACTGCTACCAGTTGCCATTTTATTAAACTCCTTTGTCAACTATTTACTTGAAAAGTCGCCAATTTGTTTTTTGCTATTAAAGCGATCGCTTACAATCGGAACTTCCTGCCGTTGTTGAGTAAAATACTCATCGGGGCGAGGGGTACCAAAGGCATCGTAAGCTAAACCCGTGCTGACAAACAGCCAACCTGCAACAAATAAAGCCGGAATTGTAATACTGTGAATCACCCAATACCGGATACTGGTAATAATATCCCCAAAAGGACGCTCTCCAGTTGTTCCTGACATCGTTAAATCTCCTCAAGCAACGGTTGAACACTCAAATCTAATGATACGGGAGCAGGGAATGTGGAACAAGCCTACTCCATTGATTTATCGATTATTGTTTTAAGCCGCTTGTGGGGCAGACCCTTTATAGCGAAGTAACGTTCCCCTCTGACCCAGGACAAAACCCTGTTCCGGGCCGAGAAACTTGATTTTATAAAGGTTAGACGGGATATTTTCCACTTCCCGATCTTTTTGCCAAGTTTGGCCTCCGTCAAAACTACACAGGAGGTTACCACTACCCCCACTGACCCAAATTTCTTCCGGGGTACGATAGGCTAAATCCAAAAATCCCCAACTTGTGGAAGATTCTGGGTTAATCGGATCACCCCACTCCAAGACATTCTCAGGATCAGTAAACCGTAATTCACCCCCACGAGCAATCATCCACAGACGGCTATCTTGACCAAAGCCAATTTTTTCTAACCGTTTAGAACTGTAACGATTATGAGGTTCCCAAGCCTGAGATCCCGGTTCCCAAGTTGAATAAAAATTCCCCTTGGCAGAAACGCTAATATAGCGACCATCCTCAGCACGGGAGAGATTTCTGACAAAACCCACCGCATCTTCAACCAGCGCTTTCCAGGTTTTTCCGCCATCTTCGGTTTGATAAATGGCGCCCACATCCGTTGTCATTTCAGCCGTATTGGGATCGAGAGCAACAATGCTATAAGGCGCACCGGGTAACTTCGCATTTAAGGGAATTCGATCCCAAGTGTTGCCTTCATTGGTCGTGTGCAACAAAATTGAGGGTAGTCCCACAATCCAACCCTCAGAACCGTTAAAGCTAACCGAGTTGAACCGAACTTTTTCTTCCCCTAAATCCAGTTGCTTCACCTGCCAATGGTCGCCCCCATCGGTGGTTTCCAGCAGCGTCGCGTCACTCCCGACAATCCAACCCTGTTTCGGGTTTGTTCCTGTAAAGGCAATATCGGCTAAATTCGCTTGGGTGTCTGTGGGAACCAGTTCCCAAGGGTTGTAACTGAGTTGTGGTAAATATCGACAACTAGCACAAACCAAGGCAACTGTCAAGATGATAACGATTTTTTGCAGAAATTTAACAATGTGCATCAGATTTAATGAAATTTTAATCCCTCAATTCAGGCCATATAAGCTGATAAAGAACAAAAACCCTAGTGCCAATCCCCCAAAAATCAGGAGATTCTTTTGCTGGGCGGTTAAAGTATTCACCCCTAAGCCATAGCCTCGGTTCTCCTCAAACCCAGAGGGGTTTTCCTGAGAACCGATATTGACAAATTGGCTTTTTGGTGCTCCACAAACCGGACAACGCCATTTTGGGGGTAAATCAGTAAATGCTGTCCCCGCAGGAACTTTAGAACTCCCTTTCGTTGGCTCATAGACATAGCCACAAGCCTTACACTCATGGCGATCAAGGGCTGTAACTTCAGTTGCTGGCATAACGAGTAACTTGGACAGAGATGAGTTTAGGATTATTAGAATAACTATTAAATAATATTACAAAATTTGAGCAAATCACAACAGACATTCCCACATCAGGATTAACAACAGTATGTCAGAATGTAAAGAATCAGTTACAAACCTAGAGCGATCTGTGATTTATTGTGTTTGTTCTTAGTGGCTACGAATATTTTTTAGGCTTCTTAATCATCAGCAGCCTAGTTCCCGTCCTGGCTTTGGGTGTGTCCAAGGTTGTACGACCCAAAAGCCGTGGTGGTGTCCGTCGCACCACCTACGAGTCCGGGAACGAACCCATTGGTGGAGCATGGATTCAATTCAACATCCGATACTATATGTTCGCCTTGGTGTTTGTGATCTTCGATGTTGAAACCGTGTTTCTCTACCCTTGGGCCGTTGCCTTCCACAATTTGGGACTATTGGCTTTTATTGAAGCCTTGATTTTTATTGCAATTCTTGTCATTGCACTGGTTTACGCCTGGCGTAAAGGTGCCTTGGAATGGTCATAAAAGGTGATAAAACCATGACTCAAAGCGTTTCACCAAACAGGGAAACAATCATTAATCCAGTTGAGCGGCCCCAAGTCACTCAGGAACTCTCAGAAAACATAATTCTGACAACGGTAGATGACCTTTACAACTGGGCTAGGCTATCTAGCTTATGGCCGCTTTTGTACGGGACAGCCTGTTGTTTTATTGAATTTGCAGGTTTAATCGGTTCTCGGTTTGACTTTGACCGTTTTGGTTTAGTTCCCCGGTCTAGTCCTCGACAAGCGGATTTATTAATTACCGCCGGAACCATTACCATGAAATATGCTCCGATTCTGGTGCGTTTGTACGAACAAATGCCAGAACCGAAGTATGTGATTGCCATGGGAGCTTGTACCGTCACCGGAGGAATGTTTAGCATGGACTCTCCCTCGGCGGTGCGAGGTGTGGATAAATTAATTCCTGTGGATGTTTATATTCCTGGGTGTCCTCCCCGTCCAGAGGCGATTATCGATGCGGTGATCAAACTGCGGAAGAAAATTGCCGACGATTCCTTACAAGAACGGGCCAATCTTCAACAAACCCATCGCTATTACACCCGCCGTCACAACATGAAACCCGTTGAGCCGATTTTAACGGGCAAATATTTAGTCACCGAATCCCGTCAAGTTCCCCCCAAACAGTTAACGGAAGCGATGGGAATGCCTATTCCTCCCGCTTTAATTGCCGAACGGACAAAGGAGGAAAAACGTGGTTAACCCTGAAGCAGAAGCTCCCCTGGTTGAAGCCGGGAAAGTCTCTCAATGGTTAAGTGAAAACGGCTTTGACCATGAATCCCTTGGCCCTAATGCCTCATCCGTAGAAATGATTAAAGTGGATCGAGACTATTTGATCCCCCTGTCTACTGCTTTGTATGCCTACGGCTTCAACTGCTTACGCTGTCAATGTGCTTATGATGCTGGCCCAGGAGATGCCTTAGTCAGTGTCTATCATTTAGTCAGAATTGATGACAACGTGGAACAACCGCAGGAAATCTGCGTCAAAGTCTTCGTTCCACGGGATGATCCCAGAGTCCCTTCTGTTTACTGGATCTGGAAAGCAGCCGATTTTCAGGAGCGAGAATCCTACGATATGTATGGTATCGTCTACGAAGGTCATCCCAATCTGAAACGGATTTTAATGCCTGAAGATTGGGTCGGTTGGCCTTTAAGAAAAGATTATATCTCCCCTGATTTCCATGAATTGCAAGATGCTTATTAATATTAATAGCAAAATCAACCCTGAGAATTGATGAATCAACTGCACCCCAATTGTTTCACCGACGCGCCCATAGCCTTCGATCAAGCTGTGTGTTGTCGCGCCTCCTACGGTGCTGATGTTGATCCAACCTAATTCTAAGGGGAAAATGCAATTCAATTGGGCGATCCAAATTGCCAGATCTCCAGGAAGTCTGATATAGTTGCCTACGATAATGTAGAATTCATATCTGGCTTGGACTTGATACACTCGCTTATTCCGATAAAAGGGTGTAGTTAAAAGGTTAAGCAACGGGTTCTACCCGAAGTCAAACGGAATCAGTCTAGGTCTTCGATGCGTTTCGCAATTCACTTTGGTGGAGGAGTCAAATCGTGAGCACTCTCAACGGTACAACATTTAATGATATTAATTTCAACGGCATCTTCGATGCTGGTGATATAGCACTTCCCAATGTCACCGTATTTTTAGATACTAATGGCAATGGTTTACCTGAAAGCTTAGAACAAGTTGATGTCACAGACATTAACGGTTTTTATGATTTCCCTAACCTAGTAGCGGGAAGTTATCGGGTTGGACAAGTTGTCCCCCCCGGGTTCACGCGGACAACTCCAGCAACCGCAGTCACCCTGACGGGAACTGCTGCGGATGTAGCTACATTTAACGTTGCCAATACTGGAGCCGTTACCCCCATTGTGCCGTCTCTGAGCGGCAACATTTCTGGAGTTGTCTTTGTAGATAATAACTTACAGGGAGTCTACAACTACGTCTACGACCAAGACGGCAATATTGTTCGTAATCCCAATCAAGAGGTTTACTCCTACGATCAAAACGGCAATATTGTTCGCAACTCCAATGGGGTTAACACGGCTAACCAGCTATACGATCCCTTTGTGGATGCCACGTTACCCAATATTCCGGTCTACATTGACCTGAACAACGATGGTTTCCTGAATTCCAATGAACCTCTCACCTTCACCAATGAAGCCGGGTTTTATAACTTCAACGTTCTACCCACCGGTTCCTACCTGTTGAGAATTGCTCAACCTTCTGAGGTGACAGGAGAAAACTCGATTCTGGGTGATCTGTTAGAAACAACCAATACTCCATTAGTGGTTGATGTCTTTGCCGGATCAACCGTCAGAGGCGATCTGGGTGTTGTTGCTCCCAATAGTGTTTACGGTAAAGTCATTAATGACCTGAATGGCAATGGCTTCCCAGAAGCAACAGAACCTGGAATTCAAGGCGTTCAGGTTTTTATTGATGCTAATGGGAATAACTTCTTTGACTTAGGGGAAAAATCTACCCTCAGTGGTGCCGATGGAGCCTACATTATCAAAGGCTTAAATACTGACGTTGGACAACAATCTAACGAAACCTTGGCTCAAAATCCCTATCTCGCCTACCAGCTTTTAGTTGATCCTGTGGCTGTCGCCAAGACCTTCCCGGTGACTTCAGTTCCTCCAACCGCAGCCTACGTTAGAACTTCACCTCTACCGGGAGCTACAATTAATGCTCCTGTGATTCCAGCAGGTTCTGCTCAGGCTAACTTCCTGTATGCTTTTGCTCCTACAGCAACTGCCGTCTTACCTGACAGCATTACGGGATTTGTTTTCAATGATTTCAATGGTGATGGCGTTGTTCAACCGGGTGAATCCAATCTGCCCGGAGCCGAAATCTATCTCGACTTGAACAACAACGCCAAGAAAGATTCCAGTGAGCCGTCTTCAATTACTGATGCAGCAGGTTCCTTTGGGTTCTTGAGTCTTGCCACTCCCGGCGACTACATTGTTCGGACAACGGATGATTTCCTCACCACCGCCGTTCCCAATGTCATCTTAGGTGTGGGTCAATCTTCCCAGCTTGCTATTGGTCTGGCTAGCTTTGAACCGAGTCCTGCCATTAACCAAAACACTTTGATTCCCATCATTGGAACCACCGTCGTTTAAAACGGACGCAGAATTAATACTGCTATCTGTTTAATCAAAATATCATCCGAGAGCAGCAGTCAGGTTCACACAGCCCCTAACTTCACTCTAGGATGATATTTTTTTTGGTAATGCTCTGCTTCTCTCTCAGAAACCAGGTTTCTTCAGTCCTAAATTTGTATCAAGATACTCAGATTTTCTCGGTTGCTCCTGATTAATTTAGAGTAGGCTAGATTAAGTGGAGTTTAATACTTAACAATTTGTCTCAAGTTTTAGCAACTTCAACGTTTCCCGCCAGCACGTTTAAGCTGAACAATGGTCTAACGGTTATTCATCAGCAAATGACCGCCACCCCAGTTGTCGTTGTTGATGTTTGGGTACGGGCTGGTGCTATTTATGAGCCGGATATGTGGTCAGGAATGGCGCACTTTTTGGAACACATGATTTTTAAAGGCACAGATTGGATTGGGCCGGGTGTGTTCGATCAAGTAATTGAAAGTTGCGGGGGTGTGGCAAATGCAGCTACAAGTCACGATTATGCTCATTTTTACATTACAACTGCCGTTCAATATTTAGAGGAAACCTTGCACGCTTTGGGAGATTTATTGCTACACGCAACAATCCCCGATGGTGAGTTTAATCGAGAACGGGATGTGGTTTTAGAAGAAATTCGTCAAGCGACGGATGATCCCGATTGGCTCAGTTTTCAAGCCTTAATGGAAACAGTGTATGCACGACACCCCTACAGTCGTTCTGTTTTAGGAACGGAAGCTAAACTAATGGAGCGAGCGCCCCATGAAATGCGCCGTTTCCATCAATGTCGCTATCAACCCGAAAACATGGTGGTTGTGATTGTTGGGGGTGTGGAAGAACAACAAGCTCTGGATTTGATTAATCAAGCCTTTAGTAGTTTTTTACCGCCTACGACTTACACCCATCTTTATCAGGTGGTTCAACCCCAAATTCACGGAATTCGTCGCCGGGAACTGCGTTTACCCTATCTGGAAGAAGCACGATTGACCTTAGCCTGGACTGGGCCAGGAGTTGAACAATTAAGGCAAGCTTATGGGCTAGACTTACTTTCTTCAGTGATCGCGTCAGGAAGAACCTCTCGATTAGTTCAGAAACTGCGGGAAAAACTTCAGCTTGTCCATGATATTTGTAGCGATTTTTCCTTACAACAAGAGTCCAGTTTATTTACAATTAGTGCTTTATTAGAAACTCAAGATTTAGATAAGGTAGAAGCCTTGATCTGTGAGGAAATTAATGAGTTAATGATCGAGCCGATTTCAGAAGCAGAACTGAGGCGGATTCAACGCTTTCTGTGTAATGATTATGCTTTTTCAACAGAGACACCCGGACAGTTAGCTGGGTTATATGGATATTATTTCACCGTAGCGACACCGGAATTATCGGTTACTTATCCCGACCAAATTCAATCATTTCAACCCTTAGAACTCCAAAATATTGTCAGGGAACTGCTGAATTTAGAAAATTATGCGGTCATGATTGTTCAGCCGTAGGGTGGGGGAGAAGAGGAGAAGAGGAGAAGAGGAGCAGGGGGAGCAGG
>CAITND010000277.1 GCA_903893625.1 uncultured Oscillatoriales cyanobacterium
AACACTACCCATAGCTCATGTCTTTTGCCTTGATTTTTTCGGAAATCCTTGACTAACTTTATTTGTTCTATTATACTATTAAACATATTTTTAAAATCAAAAAAAGTGATCTGTTTTTGATTTTATCAAGAAAAGATCACTATTATTTTCTTTTTTACCCCCGACTTTGAAAACGCCCTGCTCCTACAAGGAGAGGGGGGGAAGAATTCTTACTATTAAATCTTAAAATAAAAAGATTTAAAAATATTAATTACTCCCCCTTCCCTACAAGGGAAGGGGGCTGGGGGGTTAGGTCTTAGGATTTACCATCAAAAATAAAACCGCCCCAAACCCTACGCTTATCTTCTCTGATCTGCTATTTTAAAAAATTTCTGTAATAAATCTGCCAAATTGGCAGTTTAAAATCAGAAGTTACCCTAGTATAAATACAGAGGATTTTGATAGAAACAAGAACACTAGCCTAAAAGTAGGATCACTTAAACCCTAGAGACTGATTATAGGGTGTTTGCGTGCGGTGGTTAGTCGAATAGCACCTGTAATCGGTCGCAGCTTTTTGTTAACAGTCGATTTAACATCGCTGTTTTCCGGTTCAATCTAATTTCATTTGTTGGCCAGTTTTCACATCACTCTATGAAACCTTACAAACTATTCTCCTCTCTCAGTAAAAACACTGATGATTCAGACTCCCAATTGTCTGTAACGGTGCAGGAGGAATACTTAGAGGATCTGCAATTTAGTCTGGAACACATAGAACAAACCGATCAGATTTATGGCGGTATAGCGGGTTCTGTTCCCTTTCCTCCCCTGGCTCCCCCCCAAACAGTCCCCAAAAAATCCCCTCCTCCAGCTAGTGTTCCCACACCGAAACCAGACTGGTCAAATGCCTTACAGTCCCTACTGGATCAACCTCCTGCGTCTTTTCCCCTACAATTAATGTTAGGAGGATTGGTTTTTTGTGTAGCGTTTGGTGCATGGGGATATTTCGGAACCGTTGATGAAGTCGGTCAAGCCAGAGGTAAATTAGCACCCCAAGGGGAAGTTTACAAAATCCATCCCGTTGAGTTGGGAAAAGTTTCTCTAATTCCGATTAAAGAAGGGCAAACTGTTAAAAAAGGTCAGGTTTTAGCCGAACTAGATCGACAAATTGCCACCCAAGAATTAGCAGGATTAGAACAACAACTCACCGCCTTTCAAGCCGAACTAACTCAAAAACAAGGGTTAATTGAACGGATTCATTTAGAAGCCCAAACCCAAGCCGCGATCGCCACCGCTCAACTTCAGTCTCAACAGGCTAGTATTGAACGAGTTGAAAGCCAAATTACATCGGATCAACGATTACTCGGTCAACTCAATTTTGAGGCATCAGCAACTCAAAAACGAGTTGAATCTTTACAACCCTTAAAGGCAGAAACTCAAACCCTAATTGAAAAATTGCAGGAAGGAGAATTAGCGGCTAAAGAACGACTAGAACGGCTACAACCTCTGTTAGAAAGTGGTGCTATTTCTAAAGACCTATTATTTCAAGCTGAACAAAATCTGCGGGATCAAGAACGAGCTATTGTTCAAGCTCAATTATCAGAAAAAAATAGTACCCAAGAACAGATTTTTCAAGCTGAACAAAGCTTCCGGGATCGACAACGATTAATCACCCAATCTCAAGGAGAATTAAAACAATCTCAAGTTGAAATTGAACGATTAAATGCGGAATTAGCCCAAAAACAAGCGGAAGCCAAAACAATTCAAGTCGCAACCCAGCAAAAAATTCAACAAACTGAGTTAGAAGTGACGCAGTTACAAGCCCAAATTAAAGACACTCAAAACTTGATCGCAACGGCTGAAACCAAACTTCAAGAACGATACCTCTATTCTCCCATTGATGGAGTTATTTCTACCTTGAATGTGTTTAATGTTGGAGAAGTGATTCAACCCGGACAAACTGTTGCTGAAATTACGCCCAAAAATGCCCCCCTGATTTTAACTGCTAGTCTCCCGAATGACAAAGCTGGATTTGTGAAAACGGGAATGTCTGTTAAAGTCAAATTTGATGCTTATCCTTATCAAAATTATGGGGTATTTGAGGGAACAGTTCGCTCGATTTCCCCCGATGCTAAAGTTGATCAAGCAGTCGGCCCAGTTTACAAATTAGAAATTGTGTTAAAAAAGGACTATGTTCTGCAACGAGATCAGAAAATTCAGTTAAAATCTGGACAAACGGCTAGTGCGGATATTATCATTCGTCGTCGTCGGATTATGGACATTCTACTTAATCCTATTCTGCAATTGCAGAAAAATGGCATAGATTTGTAAAACACTATTTACTAATTAGGAGTGCAAGAAATGTCTGCTCAATATTCTTACAATAACTCGAAAGTCGCTAAAGCGATGAGTGAAGAACAATTTGAACAAATCATAGATGCGATTTTATCGGGAAAATATTCTTGGGCTTGTGTTTTAATTTTGCGTTTTGCCGGATACAATCCACTGCATTATATTCCCTATCGCACCTATAACCGACTAACTAAGGATAATAATTCTAATTCTCAGTCTCAAAGCAATACGACATCTGTTAAGTCAAGTCTTAACACCCAGACTACAGCTTCTGGTGCTGGCAAAGTTCGGGACTTAACTTATTTGGAGCCTATTCCTGAATTGAGTCGGGAGGTTTCGGGGGGATTTCGGCATTTAGAGGTTGTGGAAAACTTGCCTAGTCCTTGGAAACTGCACTAAACCTGATCACATTTCAAGATCAATTTAAAATTTTCCGTTTAGCTGAGTTAATTTTTTTTCTGAATCAAATTTAAAACGATCCATTTTTCATATCTTTTTCTGTAGTTATACCAAATCCGGTTATGATCGGCTATTTATACAATCGGTAAACCGGATTTAGAATTACCCGTATTTGATCGGGTTTTTTTTTTGCTGTTCATCGTAGGCTAATCAACCTGAGTTCGATGGATTGTGAAAAACGATGAAAACTTTCCGCGTTTAGTTACTTGTTATATCCTCTAAGGAGATTGAATTATGAAACTATTAGATGTTGTTGCTTTACTTGAAGATTTACCCCAATTGGGTCTACGTCGAGGTCAGGTTGGCACGATTGTTAAAGTGTACGAACCCTGTGTTTTTGAAGTAGAATTTAGCGACACAACGGGTAAATCTTATGCTTTAGAAACTCTCAAGGAAAGCCAAATAATGATATTATATTATCAACCATTAGCTGCTTAATAATTAAAATAGACTAGGGACTTTAGGGGGGATCTGTAGCAACTATAATTAGATTTCATATAACTAAAAACCATCAAATTATCGTTGCAATACCAGTTCCAAATTATCGTGAGCCTCCGCCAAGTTAGGATTCATTGAAATAGACTGCTGATAGTAAGCGATCGCGGTTTTTAAATCGCCAACCTGTTTACATTTGCAGCCTAAATCGTTGTTCATTGCTGCGTAATGGACTTGTTTTTCTGGGGAAAGTTTTCCTTGAACATGAAATACATTAGCTAAGTTAACCTCAGCTTCAACGCAGTCAGGCTGTAGTTCCAGTGCTTTTTGATAGCAGGTGATCGCATCTTCCCATTTACCTTGCTGCTGTAGAGCATAGCCAAGGTTATTGTATGCGGCGATCGCATCAGGCTGGAGAGCTAAGACTTGATGATAAGTTTCTATGGCCTCGGATAACCGATCTTGAGCTTGATATAAATTCCCCAAACTAAATAAACCTTTGATAGAATTAGGCTGAATCTGAAGCAGATCTTTGAGCAAATTTTCGGCAGTTTGGTACTCGCCTTTTTGCCGCATCAACACCGCCAATCCATAAAGGGCTTCTGGATGATCTGACTGAGTTTCCAAAATCTGATAATATCCCTGTTCAGCTTTGGTGAGTCGGTTCGATCGATGATCTCGAACAGCTAGTTGAAGCGCTAAAGCAAGAATATTCCCAACATCCTGTTGTTTATTCTGGCAATGCTTGTATTTGGCGACGATATGCTGAATGTGGCGATCTTTAGCTCCAAAAGAATACTTATATTCCTCATTCCCCATTAAAAAGTCATACACTTTAAATCCATTTTGAATCGCGTATCGGATCGCATCAGCATGGAGGATAAGTCCAGGTGGGGGATTTTTAAAGGTTTGGTCGCGACCTGTAATCACAAATAGCATAGATTTTTGCTGAAAATCAACAAAATTGGCGATCGCCCCTAAAGGTCTGTCTCCCTTCCACAGAACCGAAAGATACAGACAGTTATGTTCAAAACAATGACGTAAAATAAGGCGATTGTAACCCATGATTGACTCAAAGGTATCTCCTTTTTGCTTTTTCCATCTGGATTCCCAGAAATTGAGCAGTATCTCAATATGAGATTCCAAATTATCTGCGTTAACCTGGGTGATATAAAACTCGTCGGAGCTTTCAACTTGCCTTAAAAAGCGTCTGATTTTTTGGCGAGTATTGGAACCAACGTAGTTTTGCAGGTATTGATCCCAGTCATCTGGTAATGCAACAGAAGGGGCAACATAAAGATCGGGATCTTCTCCATTCACACTTTGAATGCGCAGTTGACTAAGTTCAAAACTATCTTCAGAGAAACTACTCAATAAGAGGGGTATCCGTGTATCTGTTTCTAGAATACTTTTGACATTGAAAGTAGACCAGACTAACTGTTGCTGGATGTAAGCAGCCAAAGCAGGAATTACCTCTTCTTCATAACCAGGCAGGCAAATAAGTCCTGTGTAATCTGCCATGCTATTTCCTGCCATGCAGATTTCAGTTTCAAAGCTTCCATCCTGGTGTGTTAATAAAGTTTTCAGAGGAAAAAAGGCAACATAGGATGAATCGTGGGTATCTGGTTTTACAGCTAATATGAACCACGGCTCATGCGCCATTTGCAACCATCCAGATAACCAAATCCAGGATAAGAAGAACTGCGCCTGACGATCGGCTGCGTATACAGAATCCCAATTTTCTCTGATTTTCTTAAATGTTTCAAAATTATCAATTTTGTCAATCTGCATATCATTTTTTCCTCAGCAAAATATTCCCGATACTTGTCGGTTAAGACTAGAACCCCCCTAATCCTCCTGAGAGGATGTCTGAAACCCAGCATTATCGATCGTCTTCCTATCGGGTGAGACTATTAACGCCCAAAAAATGAAATTGAAGTGCTGCGAATTGTAGATGAAGCAGTTTGGTTTCCAGTCGTTGCATAGGCAGTGCCTGTTGCCTTGGCTCTACTAAACTCAAGACTACCGAGGTCTTTAACCGTTGTGTTTGCTCCTGTACTTGTATAAGTGTCATTACCAGTGGCAGATGCACCTACAACAGCGATCGCATATCCAGGTCCGGCTGTTGTTGTGGCGTATGTACCAGCGTAAACATTGCCACCACCTACTACAATGCTGCTTTCGTCAATGGGTTCTAAATAACTTAAGTCAGAGATGACTACTGAACTTTTCATGACTGCATCACCAAATTTTTTCAGCAGATTAAATTACTTTCAGATTACTCCTTTTACTCCTTAAAGTCCCTTCTGAAATCGAAACTATCTTTATATCCAGTTAATTTCTGGCTATTTTAAAAAGTAGAGCCATATCAACTTCATCTACTCATTCAGTAAATTACTTTTTGGCTGAATAGACGAGAATGAAATAGCCCTACTACTATACTACTATTCGACTGCCATTAGTTAGTAGCAGCGATCGAAACGCTATTAGAAGAGTAGGGAGTGACAGTAGCGAAGGTTTGGGTCAAAGTATCTTTACCATAAGCATCAGCTTCCGCAGTAGCAAGATTACCCTTGACAGTGGTCTTAGACACAACGTCTTTTTTGATTGAAAAATATTCAGAGAAATAGATTTTGCTAAAGTCATAGCCCAAGTTGAATCCACCAACAACAGAAGTTTCAGCAGTTTCCAAGTAGTTCAGGTCAGAAATAATCATGGCTTTTGTCCTTTTTAGAGTGAGTGGTTTTTTGTTTTCCTGTTACCTAATTTAGCTTGCTTGATGGTGTCTGTGTTGCCATTTTGGCAGAATCTTTTTTCGGTAACAACTTTGTTTTTCTGTAATCAATCTATCAAAGGTTAACAAGGAGATGTTGCCATTTTGGCAGAATCTTTTTCTGTTTGGCTGAACAACCTTGTGTTCCTTCGATGTTCTTAATATAGCTAGGCTTTTCCCACCTGTGTTGCCATTTTGGCAGATTAATTTTGACTGGTGCGAAAACCAAGAAACTAGCCTAATCCAATATTATATAGAGTCAAAAAAATCCTGTTGTTTTCCTTTTCAACAAGAATAATCAGAATTTAAGCTATAAAAAAACTGCCATTTTGGCAACAACGATCTTGATAACTTAGTTACAATCGAGTCTGATAACTATGATCAAAAAAAATAGTAAAACTACCTAATCTGAAAGTTCTTGAATTTTCAGATTTTTACCACATCAACTTATTTTATTTCATGGCAAATGAGCAATATTACCAACAGTTCCAGCGATATTCTCGTCATCCTAGATGAGCTTATAAATACAGTATCTCCGAGTACCACAATTAACTCCCCCGATACCAATTTTCAGGGGAGTAGTTCTAGTTCTAGTTCCACTGCTATTGTCAATGACATCGGTGCGGGGGGAGAAAGTCAAGCCACAGCTACTTCCCCAACCGGAGAAGTTCAACAAAGTCAGGAGTCTGTGTTTATTCCTGGTGCTACTTCTAGTGAAGCGACAGCAACGGCTATTAGTGGTACGGATATATTACCAACGACAGAGGCAACAGTAATCATAGAACCCGATAATAACGATAGTAATTCTAGTTCTACTGCTATTGTCAATGACATCGGTGCGGGGGGAGAAAGTCAAGCTACAACAATTTCCCCAACCGGAGAAGTTGAACAGAGTAGTGAGTCTGTATTTATTCCCGATGCTACTTCTAGTGAAGCGACAGCAACAGCTATTAGTGGTACGAATATATTACCAACGACAGAGGCAACAGTAATAACAGAACCGGATAATAACAATAACGATAATAATTCCAGTTCTAGTATCTTAATTCAGATTAGTCCAGAACCGAATCCTTTGACCGTTGTGGCTTCTGAAATTGAACGCACACCACAACTCGGTAGTATCGAAAATGATCAACTCATTGGTAGCAATGAAAATGATGCAATACGCGGGTTGAAAGGAGCAGATAACATTGAAGGCAAAAGTGGAACTGACTTATTACAAGGAAACAAAGGTAGTGATACTCTTGATGGAGGAAATGATCACGATATTCTTAGAGGGGGGAAAGGTAATGATATCTTAATCGGTGGCAATGGTGATGATATTCTAATCGGTGATCTCGGTCAAGATGAATTAACAGGAGGAGCAGATGCGGATGTATTTGTCTTAAATACAAATCCTAATTCTCCTAACTCCAATCCAAATTTAGCAGATATAATTACAGACTTTAATGCTGCTGAAGGTGATAAGATTGGATTATCGGAAAACTTAATTACACAACCATTAATATTAGAAACCTTTGATTTTAATGCTGATGGAAGTCTTGATGCTACTGTAATTAAACTCGGTAGTGATAGTCAATCTGAAGTTCTCGGTATTGTGTTAGGTACAGTTTCTGCAAATGGACAAACGACATTAACGCCAGCCGATTTCACCATAATTTCTAACAACCTGCTAATATTAAGCTAAAAAAGCTGGGGTTACATACAAATGATCATGGCGCAACTTTCCAAAGGCTCACTTGATGATGAGGAAATTATTGGCTTCCTGAAACAAAACCTGGAATTTAAGGAAGTCCATCAGAAAATTTTGTCTCAAAAAGTTATAGATCAAGTTGCTGAGGAAAGAGGTATTATTGTAACGGATGAAGAAATTCAAAATCAAGCTAACCAACAACGTTATGAAAAACGCTTAGAAAAGGCGGCGGATACCTTAGCTTGGTTAGCTGACCAAATGATCACTTCCGATGACTGGGAAGCGGGAATTAGAGAACGTCTTTTAGCCGAAAAATTAGCAGAATCTTTATTTGCTAAAGATGTTGAAAAATACTTTATTCAAAATCGCTTGAATTTTGAACAAGTTTCATTATATCAAATTATTGTTCCTTATGAACGCTTGGCTAGGGAATTATTTTATCAAATAGAAGAAGAAGAAATTAGTTTCTATCATGCCGCCCATTTATATGATATTGACCCCCGACGTCGTGAACAATGCGGATATGAAGGTAAACTTTACCGTTGGGGGTTAAAAGCAGATTTTGCAGCAATTGTATTTGGTTCAACTCCAGGAGAAATATTAACTCCAGTCAAAACTGACCAAGGTTATCATTTAATCTTAGTTGAGGAGTTTATTCAAGCTGAATTGACTCCTGAACGTTATCAAGAGATTCTTCAGAAACTATTTAAAGATTGGTTAGCTAGTGAATTGAATTATCGGCTATATAACACTTAAAATTTTACTTTAAAGTTATTGTAACCCGATAAAATGCACCCCGAAACTGATTAGTTGACAAGATTAATCAGATAAACTGGATTTCTTTTTCAAGCCTAATGCTGTTCCTAATGCACCGAAAATTAATAAGCTCAAAGCAGTTGAGGGTTCAGGTGCTTTGACAATTGTTGCACTCTTTTGATAGGTAATTAACGTTAGGTTTTGACCTTCACTAAACTGACGAGAGTATAATCCTGATAACAAAATATTGACAGATGCTTGATTTTCTTCAGGGTTTGTTGTTGTCAACGGTGATAATTGAAACCCCTGACTATTTTGGATCGATAAATTATGTTTATTAGAAGAATTTAACGAGCTATTTAGACTAAAGAAATCTAACAAATTATTGGTAGAATCTTCAAACAAATAGAAAGCGATATAATTCTCTGCTTGAGCAGATTCTTGTTGCAGTGATTTTTGGGTTTCTAAATTTAAAAACGAGAAAAAATCGAAAGAAAATTCTTGATTTTCAGCAATTTCAAATTGATAACCAATAGCTGCTGCTTGACTTTGAGCTAAACCTAAATATTCTTGACCTTCTCCTAGAGTTATCGCTTGAGAACTATTGTTAGCCAGGGTAAAACAATTGTCAGGTTCCAAACAGAAATTAACATCAAAATAAGCATTAGCATTCGCTTCAGCGAATACAGTCCCTTTCCAAGCTAATGCTAGGGTTTGAGTATCTGTAAACGTGGAAATGCTGGTAGGAACTTGACTGAAATTATAAATTAAGGTGTCAGCTTCAGCATTAGCTAATGTCCCGGCAAAACTAGGAGAAACACTACTTAATAAAGCAATGACAGGAGTGGCTACTATGAGTGATTTCATAGTAGATTTGGGTGCAATATTCATGTTAAATTCTCTGGATTAAATTTTAAATCAAAATAGATTACGGTATCAATACCGATAATCTATAGATTTAATATAGTCTGCTGATCCAGGAATTAACAGGGGTTAGTTTAAAGATTTTAGTTTTTTTTGTAAAGATCTAGTATTGAGTTGGTTTAAAATTAAATCAGAGCACCAACCTTCCTTTCCTAGATCTGTAGAAACCGGGTTTTTGCCGATAACTTTTAGGGAAACTAAGAGCTTGAGAAAAAACCTGGTTTCTGAGATGCTAGTTTTTTAGTATTTGCATCAATTTTTTCAATTCTACATCCGTTAAATCTCGCCATTGACCCGGTTTGAGTCCATTTAACGTTAAATGAGCGATCGCAACTCTGACTAACCGTAAAGTCGGAAACCCTACCACCGCCGTCATTTTCCGCACTTGACGGTTACGACCCTCCGTTAAGGTTAGTTCTAACCAAGCCGTCGGGACAGTTTTGCGAAACCGAATCGGGGGCTCACGAGGCGGTAAACTGGGTTCTGTGGGAAGTAATTTCACCTGGGCAGGTTTTGTGCGATAATCTTGGAGTTGCACCCCCCGACCCAACTGTTGTAACGCGATTTTGTCCGGTATGCGTTCTACCTGTACCCAATAGGTTCGAGGATGGGCAAATTTAGGATCAATTAAACGATGTTTGACTAAATTATTATTTGTTAATAGTAACAATCCTTCACTATCTCGATCCAAACGTCCAACGGGGTAAACTAAAGGAATAGATATAAAATCTTTAAGGGTTTTCCGGGGAGTCGTTGTCGGATCTTCATCGGTAAACTGACTCAAGACATCATAAGGTTTGTAAAACAAAATATATCGATAGGGCATAAGTTACGAGGCAAAATTTTGATTATTTAAAAATTGATCTGCAATTTATATTGACGAAAACATCAATATTACCCTATAATCGAGAAAGGTTCCCTGAGAGCTTGTGCAGATAGACTGCAAAAAATTGTTAAGCTCACCGATGGCAAGGCAGATCTCCGATAGTCACAACCGAAGCAAAACTGCTACCATACCAGTTATGCAGACTGGCGGCTAGGGTGGCTAGGATGCTTACAGTTAACCGTTACTTAAAATTACAGCGAATGGCTAAAGATAATTCTAGTGCTGAAAAGAAAAAAGCTCTAACCCAAGTTTTAAACCAAATTGAGCGCAGCTTTGGCAAAGGTGCCATTGTCCGGTTAGGGGATGCCACCCGGATGAAAGTGGAAACCATTCCCAGTGGCGCATTAACCCTAGATTTAGCCTTGGGAGGCGGTTTACCCAAGGGACGGGTGATTGAAATCTATGGGCCAGAAAGTTCGGGTAAAACCACATTAGCTTTACACGCGATCGCAGAAGTCCAAAAAGCTGGAGGAGTCGCCGCCTTTGTAGACGCAGAACACGCCCTAGATCCCAGCTATGCAGCTGTCTTAGGCGTCGATACCGAAAATTTACTCGTTTCTCAACCGGATACGGGAGAAATGGGCTTAGAAATTGTGGATCAGTTAGTCCGGTCTGTGGCCGTTGATATTATTGTAATTGACTCCGTTGCCGCCTTAGTTCCCAGGGCTGAAATTGAAGGGGATATGGGGGACGCTCACATGGGGTTACAAGCTCGGTTAATGAGTCAGGCGTTACGCAAAATTACGGGTAATATTGGTAAGTCGAATTGTACTGTTATTTTCCTCAACCAATTGCGTCAAAAAATTGGGGTAACTTATGGCAACCCGGAAACCACAACGGGGGGTAATGCGTTAAAATTCTATGCCTCTGTACGTTTAGATATTCGCCGAATTCAAACCTTAAAACGGGGAACGGATGAATACGGAATTCGGGCTAAAGTTAAAGTGGCTAAAAATAAAATTGCCCCTCCTTTCCGTATTGCTGAATTTGATATTATCTTCGGAAAAGGGATTTCTACCTTGGGTTGTTTAGTTGATTTAGCGGAAGAAACGGGGGTATTAAAACGCAAAGGAGCTTGGTATAGTTACAACGGCGATAATATTGGTCAAGGACGGGATAAAACCCTAACTTATTTGGAAGAAAATGCAACTTTGGCAAAAGAAATTGAACAAAAAGTTCGAGGGGCGTTAGATAGTGGCGCTGTGGTTTCATCGAATTCTGTCGTTCAGGTAGATAGCCATGATGATGAAGATATTGATGCCAGTTCCGAAGAAGAATAAATAACGGGATTTGATCAGATTGGAATCGACGATCGCTCTTTTATCAATAGGATCAAACCCAATATATAACCCCCCTTACTAACAGGTTCGGGGGGTGAAATCTTTTCTTCCCTGTTCCCTGCTATAATCCTCTTTGTCCTTGACCTTCAGACGGAAAAGTATTATCAGAAGAGGGAATTTGAGGAACTAAAGGATTTGTGTTATCAGGTTCGGGAATTGAAGGCGTTAAGACCGGACTATCCTGGGAAGGAAGACTATTAGGACGGTTAGGAAGAGAGGGAGAAACCGGAGAAATCGGGGGAAGTGTATCCCCGTAATTGGGCGTTGTCGGGGCAAAAGGCGGGGTGAGATTAGAGGGATTTGGAGGGGTTAAAGTGGGGTTTAAAGAGTTTGTGGGCGGTTGAATTTCCTGAGAACTGGGTAATGTAGCCAGGGCGACTCGTTCTCCGCCAATGGCTCTCAAACGGTCTAAAACGCTAACAACATCATTATAACGGGCTTCTTTAGGGGCATATAACACAATTAAAGCATTAGGATTCCAACGTCGAAATCGTAATAATGCTCGGTCTAATTGTTCTTGATTAACAGGTTGTTGTTCAATATAGGTTCGTCCGACCGTATCAATCCCCACGACTAACATTTTTTGCATTTGGGTTTCCCCTGTACTCGCTTTGGGCAAATCCACATTAATCGCCTGTTGACGAGTTAATTGTAGGGATGCCAATATAAAGAACGTGAGAATACAAAACACCACGTCAATTAAAGGAATTAATTCTATTCTGGCTTCGTCGGCGGTCGAATCTGTTCTAATTTTCATAAAATTTTTGGGATTAATTTTTGTGATTTTTCTAGGGGAATAATGAGAGAGTGAGCCGTTAAAAAAAATTATTTTCCGTCTTCTTCCTCATCCAAAAACTTAGACCGTTCTGCGGGTTTAATGGTTTTTTCGGGTTCAGTATTAGAGTTGTTATTCTCTCGGTCTACCAGTAAATGTTTCAAAATCGGTTCTTCGGTTTCTTCTTCTTCCTCTTCATCTTCGGTGTCAGGAATTTGTAACTGAGATTTAGCATAGGGCCAATTCTGACGATACATCAATTCTAATTCATTTCCCGCTTTCCGAAATATTTTGGTTTGACCAAACATTAACCCCTGAAACAATCGATAAAATGCTAAACTAATGATGGCTACAATCATTCCCGTTGCGGTTGAAATTAAGGCTTCCGCAATCCCCAAGGTGACATCCGCAGACGATGAAGTGCCAATATCTCCTAAACGAATAGAACCCAGGGAGTTAATTAACCCTAACACAGTTCCCAATAGTCCCAACAGAGGGGCCATCGCAATCACCGCCTCAAAAATTTTATCGCCCCGACGCATAAAAGCTAATTCTTCATCCGCCGCCGCTTCTAGGGCTAAACGAAAAAGTTCGGGGTCGGGAGACTGTAAACGCAGGGGTGCATAGAGAAAACGTCCCATTGGTTGATTGCTAGATTGTTTAGCAATTTGATGGGCTTTCCCCCATTGTCCCCGTCGGGCTGAGTCAATGACTCGGTTAACGATTTGTTTTTCTTTGGTCAGGGTCGTACTCCAAAACCAAATCCTTTCTATGACCACACTCGTCGATAAAATGGACAAGATCAGCAACGGCCACATTGCTGGCCCACCTTTGGCAAAAATCTCTTGAATATTCATCTAACTCGCAAAACCTCCTAAAAATCTAACCCCTACAACTGTATTAGATGTATAGGCATTTGGCGAACAAAAAGCCAAACAGTTTCAATTTTGCCATTCTCTGGGTTGAATCGCTAGTATTTTCTGTCCTCAAGTTCTCCGGTATCACGATTTCATCCCATAGAATATAGGTTTATGGATTCATTTTTGAGGCAACTTGAGTTAATCATTTAACTACACATTATCATTCATCTATTTCTGAAAATAAAAATATATTTTTTCCCTTAGCAGTTTGATTTTAGATAGAATATAATAGGCTCACAACAACTTTTCTAAGTCAGTTAATGAATGACTGGCACGATTTTAATTTTCTAAATAGGGAGAACAAAATGAATCACTTTAATGTTGTTATGACTTTATTGCGAGAAAGACAACAATTTTTAGAGGAGATCAAAACAGGAGTTAAACTTAAATCTAAACTGATCGGATTATTGGTTTCAAGTACGGTATTTTTTGGGATTTATGGCGCGATTATTGGCTCATCAAGTAGTCCTTTACAGGCATTAATATCGGCGGTTAAGCTACCTGCATTGTATTTATTGACGTTAATTATTTGTTTCCCAACTCTATACTTTTTCAATGTTATGTTTGGGTCAAAACGGACGTTTCAGCAATATTTAACGCTGTTAATGACGGCAATGGCAATGATTAGTGTTTTGATGTTCGGGTTTGCTCCTGTGGCTTTATTTTTTCTATTGAGTACCAATGATTATAACTTTTTTCTGTTATTAAATGTAATCATTATGGCAATTACTGGAGGATTGGGGGTAAAATTTTTCTATGAAGGAATGCAATACTTTTCCCTAGAAGATACGGAAGGAAAAGAACTGAGACTGAATATTTTAAGGTTTTGGTTGGCCCTCTATGCTTTTGTCGGAACTCAACTGGGTTGGACATTACGACCTTTTTTTGGTTCCCCTGGAATACCCTTTCAACTGTTGAGAGAACGGGAAAGTAATTTTTATGTTAGTTTATTGAATTCCATTGGCTCTTTATTGGGATTGAATTAATATATTATGTAGGGATATTTAATCAATATCTCTACATCAAAAATCAAGTTTTTATATGAATCAAAAATCATGAGTCAGCAGGATTTAGCTCAATTTAAAATTACGGAATCAGAATTAGAGGAATTATCGGGAATTTCCCCAGGGGATGTATTAATCGGAAATTTATATCGGCTGAAAAATTGGCGAGATCCAAATAAAATTTTATCTCTATTTTTGAATCAAATTTTAATCTTAGGTTTAACTTTAGTTTTTTCTCTCCCCTTGGCTTTAGTGATTTCTCGCAAAATAGTCTATTCTAATCAAGATTTTGATTTATTTATTCAGGTGTTAGGAATTACTATAACGATTTCTTTTATATCAATAATGAGTTGGAATGGGTACATGATCAAAAAAGCAAAATCCTTAACTCGGTTAGCCAGTTTACTAGAAGAAGTTAATAAATATAATGATGTGATTAAAGCGGTTGAAATTTTGGATCAATTAGTTGCTGTTGGGAACTTACAAGCTGATATAATTAACAGAAAAGATGTAATTAAAGCCTTACAAATTACCCATGATAGTTTAATCAATGGATTAAAAACTGAACGAATATTAAGAGAACATCAAGATTTTATGGGTCGTCGTTATGAATTATTTTTGAATTTAGAAAACAACCTCTCCGCATTAATGGCTTTAGATGTTACCAACCAAGCTACTGAATACGGACAGTTATTAAATGAAGCCTTAGAAATTGGGATGACTGTGCATCAAGAAGTCAGGAAATTAAATTAAGATTGTTTTAAAGAATGGGTAATTACGAATTACGAATTACGAATTACGAATTACGAATTACGAATGGGTGTTAATAGGTAAATTTCCTATACCAAAATCTTGCAACCCTTGTAGTGTGAGTGTCCTCACTCGCTAGGATATACAGCTATATTTCTGACTAATATCTACAATCTTTTAAGTAATCTGACCAAACATAACCTTGTAAGGGTTTAATAATTTTTGTCCATTTTTCTCCCTCACTTCCATCGGTTTCTCCTAATGCTACAATGGTTCCATTTTTAAGGCTTCCAATAACTTTTCCATTGGGTTTTTGTCGAACATTCAGGGGGGTTCCTGTGGGGTCAGCAACGGTACAATATCCAATTGTAGTCTGTGCTAATTGTAATTGAGGATTACTTTCAGAAACAGTTGGATAAGATTGAGTCGCCGTATTTGCAGGTGTCGTAAAACTTAGGGTAATGGGAACTAACCCTAAAATGGCTGACCTAAAAATTTTATTTCCAGATATTTTATTCATGGGGTTTCTATTCCTCAATTCAATTCATGATCAAAGTTGCACCCATAGGCTGTTGCGTTCCGATTTTTTATCTTATAACCCTTGAGAACGCTAGGGTAATACTGTTTAAACACTTAACAGCTTACCACTATTATAAACCATTTTTGAAATTAATCCTCAAAAATATCTAACTGTTCTCCAGAATTATCTTTTTTATCCTGTTTCTTAATTCCCTTTCTCAATCCCATCGCAATTTTACTATGCTTTTCAATTTGACGCATCACTTGTTTAGCCCGTTGAATCACCACATCCGGTAAACCTGCTAACCTCCCCGCTTCAATTCCATAAGATTTATCTGCACCTCCGGGTTGAACTTGATGCAAAAATATAATTTTATCGGGTAATTCTTTAACAGTAACTTGATAGTTAGCCACATTGGGAATAATCGAAGCTAGTTCATTTAATTCATGATAATGGGTAGCAAAAATCGTCCGAGAACGAATTTCTGTGGCTAAATATTCCGCTACTGACCAAGCAATTGATAATCCATCAAAGGTTGCAGTTCCTCTACCTATTTCATCCAATAATACTAAGGATTTGGGTGTGGCATGATTTAAAATATTAGCGGTTTCATTCATTTCTACCATAAAGGTTGATTGACCCGTTGCTAAATCATCCACCGCCCCTACACGGGTAAAAATGCGATCGCAAATTCCTAATTTAGCGGATTTAGCAGGGACAAAACTCCCCACCTGGGCTAATAATTGAATTAAGCCAATTTGCCTTAAATAACAACTTTTACCACTGGCATTCGGCCCTGTTAAAATAATTAAATCGGGGTAAGAATAGGGTTTAATGCCTTCGGTTTCTAAAGTATCCTCCGTATTTCCTAACTGGGCTGTATTCGGAACAAAAAACCCAGGCGGTAAGGATTTTTCGACAACGGGATGGCGCCCTTCAATAATTTTAACTTCTCGACTATTGATCATTTCAGGACGACAATAGCCTTGATAAACCGCAATATCCGCTAACCCACATAACACATCAATTGCAGCAACGGCGCGAGATACATCTCGAATCAATTCCGAGTGTTCTCCCACTTCCGATCTTAACCGCACAAATAGCTCATATTCCAGTTGGTTTAAATCATCTTTAGCGGTTAATATTCGGGCTTCCCGTTCCTTTAATTCCGGGGTAATAAATCGTTCTTCATTGGTTAAGGTTTGCTTCCTAATATAATCATTTGGAGCTTGATCTAATTTAGAACGAGTAATACTAATATAATAGCCAAAAGCTTTATTAAAACCCACTTTTAAAGTAGAAATTCCCGTGCGTTCTCGTTCTTGAACTTCTAAATTTGCTAACCATTGTTGATCTGCTTCTGCTAATACCCGCATCGCATCTAATTGTTCATCAATTCCCGAACGAATGACACCTCCTTCTTTTAAATGTTGAGGCGGAGATTCTACTAAATAAGCTTGAATTTTATGGGCTAAGGTTTCTAAAAGGGGTGGCACCGTTTGCAAGGCTTTTAAATAGGGAGAATTGCCCCGACTAACTAAAACCGATAATTCCGGTAATTTGCCTAAAGAATCAGCTAAAGCCACTAAATCTCTGGCGTTAGCTGTACCATTTCCTGCCCGTCCCGTTAATCGTTCTAAATCATAAATTTGGCGGAGTAATTGTTGTAAATTATATCTTAATTCATGATTTTCTACTAACTCTTGAATCGTATCATGACGTGCTCTAATTCCTCGAATATCTAATAACGGTTGTAATAACCAACGACGCAACGCCCTCCCCCCCATAGCGGTACTGGTTTTGTCTAATGCCCATAATAAAGATCCATGTAACGTCCCATCTCGAACGGTTTGGGTAATTTCTAAATTGCGACGACTTTGATAATCTAAAATTAAATAATCCGTAATTGTATAGGTATGAAGTCTTTGTAGAGGAACGGGATTTTCCTTTTGGGTATCATCTAAATAATCTAATAATCCTCCTGCCGCCCGCACTCCCAGAGGTAAATGATCACATCCTAAACCTTCTAAAGACCGCAGTTGAAATTGTTCTAAAAGTTGGTTTCGAGCTTCACTTAAACTAAAGGGACGTTGCGATCGCAAAGAATAACAAAAACAATTCGGTAAACAATCCGGTAACTGATTAGATTTTTCTCCTGGACGCAACATTTTTCCCAAATCCGGCGCATTAATGGGAACTAAAACTTCCGACGGTTGTAACCGCATTAACTCCTGGGTTAATTGTTCTAAATTTTGTGATTGTGTGGTTAAAAATTCCCCCGTTGAAACATCCGCATAAGCTAACCCCCAATGGTTTCCAGCGATCACAACTGCTGCTAAATAATTATTCAGACGACCTTTGAGCATTCCATCATCGGTGAGAGTTCCGGGGGTTAAAATTCGGGTAATTTCTCGACGCACTTGGCGTTTTTCTCGTGCTGCAATTTCCGCATCTTCGACTTGATCACAAATGCTCACCGCATAGCCTTTTTCTAATAGCATCGTAGCATAGCGTTCTACTGCATGATGGGGAACACCCGTCATCGGAACTCGCCCGACTTCTTTGCCCCCGTGTTTCGTGGTTTGTACTAATTCCAATTCTTGCGCTATTGTAATGGCATCTTGAAAAAAACACTCAAAGAAATCCCCCACCCGAAATAATAGTAAGGCATGGGGATATTGTTCTTTGACTTCGATATAGCGTTGCATCATTTCCGATAACTTTTCCCGATCAAGCTGGCGATAGTCTGCATTTGGGGGAAGGGAATTATTCGGTTGTGCGGGTGCAGAGGATGCACTAGGAGAAACGCTCATAATTTTCTGAAGATGCAAGCCACGACTAACCTTTAAGACTTTAGCGCGTTTAGTGCCCTTCTGCAAACCTAGCAATTTAGTCTAAACTGTAACTCATGGAAATCTCAGCCCGCAGCAGTCGTCAGACTGTATTTTTACAGTGACACGCGATCGCTTTTTATCTAAAAATCTAGCCCGTCAAGTGGCTAGTCTTTATGCCTTTCTCAGTAGTATTTGGATTCTTTCATCCGATCAACTACTGGCTTTTCTTGCCCCTAACCCTCAATTTCTAACCCTGATTCAAAGTGTAAAAGGAGGAGTTTTTGTCTTAATTACCAGTGCCCTTCTCTACTTTTTTGTGCGCTTAGGAACTCGTCGTTTAGAGAACTCTGAACAACGGTATCGAACCTTGTTTTTTGCCCATCCCCAACCCATGTGGGTGTATGACTTGCAAAACCTAAAATTTCTGGCTGTTAATCAAGCCGCCATTCAACATTATGGCTATTCAGAAGCGGAATTTCTCTCGATGAAAATTACAGAAATTCGACCTTCTGAAGATATTCCGCGACTATTAGATAGCCTGTCTCAAATTCAGATGGGATACAATCGTATTGGGATCTGGCGACATCAAAAAAAAGATGGAACATTAATCGCTGTAGAAGTAACAGCCCATACTTTAGACTGGAAAGGGCAATTTGCTGAAGTGGTTTTAGCTCAAGATGTCACCGAACGGTTGCAAACGAAAGCTCAACTTGAGCGCTATGCTTTTAATGATTTACTCACCGGATTAGCCAACCGCAGTTTATTATTAGAACGCTTACAATTTGCTATTCAGCATCCCCAAAAAAAAATCAAGACTTTTGCCGTTTTATCCTTAGATATTGATCGGTTTAAACCCCTTAAATATGGCTTTGGTCATCTGTTAGCCGAACAACTGTTAATTGCAGTCGCCCAACGACTTCAAACCTGTGTCAGTTCGAGGGATGTCGTGGCTAGAGTTGGAACTGATGAATTTGCAATTTTATTCACGGATATTGCTGATTCTAATGTTTTAAGCGAAAAAATTGAACGCATTCATGCCGCTTTAGATTTTCCTTTTCGGTTAGATACAGTAACAATTTCATCCGCCACCAGTATTGGTGTTGTGTTGGATCAATTCCAGAGTCAACGTCCTGAAGATTATCTACAAGCAGCAGATACTGCTATGTATTATGCCAAACAAAAAGGACGAGGATCAACGGTATTTTATGAACCCAGTATGGCAACAGTTGTGGCGGAACATCTGCAATTAGAAGCCGATTTACAACGGGCGATTGAACGTCATCAACTGAGTTTAAATTATCAACCGATTGTTTCACTTAAAACTCAACAAATAGTCGGATTTGAAGCTTTAGTGCGTTGGTCTCATCCTCAACGGGGGTTTGTGTCTCCCATTCAGTTAATTAAACTAGCAGAAAAAGCCGGATTAATTGTCTCAATGGGACAATTAGTTCTATCCCAAGCTTGCCAGCATTTATTACAATGGAAACTACAATTTCCTAACTTATATGTGAGTGTAAATCTTTCGGAGATTCAACTCCGACATCCTAATTTACTGGCAGAAGTTGAACAGGTTTTAGAGTCTTTACAACTTCCCCCTTTTAGCCTAAAATTGGAAATTACAGAAAGTAATCTGATGGAGAATATTACCTATGCTACCGGATTATTAGAGCAATTAAAAGCCTTAAAAATTCGATTGTTAATTGATGATTTTGGCACAGGATATTCTTCTTTAAGTTATTTACAACAGTTACCCGTAGATACCTTAAAAATAGATCGCTCTTTTGTGCAGAATATCCAAGTCGGGAATAAGGATTTTGAGATTGCCAAAACAATTATTAACCTGGCTCATAGTTTGGGTTTAGAAGTTGTTGCTGAAGGAATTGAAACTAGCCATCAACTGGAAATTTTAGCGCAACTTGGCTGTGAATTTGGACAAGGATATCTATTCTCGCCTCCCCTTGTCGATACTGAGGTGATGAATTTTCTCAACCAATATCCGTGAAATAACCGCCCTAGATATTCGCCTCAAAACCGTTAAAATATAAACAGTGCGTGGAGAAACAATTAAAAATATAATGGCAAGAGGCGACCAAATCTATGTTTTTCGAGAATTTTACAACCTAGAGGGTTTATATGAACATCATGGGATTGATTGTGGGGATGGAACCGTCATTCATTATCGTAAACCCAGTGAAATTATTGAACGGACTTCTATCGATACTTTTTCTAAAGGTCGAAAGATTTATCAGCGACAGTATCCCATTCGTTATATTCCCGATACTGTCCTTAACCGTGCCGAAAGTCGCTTAGGAGAAAAACAATATAATTTACTGTTTAATAATTGTGAACATTTTGCGACTTGGTGCGTGACCGGAGTAAGTAAAAGTCAACAGGTTGAAAATTTTATTCCGCTTCTTCGTGATATTAATATTGATACCTTATCTGAGCCTCTCAAACAAGCCTTCATGGGAACACCACCCCAAGATGCCAATCATCTTTTAAATCAAGCTTTAGCGGAAATTCGGGTCGCGTGGGATGATGTTCATCCTCAGTATAAACAAGCTTTAGACGAGATGAATTCTTGGAATCAAGTCGCTGTAGAGGCGTTGAAACGAAATCGAGAAGATTTAGCACGGGAAGCCATCAAACGCAAACTCACCTCTAAAAAACGGGCAACGGAATTAGAAGAGAGTTTAGAAAAGTTAGCCTCTCTGACTCAAAATCTTCTCCAAAATCAAACGGATATTTCCTAATATTTAGATGTGTCCCAGACAGGTTTTCAATAAAATTTGAAAACCTGTCTGGGTGGCAGTGGAATTAGGGGTAGTAAGCAGTGGGAGCGTCCTCGCTCGCTAGCCAACAGACTTGACAACTGACCTACTAACCATCGATAACAAACAATCAAAGACTGATTTTTAACCCATGACAACGGACAATCGACAAAAAAGAATCGCAATATTTGATAGTGGTGTCGGAGGATTAACGGTTTTAAGGGAACTTTACCGTCAACTCCCCAGTGAATCTGTTCTTTACTTTGGAGATACCGCACGGTTACCCTATGGAACCCGCTCACGAGAGGAAATCGTGCAGTTTGTCCGTCCCATTATTCTGTGGGCGATACAACAGGATGCCAAAATGATTCTCATGGCCTGTAACACCAGTTCCGCCCTAGCCTTAGAAACCGTTCAAGATGAATTTGATATCCCCATACTGGGATTAATTCTTCCCGGTGCTCAAGCAGCCGTGCGACACGGGAAGCGCATTGGGGTGATTGCCACCCCCGCAACGGCGGCTAGTAATGCCTATCGTCACGCCATTCAGGAAACAGATCATTCAGTTCAAGTGTGGCAAGTGGGGTGTCCAGAATTTGTTCCCTTAATTGAAGAAAACCGGATTCATGATCCTTATACCTATCAAGTCGCACGGGACTATTTAACCCCCTTAATACAACAGCAAATTGATACGTTAATTTATGGGTGTACCCATTATCCCCATTTAGCCCCTGTATTGCGTTCAATCCTTCCGGCTCACGTTCAACTTGTTGACCCAGCCGTCTCTTTAGTGAAAGCTGCTGCTAAAGAATTAGAACTGTTAGGACTGCGGAATACCCACTCCCCCAAACCGACTCGGTTTTGTGTGAGTGGTTGTCCTCAACAGTTTGCTTCTATTTCAGTTCAGTGGTTGGGGTTCACTCCTCTGGTAGAAGCCACTACCTTACCCATCCTAGAACCTGCTAATCCAGTAATCAGTAATCAGTCGTAAGGGCAGGGTAACCCCGCCCTTACCAGTCATCAGTCGTCAGTCGTTAGTCGTCAGATTAACGATTGACTATTAACTCTTAACTCTTTCACCGATTACTGATTACTGTTTACTAATGACTGATTTAACTTGCGAGGGGGTTTGGGGGAGCCATAAGTCCCACGCTGAATTTCGCCAAACGAGAAAACAACCAGAAATCAGCGTGGGATACTTCGACAAGCTCAGTAACAACACGGACTCCCCCAAGTTAATTTTGTCGGGATTGACCGACAAAATTAACAAGAATGTGTTAGATTATATCAAAGATTTTGAAAGCGATAATGTTTCAAGCTTACAAGTACCGTATCTATCCAACTATTGAGCAACAAATAGCCTTAGCCCAAAGCTTTGGCTGTTGCCGATGGTATTGGAATTATGCCTTAAACTTGTGCAAAGAAACCTATAAAACAACAGGGAAGGGGTTATCAAGAAAAGCAATTCAAGGATTGTTACCTCAACTGCCAATCTGAGGGGATGTAAGTCATCTAATGGAACTTCTGTTCTATCAGATGCTATCCCCGTCGAAGTTGGAAGCCCACACTTACTCGTAGAGAAGTGTGGGTAGTTCACGAGCGCAATCGAGAGATATTTGTTGTATACTTAGCCAGGGCTAAGAGCAGATAAATCGTTAAAACATAGCCCGTTGCCAAAAGCGGGATGATTAAAGGCATATCGTTATAAAACATAGGAGCCAGCCACAAGAATTAGGAGGAGCAGCAAACAGGAGTTTAAAACCCGCTACATAAGGTCAACACGCGAAGCCAAGGTCTAGCTTTTGTGACCCCTAACTAAAAATTTCTACGGGAACTTTTCATCATAAAAATGGGTAGAAACCCCTAACTTCTAGTTAGGCTTTATATTTCCCCTTTCAGGGAGGAGGGTATGGTGGCCCTCCTAACTCCTATTTCTAGGGTAAAGTTAGCTGAGTGCTTCGCACACGCTACGCGAACGCCAAGGTT